>DIHU01000186.1 GCA_002420315.1 Akkermansiaceae bacterium UBA5688
ACTAAAGGAAAAAATGTATTTTTGGTGACCTTATGTCCACAAAGTGTGGACGGGGTCGAACGGCTACTTCTTTGGGGAGGTTTTTTCAACAGGCGTTTGGCGGCCACGATAGATGAAATGTTCGAGGCCGATGCGTTCGGCTATCTTACGGGCGTCCTCCGCGCGCGGGCTTCCACTCCTCCCAATTTGTTCAGCAAGTTCAATAGCAGCCTCCCACCGTTTTTCTCTTTCCAGAAGGGAAAGGGCTCCCTCAATACCACATTTATCATACCATTTCCATTCGAGAGAAGAAGTGGATTGGGGAGAGAAATCACGATTAATCACTCGAAAGTAGGATTCGAGGGCTTGCGCATTCTTGCCTAGTTTTTCAAGGGCTTGTCCGCTAATATAATGGGCTCGATTTTGGGTGGAAGCCGGTAGGTTTTTAAGTTTGAAAAGTCTATCGTAAAATTCTAAAGCAATCTCATGTTGCCCGATTTGGTTAGAGGCATCAGCACCAAGAATGAGAAAACGTCGTTGATCGCTTTCGGAATTATTTTCATTTTTAAGAAAAGTTACAATTTCTCCCAGCGCCCGTTCTTGTTGGTTCCGGGCGATTAAAAGACTGCAGAGATTGATGGCGGCTTCATTAGCAAGGACTCCTTTTTTATTGATCAGTTCCCGAAATCGAAGAATAGCATTCTTGTCCGCTGAGTCGGTTTTGAGAGCGGTAGATGTCAGAGCACTGTAGTAGCGGGCTGGGTCTGTGAATTCGCTTGCTGGATATTTTTCGATAAGAAGCTCAAATTGGTAGTTTGCTTTACCAATTTCCTTATCCCTTTCTTCCGAGGGTTTGCGATAGGTCTGCCCAAGTTGAAAGAGGACTCGGGGGGCTAATGGATGAGAAGGAGCCTTAGTTAGAAATTCCTGAGCTTGCTGTATCCCTTTGTTTAAAGCGAGCAATACGAGAACTCGTCTCGCTTCGAGATCAGGGTTACTCTTGATGTCGAATTTAAGAGGGGTGATGTTTTTATGAGAAAGTTCGCGATCGAAAGGCACGCTGAAGATTGCGCTTTCTGCAAGAGCTAGAGCAGCTTCGGGTCTACGGGGATTGTCGGGGAAATTTTTAAGGAAGCTTATGAGAAGGTCCCGGGCTTCGATGTCTCTTTTTGAAGAAAGAAACAAGCCACGTTCTAGAACGAGAAATGAGCGGGCTTCCGGGCTGTCGAGGTTGCGTGTAATTTCATCGATCTCCTTTGAACGCGTCGAGGTCAGTAGTGTTATCCCGGCATTCAAAGCCGCAAGTGAACCAAGATCATCTCTTTTGATTTCCCGAGCAATTTCCTCGGCTTCAAGGAAGAGTTGGCTCGCCTTAGTCCGTTCTTCGATGGCGAATGCTGCTTTTGCTGAGAGAGCTTTGGCATAGCCTTTGGTTGCAAGTGCAGCTTTTTCATCATCGAGCAGAGAAAAGATGGCTAGTGCTTGTTCAAAATTATTCTCTTTAAATTTGACAACACCAAGTTCGAGTAATGAGCGGTTTACTAATGCTGAGCCACTTGGGCAGATGAGTTGAAGTTGTGCGGCTCTTTTTCGACCCTCCCTTCTCTGCGCAGGGTCGTCAGATTGAAGTTGAATACTCACGAGAAATGAAAGTGAGTAAAGGCTCCTCAGGTCAGGCAAGGTGGTGCCAGGAATGGCGTTGAGAAGAGTGGGAGTGATGGTTTGAGCGGAATTGAAATCTTTAACCAAGGGGTTTTCGAGGGATACTGGTAGAGGAGGAGTCCATTTTGAAATATTCAAAATGAGTGCGGCAGAGTCAGTCTTATCGGCCCAAATTCTCAAGCGTGCAAAAATAGCTTCCAAGTTCGTGGGGGCCGGATTCTTGTTGAGGGTCTCGAGGAGCGAATCAATTGCTGAGGATTCATTTCCCTCAAGGGAAAGGCTATCGGCAAGAGCTATAGTCGATTCTTGGTAAAGTGCGGCAGGGAGGTTTTTTCGAGTTTCAGGATCATTGAGTAAGGTCTGGAATGTTCCCACTGCTGAGAGCCGGTCACCTCTCGCTAGCTGGAGCCTTCCGTTTAGATAACGAATGAGACTTTCTTCGCCAGGATTAGCAGGCCTTGACTTTTTGAGGAGGGAGCTTGCTTCATCGAGTTGATTCAGTGAAAGGGAGACCGAGATGAGTTGAAGCGTGGCTTCCTTTTGGATCGAAGTGTCTTTTGACTTTAAAAGGGGGGTCAATATTGGCTGCGCGTCTTTGGGATTACCGAGTGCAAGTAAAAGTTTTCCAGTTTGGAGATCCGCGTTGTCTCGCATATTGATTCGGTCAATTTTTTTGAGTTCACCGATAGCATCCCGATACCTACCCATCTTGACTAGTGAGTAGCTCCTCCAGAGATGGGCGGGGCTGAATTCTCTCAAAAGCGGATCGTCGAGCGTTTTGAGTGCAATGCCAGGTATGCCAGCTCGAATCTGAGCTTCCCCAAGAAGGGTGAGAAGGGTTGCGCGTGCGCTCTCATTAAGATCTTCCCGTGCTAAAATTTTTTCAATCCTTGGGATTGCAAGATCGGGTAGGTAATCGGAGATATACTTTTTAGCTGCCTGATATTCCGATGACTGCTGGATCTCGCTCAAAGTGACACACGCTCCGAACAAGGAGGATGAAAAGTAGAAGAGGAAGACGAATCCTAGTAATCGCACGGGGGAAGAATAAGCCTAAGTCGGGCAAAGCGCCATCTTATAAGGTGCCGAAGATTCGATCGCCGGCGTCACCTAAACCGGGAACAATATATCCTTGTTGATCGAGACCCTCGTCGATCGCGGCGCAAGTGATGTTTACATCGGCATGACTTTCTTTCAGAGACTTTAAACCTTCGGGGCTGGCAACGAGGCACACAAAATGGAGATGTTTGGCTCCTCGTTCTTTAAGACCGTTGATCGCAGCTTTGGCGCTTCCTCCAGTTGCTAGCATCGGGTCTAAAACAAAGACTTCTGAATCCGCGATATGGTCGGGAATTCGTTCGAGATAGACTTCGGGTTGTAGGCTTTCCTCGTTTCGCCTCATCCCATAGTGCGCCACGGTTGCTTCAGGAAGCATTTGAAGAAAAGGCTCACTAAACCCAAGCCCTGCTCTGAGTATGGGAACAAGCACAATTGGACGCTCTAACTCTTGACCGATCATGGAAGTTAGCGGTGTCGTAATTTCTTTTTCCTTCGTGGCTAAATTAGCCGTTGCGGGCAAAATTAACAGCCGGGCAATGTCAGAAATAAAGTGCCGGAAATCTTTTGGAGGGCAAGTGGTAGAACGAAGTCGGGCAAGTCGGTCAGCCACTAGCGGGTGATTTTGAAGATCAGGCATTTTTTGCAGTAGGAATAACTTTTTTCAAGTCAGCTTGGGTCATGCCAAGTAGACGAGAAGCCTCCTTAAGATCGTGATTACATTGTTCTAGGGTATGACGGATAAGCTCACCTCGGGCGAAATCTAATGCATTTCGTTCATTGTCTTCGGAGAGTTCCAGAATCAGAGCAAGGGCATCTTTTAAAGTTCCCCCCGTATTGGCGGGTCCTCTGCCAATTGGGATGTCTTCAGGTAATAGAATATCGTTTAGAGCAAGAGCGCATGCTCGGGTCATTGTGTTTTCTAGTTCACGAACATTACCGGGCCAGCGATGTCCCTGGAGGTGTTCGATAGCTTCTCCGGTCAGTCGCATGCGGGCTGTCCCGTTTCTACGAGCAATCTGATCGAGGAAAAATTCGGCAAGAATTGCGATGTCTTCCTGACGGTCACGAAGTGGCGGGAGTGCTATTTCAACCACATTCAAACGATAATAAAGATCTTCTCGGAAACGGCCCTCGCTGACTTCTTGGGCGAGGTTTTTGTTTGTTGCGGTGACAATGCGGACGTCGGTTTTTTGAATCTCGTTGCTTCCGACTCTTGAAAAAGTGCCATCCTGGAGGACTCGAAGAAGCTTTACTTGAACGCTCGGGGGGAGATCTCCAATTTCATCTAGGAAAAGCGTGCTTTCGTGAGAGTCTTCAAAGCGCCCAGCTCGAAGAGCGATGGCACCGGTAAATGAGCCTTTTTCGTGGCCGAAGAGTTCCGATTCAAGAAGATTCTCAGGAATGGCGCCACAGTTGATCACTAGCATCTCTTTTTTGCGCCGTGCACTGTAAGCGTGAATTGAGCGAGCAATCAGCTCCTTTCCAGTGCCACTCTCGCCAGTGACAAGGACGGGAGCATCTGAGTGAGCCACGCGTCCAACGACCTTCATGACATCTTGTAGAGGCCGAGAAATCCCGATGATCGTGGTTTTTCCGGTAAGTCCGGGCCGTTGATCTGAAAGCGGTCCTAAATCTCGACGCTGGTCGACAGTCTGGAGAGCGGACTCGACAACCTGACGAAGTTCAAATGCTAGCGATTCTTTACGAAGGACATCAAGCGCACCCTTTTGGGTGGCTTCTATTATTTGGCTAGTTGCGGGCGAGACCGCAGTGAGGATAGTGATTGTTTCTGGAGAAGAGGCCCGGATGAGTTGGAGTAATTCAAGCCCATCGAAGGGATCAAGTTTGATGTCGCAGATTACGACATCAATGGGAATCTTCTTGATTACTTGGAATGCCTTGTCAGCGCTATCGCAACGCAAGATTTTGAGGCCCTCAGCACAGAGATGTTTTGAGGCCCAGTCGAGGTAGTCTAGGTCCTGATCGACAAGTAAAAGGTGATGTTCTGGTTCCTTGCTCACAACTAATCTACGTGTTTAGAGTCTACCGAAGCGCCTTCGTCTACGAGAATAAATTTCGAGAGCTTCATGAAAATCGGACTTTCTAAAATCCGGCCAATTCTTTTCGGTGATAAAAATCTCGGCGTAGCTCAGCTGCCAGAGAAGAAAATTCGAGAGTCGTAACTCGCCAGAAGTGCGAATCAGGAAGTCAGGATCTGGGAATTCAGATGTGTCGAGATGTTCCACTATTGTGTTTTCATGGATTTGCTTTGGATCAATTTCTCCCTGTGAAGCTTTTTCAGCAATACGCCTTGTAGCGTCAGTAATTTCCTCTCGACTGCCGTAAGAAAGGGCCAGAACTACGGTCAGTTTAGTATTGGAAGATGTTTCTTTGATGACTTTAGCTAGCTCCTGCCGGCATGAGTCCGGAAGGAGGTGGGTCCGGCCTATCGTCTTGAGACGGACATTTTTTTTGCGGAACTCTTTCCCTTTCGTTTTCAGAAATTGCTCAAGGAGCTTCATAAGTGAATCAATCTCCTTTTGAGGACGGTTCCAGTTTTCCGAGGAAAACGCGTAAAGAGTTAGGAATTCAATTCCTTTCTCTAGGCAGGCGTCAACCGCCTCCCGGGCAGATTCCGCGCCAGCTCGGTGTCCGGCCTTCCGAGGTAGGCCCCGCCCTTCAGCCCAACGTCCGTTACCATCCATAATCACGGCGACATGTCTTGGAACTGAATTTAGTGGGGCGTTGCCCATGATGTTGAACTAACGGATGATGGTTTGTTCCCGGTCGGGCCCAACCCCCACGTATGAGACTGGAGCGCCGGTGAGTTCCTCGATACGGGCCAGATAGTCTTTGGCTAGTTGAGGGAGATCATCGTATGAGCGGCACGCAGTTGTGGATTCTCGCCAACCCGGGACCTCTTGGTAAATTGGAAGAATATCATTCCAGTGATCACGTTCGGCTGGTGGAAATTCGTGAATCTCTCCGTTGATGTTGTAGCCAACGCAAATTTTGATGGTCTTGCGGTCATCGAGTCCATCAAGAATAGTGACGGCGAGATCGGTGACGCCGTTAACCATAACAGCGTAGCGAATAAGGACGGTGTCAAGCCATCCACATCGACGAGGACGTCCCGTGGTGGCGCCAAACTCTAAGCCGCGAGAATGAAAGAATTCGGCGATTTCGTCATTTTGCGCAGGAAAAGGGCCTGAGCCAACACGGGTCGTGTAGGCTTTGCAAACTCCAACGACCCGGTCGATCGCGTGCGGTGGCATTCCTGAGCCAGTACAAGCCCCGCCGGAGGTGGTGTTGGACGAGGTGACAAATGGATAAGTCCCAAAATCTATATCGAGGAAAGTGCCTTGCGCGCCCTCGAAGAGAACGGTTTCGCCTTTTTTCCATGAGGTATGGACGATGGGTATGACGTTAGCAAAGTGAGGTCGCAGACGATCAATTGCTCCCTCGACTTGATGGAAGACATCTTCAGTCTGGAAGGTGGGAAGATCAAAATGGGCGAGGGTTCGGTTCGCTTCCTCGAGTCGAGTGGAGATCAGTTTCTTGGCTTTGTCTGGATCGCGAAAGTCAGCTAAACGAAGGCCAATCCGGTTTGCTTTATCGGCGTAGGTGGGGCCGATACCCCGCTTGGTTGTGCCAATCTTTTTATCGCCAAGCGAAATCTCGCGAGCAGCATCAAGCTCGCGATGATATGGAAGGACTACGTGAGCGCGGTCCGATATCAGAAGTTTCTCAGGGCTAATGACAATTCCTTCAGCTTCTAGGCCCTCAATCTCCTTGCATAGGCCGACTGGATCCATGACCACCCCATTACCAATGACGCATTGTTTGTCCCAGAGAATTCCGGAAGGGATTAGGTGGAGGATATATTTTTTGCCCTTTGCAATTACGGTATGACCAGCGTTGTTTCCGCCTTGCCCACGAACTACAAGGTCAGCATCTTCAGTTAGGAAATCTACTATTTTGCCTTTTCCTTCGTCGCCCCACTGGAGGCCGCAAATGATGGTATTCATTTTTTAAAGTAGTTAGTTCGAGGATTCGATAAGTTCGATAAATTCATCGAAAAACCCTTTGTCATCATTAGGGCCAGGAGCGGCCTCTGGGTGATGTTGGACCGAGAAAACGGGATCTTTGGTGCTCCGCATGCCTTCTACTGTTTGATCGTTGAGGTTAATATGGGTAACCTCGACGAAATCGGGTAGTGATTTGTCGTCCGTTGCAAATCCATGGTTTTGTGCAGTTATCGCTACGCTACCAGTCCGGAGGTCTTTGACAGGATGGTTTCCTCCACGATGGCCAAATTTGAGTTTGTAGGTGGTGCCACCGAAACAGTGGGTCAGAATTTGATGTCCTAGGCATATTCCAAAAACAGGGACTTGTCCGATGAGTTGTTTTACTTCCTTATGGATATAGGTAAGTGCGGCTGGATCACCTGGTCCGTTTGACAGAAAGACTCCGTCGGGATTCTTTGCGAGAACTTCACTTGCAGGTGTTCGGGAATTGACGACCTCAACCTTGAAGCCAGATTGTCGGAGTGAGCGTAGAATGTTGTACTTTATGCCAAAATCGTAAGCAACGATACGGTGTTTAACTGGAGGAAGGTCGATGTAATTGGTTTCCTGTTTTGTGGTGACGCTTGGAATAGTCCAAAGCCGGGATTCACCTTCCCAAAGATAGGGTTCTTCTGTCGAAACTTCTTTGACAAAATCGCTACCCTCCATGGGTGGAGCTTCGTTGGCCGCTTTGATTGCATCTTCTTCGGAGAGTTCAGTGCTAATAACGGCTCGCATTGCTCCCTTATCACGGAGGTGTTTCGTGAGGGCGCGCGTATCGATATCTTCGATACCAATGATTTGATGCTCTTTGAAATAGTCTGCTAAGGATTGCTGCGAGCGCCAAGAAGAGGGGGTTTCGCAAAGTTCGCCAATCACGAACCCACGGACGTGGGGTGAAGCTGATTCGGAATCGTCGGTGTTGATTCCATAATTCCCTTGAAGGGGATAGGTCATTGTTACGATTTGTCCACGGTAAGAGGGGTCGGTGATGATCTCCTGGTACCCTGTCATTGAGGTATTAAAGCAGATCTCTCCGGAGGTTGTTCCAGAGTGACCAAAGGCACGACCGTGAAAGGTGCGACCGTCTTCAAGTGCAAGGATGGCGTTCGTCAAGGCGCTGAGATTAGAGGGTAGCAGGAGGATTGGTGCAAGAGCTTCTTTTAAGTGAGATCTGTTTTAGGGGTGAACTTACGATGAATTTGAATTTGCCAATAAGTATGTGATAATCTCCCAAAGACATTAGAAACCTTTTACCCCTTGGAAATACAGGTAATAAAAATACCACCTATAGATGATTTTCTCATCGGTTTATCATCTTCATTGGGTTATCTCTTAAGAGCTAGATGAAAGTCCTGATAGTTTTAGTAGCGACGTTTTCATTCCCTTCGATTCTGTTCGGTTTGGTCGATTTCAATGGGAACGGGGTATCGGATATTTGGGAGCTTCAATACGGAGCAACAGTTGTCGAAGATTTTGATTCTGATAACGATGGTATCTCAAATCAGGCTGAAGGAATCGCGGGGACAGACCCACATGACCCGACGAGTCTTTTAGCCCTTGAACATCCAGATTTAGGTGAGGCCGAAGTTCGATTTTCTTGGTCAGCTGAGGCGGGAAAAAGCTATCGTATTGAGCGTTGGGATCCAACTGTCAATGGTTGGAGTGAAGCTGCCTTGATTCTCCCTTTAAGTGCCGCAGCAGTTCAATCGGTCACATTGGACCGCCTAGATGGTGGTGTTTTTCGCCTTGTGTCCTCTGATATCGATATGGATGGAGATGGCTTGAGTGCTTGGGAGGAAGTTCTAATGGGAACTAGCGATGAAAGTGCAGCTGGCGTTGATGGTTCTGGCGAAGGTGACTTTGTGAACGCTCTTCGTGCTCTCGAATCTGAAGGTGGCGTGCTCTTAAGCAATGGAACACAAATCGATAGAAGGCTGCCGAGTAAAGAGGAGGCTGCTCGATTTTTGCTGCGGGCAAGTTTTGGCCCTACCGATGAATCAATCGAGGAAGTCATGTCAATGGGGTTAACTGGTTGGATAGATAACCAAGCGACTATTCCGACAACTCGCCTGCAGACTTCCATAGCAAGGAATGCTCTCCCTATTAATAGTTCGAGAGGACGTGATGGTTGGTGGCGATCTGCAAATGTTGCGCCTGATCAGTTGAGGCAGAGAATTGCCTACGCGCTCAGCCAAATTCTTGTGGTAAACTTTCAGGGCGGAAGTGTGATCGGCGACAACTACCTCATCCAAGCTCGCTATTACGATATTTTCACGACAGAGGCTTTCGGTTCTTATAGAAATGTTCTCGAAAAAGTAACCTACAGTCCAGCAATGGGCTTTTATTTGTCTCATTTAAATAACCGAAAGTCTGATGACCCAGTAAACCCAACACGTTTCCCTGACGAAAACTTTGCACGTGAAATTATGCAGCTTTTTACGATTGGGTTATGGGAGCTGAATTTGGATGGCTCGCGTAAGCTGGATCAGGAAGGAAACTTTATCCCAACCTACGATAATCAATTAATTACTGAGATGGCCAAGGTGTTTACCGGGATGAGTCATTCAACCACCAATAACGGAAGGGCTGCGACAAGTTTTCATGACGTGGCTCGAGGGAATGACTATTTGTATAACATGAAGGTTTGGGACGAGGAACATGAGCCCGGTCCTAAATCAATCATCAATGGGGTGGAATTGGATGGTAATCAAACAGGGGAGGAAGAGGTTCAAGCAGCGTTGGATGCCTTGGTGGCACACCCTTCAGTTCCACCATTTTTGAGCAGGCTTCTGATCCAACGTTTTACTAGCTCCAATCCGTCAGCAGCCTATTTAGCTCGAGTCTCAAGAGTTTGGGTGGACGATTCCACCGGCGAATCGGCTGATTTGGGGGAGGTGATCAAAGCGATCTTACTCGATCCTGAGGTCCTTAGTGGTGGGGATCGTGATCAATTCCAAGGAAAAGTTCGTGAGCCAATCATCCGATATGCAAGCTTAGCGAGAGCATTTAATCTTGTTTCTGAAAGTGGCAAATATTCGACTAACCAGCCGTTACTCAACGATGACTTTGGTCAGTTTCCTATGCTTGCGCCAAGCGTATTTAACTTCTACCTTCCGGACTTTGCTCCGGAGGGGGAGTTCCGCGAAGCTGGAATGGTCAGCCCGGAACTTCAACTCGCGTCGTTGTCACAGATGCTGCGATCAGATTCTCGATTTGCGGCGTCGGTAGAAGAGTCAGGAGTTTCTGGACGTTTTGACTTCACGAGAGAGTTGGCACTTGTCAGTGAACCAAGTGCTTTGGTGAGTAGGGTAGATCTTCTCATGACTGGAGGGCGGCTTAAGGCTGAAACAAAGCTTACGATTTTGAACGCCGTGAAAAATGAGCTCACTGACTTAGAGAAGGTTCGAACAGCGATCTACCTAGTGAGCCAATCGATGGAATGTATCGTTTTGAATTGATGAAAAATAGGCAGCAATACGGTCGCGTTAATCGCCGAGGGTTTCTTGGGCAGGCAAGTTGTTCGGCAATTGGATCGGCTTCTCTTCTTTCTTCGCTGATCAATTTGCGGCTTACTGGATCGCTAGCAGCTGCCGATACTGATGATGGAGAAGACTATAAAGCCCTTGTTTGTGTTTTTCTAGCGGGTGGGAATGACTCCTTCAACATGTTGGCGCCGGTTGACGCTTCACAAGGTTATCCCGAATATCTGGCGGCACGTGGTGATGTGGCTCTTCCGGAGACCGATTTCACTCCAATCGGAGATGCTCTGCCTTCCCCTGATGGTCGAATGCTTGGTTTGAACATAGAAATGCCTGCGCTCAAAGCTCTGTTTGATTCGGGAAAAGCATCTTTTATAACTAATGTCGGAACCCTTGTTGAGCCGATTACTAAGCTTGGGATTCAAAATCAATCAGCGAATTTGCCTCTCGGGCTTTATTCGCATTCCGACCAACAGCTTCACTGGCAGTCGGGTCTTCCCACAAATCGTTCGCCACTCAATGGCTGGGGAGGGCGCTTGGCAGATCTTCTAGATGACCTGAATGGCGAGAGTCAGGTTTCCATGAATGTCTCTCTTGCAGGGACGAATCTTTTTCAAAGCGGCGGTTCAACATCGGTCCTTTCGAGAAGCGCTTCGAGTGTTCCCGAGATTCGTCTTTGGAACCGATGGGTCTACCGACATAAGAGGGCGGCTCAGGAATCAATTCTTGATGCTCAGTACCAAAATGCCTTCGAAAGGTCATTCGCCACTTCAAAAAAGGCGGCAATTGCTGCCAGTGCTGAATACAGAGCAGCGCTAGATTCTCAGGATCCTATCATAACGGAATTTAATACATCGAATTCTTTAGCTGTGCAATTGAAGGCCGTTGCAGAAACAATTTCCGCTCGGGGAGCGCTGTCTAAAAGGCGGCAGACTTTCTTTGTCGAGCTTGGGGGCTGGGATCATCATAATGGCTTGTATGACCATCCGGCGATGCTTGGGCAGGTGAGTGAGGCAGTGGGCCAATTCTATCAAGCCATGGTCGATTTAGAATTGGAGAACCAAGTTGCTCTCTTTACGGCCTCCGATTTTGGTCGGACTTTAACGCCAAATGGCAATGGTACTGACCATGCTTGGGGGGGGCACCAGTTTGTTGTGGGTGGTTGTGTTGATGGCGGCAAGTTCTTTGGTGATTATCCATCACTGGATCTCGGCAATGATCTTGATACCGGGCGTGGGCGATTTATACCCACTACATCAGTTGACCAATATGTTGCTGATCTGGCACTTTGGATGGGCGTTTCTGCAACTAATGTGAGGGATTTAGTTGTCCCGAATTTATCTAACTTCCATGATGTTGTTGAAGATGGACCGCCACTGGGTTTCATGAAAATGGGCGGATGAGGACTATTATTGCAGTTATTCTCTTATTGATTCTTGGTTTTATAATTTTATCAGGTCTCGTTAAGACAACATCTCAAGAGGTTGAAATTGTCCAGAGGACAGAAATGATTGCCGAACTTGCGGAGGAGTCGGAGGGAGTCCGTTTTTTAGGTGAAAACCCTTTCACTCGTGAATATGGAAAGTTGGATGGCGATATTAAGCGTGATTTAGAAGCGCTTCGCGATGTCGTGATCAACTGTCAGTCGCTCATGAAAAATTTTGATACCTTTCATCTGCCCGGGAATCCTGAGATCGTGAAATTTTTACAAGGTGAGAATCCGGAGAACCTTGCCTGGATTCCAGCTCAACATCCACTTATTAAGCCCAATATCGGTTTACTGGATCGAAATGGAACCCCAGTCTTTTTCCATCGCTTGAGCGGCCTTCAGATTGAATACCGCTCCGCGGGTGCTGATGGTGAGCACTGGACGGATGATGATATTGCAGTGCGTTAGGAGTTAGGTTTTAGCCTACTTCGACCGTAATCTTGACAACGTGGTTAGCGCGTAACCTGTCCCATATGGTTGGTGGTAGTCGTAAAGCGGGTAGTCCCACCAAGAACCATCTTTTTCCTGTTTGCTCATGATGTGCCGCGCGAGGTGAGGGATATATATTTTTTGACGATCATCGGGGAGCATTTGAAGGCACTCGGTCGCGTAGTAAAATCCGTAGTAGTAAAAGTAACCAGAGATCGAGAAGTGGGTCTCGTGGGGAATAGGTCGTTTTCGGCCAATATCAAACCAACCTTCTCGGAGACAAAGTCGATGAAGCCAGTGTTCAAGAAGTTCGTTGGTGATTCGCTTATCCCCAAATTTCCGCATCGCAGCCATGCAGACCTGTGAACGTCCCAATGAACCCGCGGGACGATTTATCCCGTATCTTGGACGATAACGGTGGTCGTAAGAGTAAACAAATGACCAATCCGGTGTTCGTTGCTTGTTGATTGAAACAAGTCCACGTTTGATTTCTCTCTCGGGAATCAAAAGTCCAAAAGTTTTTTCTGCATCTTTCATACCAAGGAGCACGGTTGCAGTAGTAAACGAAGTTGGGATGCCTGAGAAATGGGCTGTGTGGTTATCAAAATCTAGGTATCCCCATCCACCATTTATATCCTCAGTTTTAATGAGCATTTCAATTTGCTTGGCGGCGAGTTGTTTAAGTCGGGAGAGTTTGGCTTCGTCGCCAGTTCGGTAAACGTATAGGTCGGCAATCGCGCGGAGCCCGTAAGCATGCCCCCAGACATTATAAGTTGTTGTTGGATCGAGATGTCTTAGTTTTGGCAGTTTTTTGAAAAGCCACGCTTCGGCTTTTTTGATGGCAGCAACGACCTCTGGTCGCCGATCTCCACTGTCTAGTAATCCGCTGAGAGCAAGGGTTGATGCACCTGTTCGGAAGGCGAGATGTGAATCGGGGACTGGTGCGTAAATATTTAGCCCTTTCGTGCGAGTAGGGCCACCCCATGAGCCATCCTTGTTTTGTTTGCCGATAAGATAATCAACACCTCGCTTAATTGAGGCCTCCAGTTCACCTTCTTTTAAGACCTCAATTGAAGGGAGTGGTCCAAGCTTCGCCAAGCTTTGAGCGCCGACCTGGAAAACCAAGAAAGTCGAAGCGATGAGTAGAAGCCGCATGGTATTAAAGTGGGCTCGTTTTATTCGACACTATCCTTGGAGAGTGGATCGGTGTCTCCGGGAATAAAAATGACTTGATCAGCTTCTAGGCCTTCCAAGATTTCGATGTTCCCGTTCACACTCCGACCAGTTTTAACTTCGCGGGTTTCGTGCTTACCGTCAGCCATTTTTAGTTTTACGGTCGTTTTCTCACTATCTCTGACAATGGCATTTGGCGGAATACTGATAGCGTTTTCTTTACGATAAGTGACTAGCCGAACCTTACCCTTCATTCCCGTGACAATAGAAGAGTCCTTAGGAAGTTCGACACTGAGTCCTAAGCCGTATTGACCAGAGGTGTTGGGTGCACCATCGATCTGGGTGAGAGTCACAGGGAAATTGGACTCTTCTAGACCCTCGACTGAGGCAGTTCCCTTAGCCTCCCTAGGTAGCTTTAGAACTTCTTTTTGTGAGATGGCCCCTTGGAGGGTAAGAGTGCTTGTGGTCGGTATGAAAGACATGAAGACGGTGTTCGCTGGTACAGATCCTGATTTGAAAAGGTATTTTGAGGTTCCCTCAATCGACCAGGAATTTTCGTCAATCTTTCCGTGATAAATAGTGCCGTCTGTTGGTGCCTTCAGATTCATGAGCTTTCCATCGTCAATTAGTTCACGTTGATCTTGATCTAACTTGGTATGGGATCTTTGAGTTTTGGTGAAAGCGAGTGTCTCCTCCTCGAGAGCCCTAGGCAGATTAACGATGCCAGTTTCATAGGCTAAGAGTGCATCAGCATACGTCCGTTTTAAATCAACAGCTTGTCTTGGAATAGTTTTTTCTAAAGCCCATTTTGAAGTTAGCTCGGCCTTTTTGACTGAAAATTCGGCACTCTTCACTGAAGCACGCTGGCGTTTAAGAATAATTTCTTCGGTTTCTTCAGTGATCCCATCTTCCTTATACATTTTAAGGAGCTGTTTTAGTTCTTCTTCCTGGTAACTCAGGCTTCGTTGAGAGCGCTTAAGACTTTCGATGGCTTCTTCTTCTTGAAGCGCTTTGCCAGTCGAGGTGAAGTAATCAAGGGCCTCCTTAGCCCGGTCATGAGCCAATTTTAATCCTTCAAGTAGGCGTGGAGTGTTGGTCTTAAGATCAGCGAGCTGTCGTTCCGCTTTGGCCAGAGCTATTGCACGGACTTTGGCATCTTCTTTTGTTTCCGCAAGGTGGCGCTGATAGTTCTCAGCTTCGAAGGCGATGATAACCTGATCCTTTTTTACACTTGTGCCATGCTGGACGAGCTCGGAAATGATGAACTGCGACCATTGGTTTGGTTCGATTTTAAAAACGATCGGTTGTTCAGGAATAAAAGTAGCTTCAAACTCTAGGGTTGTCTCCAGAGTTTGAGACTTGATCGTTACCTCTCGGCCAGAGGAGTTTAGAAGAAAAAGAGCAGGAAGAAGGAGGTAGTAAGTTAATTTCATTGGAAAATTCATTCTTAATGTTTGCTTCGATAGAACCCCTTGCGAGCGAGGTAAAGAGTTCGGTTTTTTTTCGATTTCTCTGAAGATGGAGCAAAATCTGTGGTCACCTCAAATCCGGACTTCCGAAGTTGTTTTTCAAGACCCGTTACGGGCCTGTTTGCTATGAGCCCCAGGAGGCCCCCAGTCTTGAGTCGTTCTTGAAAATTTCCAAGGACATTAGGAGAAGTGATCGCCCAATTTTTCGGGGACAGAGCTTCAAGGTGATCTAGATCAGCGAATATACCCTGACTGGCCGAGTATTCTGCTGGGAGTAATGTGAATGGATCGAGGTTGTCAAGATGTATCCTCTCGTCATCAAGTGGATCGATTGTTAAGTTTTTTGAGATCAAATCCGCGAGCTCTATGGCTTCCGGAAGAATTACAAAAGAAGCTTTTTCCTGAGGTAAAGATTCACGAGCTGCTGCAACGGCATGCCCGAGTCCCAATCCGAGAATGACAATTCTTGGTTGGCGTGCAGGTCGAAAGGGAAGGCTCATCAATTTAATTAGTTTCCTTGTCGCAAATCCTTGTTGGCTGCCATCGACCTGGCGTCCCTCGCACTCCAAAAAGAACCGTCCATCATGTTCGATAAAGTCTAGCTTAAGTTGAGTGCAGGAATTGGTCTGCGCGACAATTATTCGTGGTTTCATGAATGATAGAGTTCTCCCCTCGGTTTTTTCGTTGTTTGGGAAAGAAATGACCAGCGGAAAAATAGGACTCTTCTGGCTCACCGGGCCAGAGTTGTTCTATGGAATAGAAGAAAGGTTTTATTTCTGTGCTAATAATCGATTTCGAGTCTGGATTTGAAGGCATGCAGAGGAGTGGAAACAAAATCAGCTTTTTAAAAACATGGACTTTTATTCGACTAATTAAGCTGCTATTACTTTTAAATCATGCGAAGGAGATCACTTTGGTTGTCGCTCTTAGGCCTAGCTATTGGCTTATTTGTAGCGTGTTCCGCAGACCCTCCCGTTGTTAGTGTTGGTGATGCATATACTCCCTATGCGTCGTCGGGGCGTAATCCTTACTCCGGGATTCAAAACAAGGGAAGTGATACACGGGCTGATACATGGAGACAGCAATACGGTCGCACTGTGAATTCGACTGGGCCATCCACTGCTTCGCTGAGTGGAAATCCGATGATTCGCAGCTCACCTTCATCCGCGATGACTTCAATGAGTCCATCCTCGGTTTATCGGCAGGTGAAAGTCAAAAAGGATTATCTTTCATACAAAGCTCGCGGGAGATCTCGCAAGAAAATGACTCCGCGTTATATCACGATTCACTCGACGCAAAATTGGAAAAGTGGTGCTGACGCGCTTCGCCATTCGAAGGCTCTAAAAAATGGAGCTCTCGGCCGGCTTTCCTGGCATTATACTGTAGATGAGGATCTCGCAGTTCAGCACCTTCCCACGAACGAGCGTGGAAATCATGCGGACTTTGATGGTCCCGGAAACCGCTACAGTATCGGGATTGAGATGTGCGAAAACCCTGGTAATAGCCGAAGTCGAACTCTTGAGCGTACAGCAAAATTGGCGGCATGGCTTTGCGTGAAATACGATCTTCCAGTTTCACGAGTTGTTCCACACTACAAGTGGCCTCGACGCGGTAAGAACCCACCTAATAAAAATTGTCCCCATTTCCTCCTTTCCAATGGCCGTCCAGGTTCGAAGTGGCAGGGCTTTCTTAAGGCGGTCGATGTGTATCGCCGTAGCATGCTTGGGCGATAGTTTGACTTGAAATGGCGGATAGAGAGGAAGATGTTTGGTATCAATGCCAGCGCTGTACGAACTGTTGCAAGTGGGAAGGTGATGTTGTCCTTGGTGATGGTGAGGTCGAAAGAATTGCCGAGTTTCTTGAAATTCCCCTCTATCAATTTGTGAAGGAATTTACCCGTTTGCGTGACAATCGCCAGGGTCTGTCCTTGATTGAT
The DNA here is from genome assembly GCA_002420315.1 of Akkermansiaceae bacterium UBA5688. Lineage (GTDB taxonomy): Bacteria > Verrucomicrobiota > Verrucomicrobiia > Verrucomicrobiales > Akkermansiaceae > SW10. Next base: position 16,746 of record DIHU01000186.1, read on the forward strand.
AAAGAGGGAACAACCGAATGCATCATGCTTGATGGCGCTGATTGTCGACTGCAATCCGTGAAACCTTTCCAATGCACCGGATTTCCCAATCGCTGGAATTTTGAGAATTGGCGCGAGGCTTGCGAAGCGATTCCAGTACCCCGTCCGGAGATCTCCTAGGCTATTTAGAGTTTGTGAAGCGGTAGTGTGAGACGATCCATTCCCTGCCTCCCTGGAAGCCCCAGAGTTCGGCACATGCCATGAAGAAGCATCTCCACCAAACCCACCATTGTTTGGCATCTTCTTTACCGTAGGTTTCAGCGATAAGAGGTTTAAGAACATCGCTGGCTTCGTCCATCCGCGTAAGCCATGCTTCCGATGTTTTCTGGTAGTGCTCTCCGCTTACTTGCCAATGGTTCTCGATGGAGAGTTTGTCTTGAAAATAGAGAAGAAGATCATCAGATGGCATTTGCCCGCCCGTAAAAAAATAACGAGCCATCCAGTCGCTCTCATCCTTCGCCTCGTAGTGGTAGGCGTATTCACGATGTGTGAAGATATGAACAAAGAGTTTTCCCTCAGGCTTTAGCCACTGTGAAATTCGGCTTAGCAATTTTTCATAGTTCTTCATGTGCTCGAACATCTCTACCGAGACCACGCGATCAAAGGTACTTGCCCCCTCACCTTCATAAGCAATCATATTGACCGTTTTGACCTCAATATTGGTAAGGCCTCGTTCGGTAGCCTGGGAATCAATGTATTTTTTCTGTGTTTTTGAATTCGAAATGGCTGTGATTTGAGCGTCTGGATACTCCTTGGCCATCCAAAGGGTGAGTGATCCCCATCCGCAACCAAGTTCTAGAATACGATGTCCGTTTTCGAGCTCCGCCCTTTTGCAGGTGAGTCCGAGCATGCGAGCTTCGGAGGTCTCAATGTCTGCGGTAGTGGCATCCCAGTACCCGGAACTGTATTTCATATGGGGCCCTAAAACTTTACGAAAAAATTCGGTGGGTAACTCATAGTGTTGTTCGTTCGCTTCGTCGGTAGCGATCGCTAGTGGACTCTTCCTGAGTTCGTCAATGTGCCTCATGAGGGCTGCTTGTCGATCTTCACAATCTAGTTTTTCAAAAGGCTTTAGAGTTTCTTTTAGTCTTGATCGGATTCCGACCCGGATCAGCGAGTCGGGGATAATGTCTTTGGCAAGAAGATCGTCGATATTAATCATGATTTTGGAGGGAGTGGAATAAAGGAGCTAGTGGTACGTTGATATTCGCGATAAGCGTCTTTTTTTCTTTTGAGTGCAGATTTCTCAGTTGGCGGGATTCCGGTGACTCTCAGTAAAAGAAAAGTGATCGTTACGGGTGCGAAAAAGGTAGTCCACCCCCATGCCGATCCACAGGCGAAAACATAGATTCCAATCCAAATTACCATTTCAAAAAAGTAATTCGGATGGCGAGAATATTTCCAAAGCCCATTCCGGCAGACCGATGATGGACAATTATCGTGTGATTTAAACTTTGTTATCTGGTAGTCAGCAAGGGTTTCTCCAGAGATCCCGATGATGGCCACGGTGAAACCAATTGATTCAATCACGCCCCAGGGTGATGAGTCACGGGCAATCAAAAAATAGGGGAGCGACAGAAGAAGGACCGAAAGGGCTTGAGTTTGGAAAAACCAAAAGAAGGCGGAGGAGACGCGGCCCTTCCAGACCTCGCGAAGTTTCTGATATCGTGAGTCTTCTTCAGGGTGATGAATGCGAATGCGCTTCTGTAAATGATAGGCCAACCGAAATCCCCAAATTGCGGCAACTATTCCCGAGGCAAAACGCTTTTCAAAATCGCCAGTTCCAAAAGTCGAGTAAATTACGCCTGCGAGTCCAATCCAAAAAGCCCACAACGCATCAACCAGCGAGTAGTTGTTAATCTTTCTGCCAAACCACCACCCACCCATAAAGTCGAGGACCACAAGGACAGCGATAATTCCTAGGATTGTAAAATCGTTCATGCAGTAGCGGTCTTTTTGCGTTCCATTCGGGAGGCGGCGGCTCTTAAAAACGGTAACGTGATAGAGCGAACGATGATAATCAAGGGGATGGAAACGAGAAACCAAGCGAAGATACCCTGTAAAGCCGGTAACCAATAGTCTTGTGCGAACTGCCAGGGACTAGTGAAGAATTCTTTGAGAAGAGTGGGAATGGAGCCCTCGATGGGCTGATCTCCCTGAATCCATTGACCCATTTTGATGAAAGGTAAAATTAAAGCAAGGTGAGCGGCCCAGAGAGTATGGCATACGACTTGAATTACTGGTTGATTGAGCCTTAGGTAGGCAGCTGCGAAGAAACAGACAATAGAAGTCGTCCCCATCACCGGGAAGATTCCGGCAGCACAACCAATCGCGATGGTCCACGCCAGCTTGTCAGCGCTGATGCCTTGTGTCAGTTGTTTTAGGATTGGATGGATAAACCAGCGCTTCCACCAAGGGTCCCGGCTGTCCCCAACGTCAGTCATGACATTAAGGCCGGATTATTTGGGCGGGTGTAGATTGCCTGGACAACGGAGATATTGCGAGTTGCAAAGCCAGCTTGGCAATATTTCAAATAATAGTTCCAAGTTCTCATAAACCGGTCGTCGAACCCAAGTTTTAAGAGAGAGTCTTTCGCCGCGTTGAATCGTTCATGCCACTTTTCAAGTGTATGGACGTAGAAGGCACCAAAATCTTCTAGGTCATGCAAGAAGAGATCGCTTGTCTTGAGCAGAACTTCATTGACTCGACCAACACTAAGGAGAAGGGAACCTGGGAAAATAACCTTTTGAATCCAGTCCACCCCTTTAGTCAGACTCTTGTATCGATTGTCTGGAACTGTGATCATTTGTAGCGCGAAGATTCCATTTGGTGCCAAAACTTCATGACATTTGGCAAAGAAAGATTGGTGGAAACGATCGCCAACAGCTTCGATCATTTCGATCGAGACGATTTTATCGAACTGACCTTTGATGTGGCGGTAGTCTTGTATGAGAATTTCAAACTTGTCTTCAATTCCCTCACGTTTTACTCGTTCGCGCGCAAACTTGGCTTGCTCTTCGGAGATGGTAACCCCGGTCACCTTGCAGCCATAAGTTTTCGAAGCATAAGTTCCGAAGCCTCCCCAGCCGCATCCAATCTCCAAGACATGATCAGTTGATTTTAGTTTGAGCTTGTGACAAAGGGCTTCATACTTTGCTGTTTGCGCTTTCTCAAAGTCAACATTGGGATCCTGAAACTTAGCACAGGAGTAGGTCATGGTAGCGTCGAGCCAGAGGGAATAGAACTCGTTCCCCAGATCGTAGTGTTCGGAGATATTTTGGCGGCTATTGTCAACCGTGTTTGCTCGGCGAAGGTGGCGGAACCAATTGAAGATTTTTAGTAATCCAACACCCGGAAGTTTATCGGAAGAGGTGTCGGCTCCCTGTAAAGCTTGCATGTTGAGGATAAACCAGCTGATGACAGCGCGAATGTCGGGAGTATCCCAAATGCCATCAGTGTAGGCCTCGCCCATTCCAACATTTCCGTAGTAGGCGCAACGTCTAAAGAATTCATCATCGTTATTAATTGTTACAGCTGCGCTGACTGGTTCATCTGGATTTCCGAAGTGACGCGATGAACCGTCGGTGTAGGTGATTTTGAGGTGGCCTTTTGTTAGTTTGTTCAAGAGGCCGACTACCAGTCTTTCCGGTAGGCCGTATTTGATTGGGAGTTTGGAATTACTCATCTTTAGAAGTGATTGAAGAATGGGGACGAAGCACCTCGGTTTGGAAATGCTTGTTTTTTGCTTTTGGAAAGTAAGGAGTTTTTCGGAGCCACAGTTTTATAGCTTGCCAGTGGATCATAAGAATTACTTTGAGTGAGAGTAGGGGGTATTTGAAGCCAAACCAGAGAAGACGGCCTGCGGTGAGTGGCCTTGCGACGCCTCGAATTGAAGAAGTTAGGGTAAGGCCCTCAGTATCGAGATTATTAATTGTAACATTCCATGCTTCAGAGGGGATTCCTAGTTGGAAGTCGAAAAAATCGCGAACACTTGAAAATGGAGAAACGTAAAAACCTTTTTGAACCTTTCGGCACCAACCCGTTTCAGTCCGGTCTTCTACTAAATAGAGCTTCATTTCGTGGTAGGTGTTACACACTTCGGCGATCGCAAATAAAGGAGTATTATCATTGGCCCGCACGTAGTAAAAGGAAACTGGATTAAAGGTGTATCCAAGAACGCGGGGAAGAGTGATTAGTTGAATGCGCGCATCTTTGGGGCAATCAATTCTATGCTCTAGAAACCATGCCATTAGATTTGGGCGAATTCCACCCGGCCTCCCAAGGTCAATATGGTCTTTGTCTCGCAGACTGAAAAGGTTGAACCGATTGATTCCAAGAAACTTCTTTTTCGGAAGTTCGCAGAGATCGAAACTCAACATGAAAACGCGGTAGTCAAAACGATTTTGGTTCGGTTTGACGCGGCGATGCATGATATTGCATTCATACAGGCAGGCGCTCATGACCAAGGGCTCCTCCCCAACAATTGTTCACAAAGTCTAAAAGCCGACCAAAGACCATCTTCGTGGAACCCAAATCGCTGCCAAGCGCCACAGAAATATCTTCCTGTATTGGCAGCGTTGAGTTTTGGCACTTCTTTTTGGGCAGCAAGACTATTGAGATCAAAAAGCGGATGATCGTATTCTAATTCTTTGATGATATGTTCATTCGGAATTCTCCTTGATGGATTAATTGAGACGAAAAAATCTTTCTTTGCCGTGGCACCTTGAAGGCTATTCATCCAATAAATCGTCGAGTGTCTATCACCGTCGACTCGGTAATTCCAAGACGCCCAACATCTCTTGGTTTGGGGCATAAATTGGGAGTCGGTGTGAAGGATTGCCTTGTTTGATTGGTAAGAGAAAGCTGAGAGAATTTTTGTTTCAAGTTCAGTAGGTGAAGTAAGTAAGTAGAGGGATTGATCCCCGTGTGCCGCGCTGATGACGCGATCAAAAGTTTCCCGCTCTCCGGATTCCAGAATGATTTCGTTTCTTGGAGTGATTGATTTAACTGAGCTCCCAATTTTAATTCTATTCTGAAAGGGAGCGACAAGCTTTTTGACATACTCCCTCGATCCTCCGACCACCGTTCGCCAGGGGTGTTGTGTATCCAAACCTAAGAATCCGTGATTGTGCCAAAAACGCATCAGAGAGATCGCCGGGAAATGTTCGATTTTTTCTGGCGGGCTGGACCAAACGGCAGCTGCCATCGGTGAGAGATACCAATTTAAAAAGTCCTGCCCATAACCTCTATCCTTAACATATTGACCAAGGGTGAGTTTGGTTTCCTCTTCTTCCTGAAGCTCTGCAACAGTCTCTTTATTGAAACGATTGATCTGCATCAACATCCTCCAAAATCGAGGCTTAAAAAGATTTTTGCGCTGGCCAAAGAGAAGGTTTAGGCTCCCTCCGTTAAATTCAAGCTTGTCGTCGGAGTGCTGAACGCTGAACGACATTGAGGTTGGCTTGGTCGCAACGCCAAGATTTTCAAAGAGACGAGTTAGGAGCGGATAGGTCACTTCGTTGTAAACCATAAATCCTGTGTCGAGTGGGTCATTTCCCGCATTTACGGTGTTTGAATGGCCGCCAATCCTATCGTCCTTCTCGAAAAGTGTGATATCGTAATGGGGGTGAAGAAAGTGAGCGCATGCCATACCCGAGATTCCCGACCCAACAATCGCGATCTTTTCACGTCCTGCCATCATGAGAGCCTTTGACCCTCCTCTTTGACTTTGCTTGGTACCGGCTTGAGGTCCCAAATCAAACCAAGCCATGAAAGGGCCTTAAGGCCGTAGTAGGTAAAGTCAATCTCCGCGGCACGAAATCCTTGCCGAGCTGAGTGTGGATAGCGATGGTGGTTGTTGTGCCATCCCTCACCTAAGGTGATGATCGAAAGTAGAAAAGAATTACGGCTATCATCTTTGGTCTCATAACGGCGATTTCCCCATACGTGAGCAAGCGAGTTGATGAATAGCGTGCCGTGGAGAAGGACGGTCGTGCTGATAAAGAAGGTCCAGACGAAAAATTGCCACATGGTAACATTTAAACTTGGAGCAAAGATCTCTAGAATTGCTCCTAAAGAAATCATGATTAATCCATAAATGAAGGGGACGATTTGATCAAAGCGATTGAGGAAGACAAGCTCAGGATATTTTTTGAGATCTGGAATGACTTGGTAGTTTGTGGGGAAGTTCTTCATGGAGGTTAGCCAGCCAATGTGTGACCAGGCGAAGCCATGATGAACGGGAGAGTGGGCATCAATTTTTTCGTCGGAGTGCTTATGATGATGACGGTGCGTGGCGGCCCACCAAAGTGGGCCACGCTGCATAGAGCTGTTGCCTAGAAGAGCAAAAAAGAACTGAACCACTCGTGATGTTTTGAAACTGCGATGAGAAAAGTAACGATGGTAAAATCCTGTGATAGCGAACATTCTCAGAAGATAGAGAAGAATTGCGGTGACTGCCGAGGTCCATGAGAAACCAACTAAAAAAACGGCAAGACATCCAAGATGAAGGAAAATAAAGGGGAGAGTCCTTTCCCAATTTACTTGGTCGGGTAGAGATTCTGGATTGGGTGCTTCCTCTCTCCGAAAATCAGAATCCAACCATTGACCGATTACTCGAATAGATGTCGATAACTGCCGCTGTTTTTCCTGAGCTCTTTCAACCATGATCCAATTCTATTTCATTCGATTTTTTATGATACCAATCATTCCGCCAACAACTGGAATTTGTCCGTAAATATGTCGCCCTGAATCCCAAAAATCTTGGTGGAATACAACTTTACCATTTTCATCGAACCTTACCTGACTGATTCCAACCGAGTGGATCGGTTCTCCTTCCGCTAGTCTTGGCGCGGCAAAAATCATTTCCCAGCGAATATAGTGGTCAGCTCCTGATCGAGTCGAATCTAGGATGTTCACTTCAAAGGACGTCATGGTTTCTGCTGTCTGGAGAAAATAACTTCGTATTTCGTCAGGACCGTAGTGGGTTGCAATTGTATCATCGAAATAGGCGCCTTTGGAATATACGTTCGCGGTCTGCTTATCGATGTAAATTCGATCTCCAACATTTTTGAGGAATTCGGTAAAACGTTGGATGGCTTCAGCTTCGCCGGTGGAGCTTGCTGACGGTCCGGATTCGCCAGCCTTACTCATTGCCGCGCGGTAATTCTTAACAAACTGAGCGGTTTTGTTATTTTCCATGTTTGCGCTCAGGAGAATCCCAATCCCGATTAGGGCGAGAATAGCACCACCGAAGAAAGTGGTCACAGGATGGGTTAGAAACGAAATCATAGTTTATTAGAGACCACTCGGGCTGATTCCTTGATCTGCAAGTGGAAATGGACGAGATTCATGATTACGAGAGGCATTTATGGTATCTGCAAAAAATGATGCTTCCACAAAAAGCGCCAAGGGTATCCGCGAGCCAATCTCCCGGGTCATTGCCGGTTCTGTTTTCAAAAAATGATTGATGGAATTCATCCCAAATCCCAACCAGTGAAAGAGAGAATGTGACGGTAAGGATGAGACTGCGCCAAGATGGTTTTTTGGCTAAAAAAAGTGATGCTGAAAGCAGGCCGCTACCACCGAGAAAGAATCCAAAGTGAACGATTTTATCAAAGTGAGGGATGTCAAAAGCAAATGTGCCGGGCGGATGGAATTTGTTTCCGTGGGAAAGTAGATTGAGAACAACGAACCAGAGAGTAAAGCAGCCCGCCCAAAATCTAGGGCTTTGGCGGAGCCTTTTGGAAGTCATACTAGGATAAAATTTTACCAAAGCCGAACTTACGAATCCTGATCGCCGCTGCGGCGTATCTCTTCCTCCATTCGCTCGGCGAGCCACTGCTTCATCATTGACTGGTAATTTAGAAATCGTGATCTAGCAATCCGCTTGATGCGAGAGAGCATTCGAGGATCAAATCGGAGAGTTATGGTAGTTGATTCTTTGGAGTCTGGCGCATGGACCGAGGCATTGATAAGCCGGGGGTTTAATGAATGTTCAGACCAAAATCGATGCTCCTGTTCATCGGTTTCAAAATCAGGAACGTCGTTCCAATCTGAGATAGTGTTCATAAAATAAAAGGGGGGGTTATTTCATTTCAGCTAACTTACGCTCATAATAAGTTTCCTCATCGTGGACGAGGTCTCGGGCTGAAACTACTCGCGCTTTTTTGCCGTTTGACCAAAAAGAAAGAAAAAGTCCGCGGCTACCGATCGTCTTGCCAATTAAATAGAACCGGGCTTCCCCATCAGCGCGCTCGTTGTCGGGGAGGAGCCGAATTGAAAACGGATCCTCGAAAACCTCCTCGATCTCGTGAGGTTTGATCGATTTGGTATCGAACGGAGTATCTGTGAAATCAAGTTCCATGGGATCTTGATAGAGAAAACCACACAAAATCCGTAGTGGGAAGCCGCATCTTTCCTAGATGGTGATGACTCCATCAAACACGAAATCGGCTGGTCCGGTCAGGGTGACCTTGGAAAAACTACGATCTGGGCCTGGTTCGAATGCAATTGAGAGGGTTTCGCCGCCACGAACATCGATCTGAATTGGAGAAGGCGCACTGGTTTGAAGATGATGAATGAGGGCGCAGGCGGTGATTCCTGTGCCGCAAGCTAGTGTTTCTCCCTCGACCCCACGTTCGTATGTGCGGACCGCAAGGTGCTGCGATTCAATGATACTGACGAAGTTCACATTGGTTCCATTTGGAGCATATAAGTCATGATAACGAATCGCTGCACCATTTTTGATAATATCGCAGTTTTCGAGCTCTTCGACAAAAACGACGGCATGTGGAACCCCAGTGTTGATATTATGAACCGACCCAACTCCTTCGACGAGTGCTTCCATTGTCAGATCAACGGGGTCCGACATGTCAATGCAGACCTCGTTACCGATGAGCTCTGCTCGGAGCGTTCCCGCAATGGTTTCGAACGTTAGGCTTTTAAGATCACCGCCGAGAAGACGGGCGGTATAACGACCGAAGCAGCGAGCACCATTACCACACATTTCAGCTTCACCGCCATCCGAATTATAGTAGCGAAACTTAACATCGGCTTTTCCTTCCGCTGGCTCGACTGCCAGAAGACCGTCGGCACCAATGCCGCGGTGGCGGTCGCAAAGACGTGCGATTTGATCTTTCTTGAGACTCTTATCGAGACCCCGATTATCGATGATTACGAAGTCGTTTCCGGCCCCGTTCATTTTGGTAAAATCTAGTATCATGAAAGTTCAGGCGGCGTGAGTTGCTTTGATGAGTGGGGCCACAAAATCCCTCAGTGTCTGAGCGACATTGGGGTCGTTGGCGTTTTCTTGGATTTTCCTTACGATTGCCGATCCGACAATAACCCCATCGGCGTAGCCTGCAACTTGGGCTGCTTGCTCGGCGGTGGTGATTCCAAATCCCACGCAAATCGGAGTCTTTGTCATTTCGCGGATTTCAGACACCTGAGTTGCGATACTCTCCGAAGGTGCAGAATGAGCTCCAGTGACTCCGGTCCGAGAGAGAGCGTAAATGAATCCTTGCGATGATTCGGCTAGAGATCGACGACGGGCCGGAGGAGTAGTGGGTGCAATGAGATGAATATGATGAAGAGCCTCTCCTTGAAAGAATTCAGGGCTCACTGCTGCTTGAGAAGGGGGGAGGTCAAGCAGCAGAATTCCATCTGCTCCTGCTGCTGCTGCATCATTATGAAAGGCCTCGAAACCATAGGCGTAGATTGGATTAAGATAGGTGAAGAGAACTAGGGGAGTGTCGTGGGTTTCACGAAAGGCTTTGATGAGATCGATAATGCGATGCGAGCTCATGCCTGACTTGAGGGCACGATCAGCTGCCAATTGGTTGACGATTCCATCTGCCATAGGGTCCGAAAATGGAATTCCCAGTTCGATGATGTCGGCCCCAGCGTCGGAGAGAGTATGTAGGATCTCGAGCGAGCGATCAAAATTAGGGTCTCCGCCGGCGACGTAGGCGACGAAGGCTTTCTGGTTTTGTTCGCGAAGGTGGGCAAAAGTGGTGTCGATGCGATTAGTCATAAACGAGTAGAACTTGGCGATGGACGGCGGAGGAGACAAGACTATCCTGACGAGAGAGACATCTCTTTTAGAAATTATGCGCGCACGAATCATCAAGGACTTCCGCTTCGAAGCAGCTCACACTTTACCGAGCCTGCCTGCCGACCATAAATGCCGGCAGATGCACGGACATAGCTTTAAGGTTGAGATTCATGTTGAGGGCGAGGTTAATCCAGAAATTGGTTGGGTTTATGATCATAAATGTATCTCGGATGCCATGACCCCCCTGATTGATATCATGGATCACAGCTATCTAAACGATATCAGGGGGCTGGAAAGTCCAACAATCGAGGTGATGGCAGCTTGGTTCTGGCGTAAACTTGAAGAGGATTTGCCCGGACTATGTGAGATTGTTATCTATGAGACCCCAACTGCTAGATGCTCCTTCCGGGGTGAATTTTAAGGAGGAGCGAGGGAGTTTTTTGATTTAAAAAAATCTTTTTTCGTAAAGTTTGCGAGAGATTCTGTAGGTTGCGGTCTCCTAAGTAAGATGCTCGATGCGCTGAAGGCAATCTCGAGAGCCAATTCTTGAAGTTGTTATTCAATAGGAATCCGGGTTCCCTTTTTAGGAATGATGACAGGGTCGAGAAAATCGCTTTTCTCTTTGAACTTCCTAAGTATGGCCGGCATCGCTTGTAATGATGCATTGTCGACTTTCCTGCCCCCCTTTTGTAGTCTTGGCTGTGTGAGCGAGGAGCCCTTTTCCGGTAGGGAAGGTATTGCATTAGCATTTTAATATGACGACGGACTTGAGAGATGGACTTATCGGGATAACCTTCCCCAGTGAAATCTGAAATCCAGTCCTCAAAGAAGGGTCCCCGTTGGTGTTTCCTTTTAATTTTGGAAATGGTCCTGGTCGTAGGGTGGATTATCCTAAAAAGCATTCCGCACTTTGTAGAGCAAGGGTGGGGGGGAGCTCTGGATTTGCTTTTTCTGGTCGCTGCGATAGCGGTGACGCTAGTCTGGTTAATTTTTTTCAGTCGCTTGCGATGGAGACAGCGGGTGATTGGCGCTGTGCTAATGTCGGTGCCTGTGGTTCTCCTGAAAATTGATGGTCACACCGGTAGTTTTTTCCCCCAATTGTCATGGCGTTGGTCAAATCAATCGGCGACTCAGATGCCTGAATTATCTGGAATGATGGCTCAAGAGGGAGAGCTTATCAAAGCTATTGGTCCAGCTTACTTTCCGCGTTTTCTCGGCGAAAATATGGATAACTGGGTATCAGGTGAACTTTTGCCGGATGGCTGGGAGAGCAAGGAGCCAGATGAGTTATGGAGAATCGAGATGGGTGAGGGATGGTCAGCGTTCGCAGTTGCCGGAAATTTTGCTTACACTCTGGATCAGCGTGGTGCGATAGAGACCACGATTTGTTATGAGCTTCAGACGGGATATGCGGTGTGGACCCATTCGGAAGAAGTCAGATTTGAGGAATCGATGGGGGGAGATGGGCCGCGGTCGACTCCGACAGTGGCAAATTCTAAAGTCTATTCGCTGGGTGCGACGGGTATCTTGACTTGTTTGGATGCCCGAACAGGCACCTTGATTTGGGGAAAGAACGTCCTCGAAGAGACCAATCAAAGTATTCCTAAGTGGGCTAAAAGTTGCAGCCCCTTGGTTGTTGATGGGATGGTTATAGTAACTCTTGGGAGTAAGGCTGAGAAAAGCCTCGGGGCATTTTCGGCAGATTCGGGTGAGTTGATGTGGCGCTCCGGCAACTACCCGTCGTCTTATGCCTCACCAGTGGTGGCCACTCTAGCAGGCAAGCGACAGATCGTTGCAATTCAGCAAAAGGCGTTGGCTGGATTTGAGATTGAAACAGGAAAGGAACTTTGGGCATTTCCAATTGGAAATGCCCAGAGTAACTGTGCTTCTCCGCTTATCGTGGGTGATACCATTATTACGAGCAGCGGGTATGGATATGGGACCCATCGAGTTCAAATCAAAAAAGGCAAGAGCGGGTTTGAAGCAACAGAGCTGTGGCACAGTCTGAAATTAAAGGCCAAATTTGCTGATATGGTTGTGAAGGATGGTTTTTTATATGGGCTTAATGATGGACGGATGACCTGTCTAAATTTGGAGGATGGGAAGTCAGTTTGGCGGGGGGGGAATTACGGACACGGCCAGATCCTTGGGGTTGGAGGGCATATGATTGTCCAAGGGGAACAAGGTGAGATTTCGATCCTCGAGCTCAACTCAAATCAAGAGGAGGTTGTAATGAATTTTGATGCTCTTGATCATCGTACTTGGAACCATCCAGTTTTGGCTGGACGGATCTTGTTGGTTCGTAATGACCGGGAAGCAGTTGCCTTCAAATATTAAAAGGCTACTAGAAATAATTGATCAGGCTATTTGTTGATCGGAGTCTGATGATATCATTAAGAGGTTAGGGCGTTTTCCATTGGGTCAAATAGAGACACGGTCGGTCGTGAAAAAAATTCTCCGATTCTGTCTGTGCTTATTAGGAGCTCAAAGGGGTCTATTTCCGCATATCACCATCGAACCAAATCATGATGCGGTGCTCGAATTCTCTCTTGAATCGAGAATTGCCCGTGAATTTGACGCCGATGAGAGCAAGAGACAAAGCGGTAAGAAAGTGTCCGCGGTAGACGGATTAATTCTTAAGGTGTTTGTCGCCAAAATTGAGATACTGTTCCCAGTCATATTGACTGAGATCGTGCTTTCCTGTGCGAAGGTGATAGCCGATGTGGCCTAGCTGAATAGGCTGGTCGGCTACAGGCATTTCCATGGTTTCAAGCCCTTTTAAACCGAAAAGTTCGTAAACTGCTCCGGCATAGGCGGCTGCAAGAAACTCACCTTCGGGATCGGCCCAGTCGTCCTTGCTGGCACTTGCGACATAGACTGCGCGGGGAGCCATGAGCGCGACCAGTTGGTGCTGGTCAATTGGAAGTTCGTTTTCTTTACCATCGAAATTCTTATAGTTTCCGCAGAACCAATGAGGGAAGCTTTTGTTAATTCGGGCGACTCGTTCTCCGGTTTTACGTCTGGCTAATGCCGCTCCGGTGCAGCCAGAGTTATTTGAGATAGTAAGCGCAAATCTTTCATCCGTAGCGCCGGCCCAAAGAGCGGTTTTTCCTCCCCGGGAGTGACCAACCACAGCAAAATTTGAGGCGTCGATAGCGGGATCTGTTTCGAAGTAGTCAAGGGCGCGGGATGCGCCCCAGGCCCATGCTGCAATGGTGGCCCATGCGTCGCCGGGACGTCCGCCATCGTAGTTGTCGAAGGCCTTGTGTGCGCCGTTATTAAAGTTGAGATCTTTGTCGGTGCTTAGTTCGGAATTTGGAAAGGTGGCCGCAACATAACCTCGAGCGACGATTGATTCGACTGGCCAGAAGTCGTCCTTTTTTTTACGCGTTGGATCAATGGTTTCAGGGCCGCGATTACAGATGAGAAGGTATCCGGGGGCTGGTTTAGTGGCTTTATTGGGAATAAAGGTGATCAGTTTAAATCCGCTCTCACCTCCAGGTCCGGAATAGGAAATTTGGATGATCCTGAGAGTCGCTGCTCCGTCCATGGCTTTGGGGTCTTCTTCGATGATCTTAAACGATAGAGTGGTGGGCTTCCCCAATGGGGCGCGACCGTAGACATGATTTTTAAAGAGTTCGAGGGTTTTTGGGCGCTGTATCTTGATCCAGTCTTCCTTGGATTTTGCGGGCGGGGAACCAAGGACGTTTGGGAGTTCTAAAGCCGAGGCCGAGAGAACTAAGGCGAATGTGAGAGGGATGAGATATTTGGACATTTTATCGAGTTTAAATCATTTCATATAAATTGATGAGAGCCCAGATGAGGTCCGAAGTGGTGAGGCAAGGGCAGGGAAAAGAAAAGTAATGTCGGGAAAATTTGGCGCTAATGCCGAGAAGTAAGAGGAATAAGAAAATCTATTAAGATATCAACGACAATTTTAATTGTAAGTTCGCTTAAGGAAGATCGCGCAAAATCTTTGTGGCTTGAACGGAAACGTTGGTCTGCGACGATTACCGGCATGATGAAAAGTCGATTTCTTTTCCAATCTCGGCCGATTATTCCGCTTGTTGGAATCTCCTTGTTTGGTCAGGGGCAGTTCGGAGTTACTCAGGAGAAGAGTGTAAAGTCCGGAATTAGCGAAAATTCCCTCGATCCCGAACTTAAGGTGGATGATTGGCTAAAGATGTTTAAATTCGAAAGGAGCGAAGTTTTCCATGAAAATGAAACAGTGTTGAAAGCCATTAGAATTTCAAGAGGGATCCTAGGAGCTGACATTGGAGCTGGAAAGAAGGTGTTTCGAAATAAGACCGATGATGTTGCTTTGAACTTTGTGGACGAATTAAAAATCGGCGGTTTCAATAATAATTATTTTTCACGATTTCATAAGGATTGATGGCTAGGGCGAAGGGCAAAGGCTTTGGCTTTTGGACGCTGACTTTTTTGGTGGTCGCGAACATGGTAGGTGCCGGGATTTTCACAACTTCGGGATTCACTCTGGTTTCACTAGGTAGTCCCTGGGTAGTGATTTCGGCGTGGTTAGTGGCTGGAGCTATAGCTTTGTGTGGAGCCTTCAGCTACGGACTGCTGGTTAAACAAATACCTGTATCGGGTGGTGAATATGTTTTCTTGTCATCCTCGGGATTTCCTTTTGTAGGGTTTGTTGCTGGGTGGGTTTCCCTCATGGCGGGATTTAGCGGAGCGATCGCCTATGCGGCGCTGGCTCTTGAAGAGTATTTACCAGGTAATCTTCCTCATAAGCTGCCGGCGGTAATTGTCGTCGTTCTGGGGGCGCTGGCGCATGGAGGGAAAAGGTCAGTGGGAGCGTTGACGCAGAATATTGCGGTTGGACTAAAGTTAATTTTATTAGCAGTAATATTGAGTTATGGGGTTTGGAGTATGGGTTCGCTAAAATGGGAGGGTAACAATGTGACGCTAAATCCGGCTGAAGGCTCCATTATCTTAAATTTTGCTCAAGCTCTGGTTTGGATTTCACTCAGTTATTCAGGATTTAATGCGGCGGTCTATATTGTGGGAGAATCGAAATCTTCTTATGTGGTTGCAAAGTCAATGATAGCAGGAACTTCAATTGTGATTTTGTTATATCTTATGTTGAATGTTCTTTTTGTCGTAGCACCACCCAAAGAGATAGTTCTAGGTCAAGCAGATGTGGCGGCGCTAGCGGCGGGCTGGATTGGTGGTGAGCGTTTTGAAAGCTTTGTCCGATTTGTCATTTTACTGGCTCTACTGACATCGGTTTTGAGTATGATGATGGCTGGTCCGCGTGTTTATGGTAAGATGGCTGAAGATGGACTATTACCCAAGATTTTCGTAGTGCAGACCAGCAGAGTTTGGCCTGCGGTTTCTTTGCAGATGGGCTTTGCTCTTATCCTGATATGTTTTGGAAGTTTACAGGACCTCCTAGGCTACCTTGGATTGACCTTGTCACTCTGTGCTACAGCTTCGGTTCT
Organism: Akkermansiaceae bacterium UBA5688; assembly: GCA_002420315.1. Lineage (GTDB taxonomy): Bacteria > Verrucomicrobiota > Verrucomicrobiia > Verrucomicrobiales > Akkermansiaceae > SW10. The sequence continues at coordinate 32,307 of DIHU01000186.1, forward strand.
TTGTCTTTTCCTCGGTGCCCATCAGGGCGCTGTTAAAGGATGGAAGGCAGTTCCCCCTTTGTTGTTTATTTTAGCCACTTTGATTTCGGCGATTCTCCTGATGATTCGTGATCCTTTGCAGGCTTTGGGGACCTTTGTAACCTTGTTATTGGGAGCAGTTGTATTTTTATTTTTGACCGGTTCTCGTCTTCGGGAATGAATTGCTGGGCGAGTGGCACTACGGTGGGCTGACAAGAAAATCCTCCCCTTGCATTGAGATATTGGAACGGATTCAGTTGCAAATGAGCTCCCGCAGTAAGGGAAGATCAGATCCCGTTGCAGTATATGGTCTTTGAGGCGGAAAACGTCTGAAGAGGTAATTCGTATTCTCAAGCGATGATGCTCTTACTGATAAAATATTTCAGTCACCGCCTCCGCTGAGAGTTCAGAATGTCAGCTTTAGCTTCCGATGAAAGTCCGCTTTCAGCGAGCCAAGTTTTCGCTTCTTCGGGTTTACGGCGGTAGTATGCGAAGCCAACTTTTTTCAGAGATTCGTTCCGTATTGTCGGGTCTTGAATATCTTTGGCCCATGCAATTGCAGTCTTGGGGTCTTGCCAGGCATATCCTTCGGCAAATCCACGGATGGCGGAGTCGCGTTTCGGTGAATTTGGCATAGAAAGAAGGTAATTTCCCGCAGCAATAGGATCGCGATCTTCCCAGTCACCGAAGGCTGAATTGAGTCCCGCCTTCTGACCTTGCCCTTCGGGAAGTTTCTCGAGCCAAGAAACAGCTGCAAGAGGTTCACGCTCAGCCCATTTCTTTCCGACCTCGGCAACGGCTCGGGTGGCATAGTCTTGAGCTGCAAATTCTTCAATCCAGCTCGCGGCTGATGCTGGATCAGTTCGAGCGTAACCTTCGGCTATTTCTCCCATAGCGGAGCCCTTTAAAGGTCCGTCTTTCAAGGTCGCTGCCCAATTGGATGCGCCAATTGACCCTTCTTGACGAATAACCTCGTTGGCAACGGTTTCCATCAAACGTGAGGTGTCGGTTCGCCCTTCAGCGAGAAGTTTCGAGACATACTTCGTGGCTTCGTCGCGGTTACGATCGGCTAACCCAGCTACTACGCCTTTTTCCAAGTCTAACCGGTCAGTCTTAACCTTGTTCCCTGGGCCATGCGCGAGCTTTTCAGGAAGTTGGTCAAGGAATTCTATAGCATTGGTCGGGTCAATGGATGCCCAACCGCTGATAACGGAGTATAGATCTACCTTTTCCATGGTGAGAGAGCCGGAGAAAGCAGCCTCACCTGCAATGGTCCCCCAAGCGTAATTGAAGTCGCGCCATTCAGAGTCGCGGTTACTAACACCAGCAGCAATCAGTCCTTCGCGAATTTGAGCCGCATTTTCACTGGTCATTTCAGAAAGGAGGTGGCTAAAGGCAAGGCGCCGTTTGAGCTGATTGGGGTCCTTTAAAGACATTGCCGCGAGGCCTTCGATTCCCATTTCTATAAATGAAGTTCCTTGTATTAGCTTGGGTATTGGCCCGCTTTCGCCAGAATCGGCTCGATTTGATTTAGTCCGCGTCATTCCCGTTTCTGATGGAGCGGACAGAGTAAATTGACCACGGGAAGCTTGATTTTGAGTTTCTGAGTTTTGCCTGTCCGCCGTGGCTGATCTTTGCCAGCCCATGCCAACGAAAAATGCAGTAATCATTGCAATGGCCCAAAATCCATGGGTTAAGATTAGGACTCGCATTACTTTGGATCTTAACAAAATCTTTAGAAATTACAAATCCCGAGCGGGGATTCTCCTGGCTGAGGATTTGTTAATTAAGATTTTTCAAAAGGTAAGCCTTAAGTGGCCTGGCTTCCACGTGCCACGACGACCTTGCCTGTTCGGATGGTCTCGATGACCTCGAATTGACCCAGCATAAGAACGACAGCATCGATCTTACTGGTGGTGCCCGTAAACATTGCGATCATAGAATTTGGACTCATGTCGACGGTCTTGCCAGCGAAGTGTTCAATGACTTGAAGAGCGGCCGAGCGCTCATCCTTATCCGCGATAATTTTCACTAAAAGCATCTCGCGAACGACTGAGTTCTCAGCGGTGTGCTCGAAGCAATGAATCACGTCGATTAGTTTATTGACCTGTTTGATGATTTGTTCGAGTCCCTGGGGATTTCCGGAGATATCGATAGTCATTCTGGAGAAAGCTCCAGTTCGGCCTTCGGAGACCACGAGCGAGTCGATATTATAAGCTCTCCGTGAGAAGACCTGACAAATACGCATCAATACCCCTGGGCTATTATTTACGAGAATGGATAGCGTGTTTGAAGCTCCACGAGTCGAGTTGTCTATTGGAGTGTCGGTGGTGACGATCGTTTTGGACATTTTAAAAGGGTGTTTGAGGTTTCGACGAGTCCTAAGACTTAGGTAGACCCGACTGGCTTCGCCATTTTAGTTTTTGGCGGTTCGGTGATCATGTCCTCAAGTGCCGCTCCAGCAGGAATCATGGGAAAGACGTTCTCGTATTTGACGCACTCGGCGTGAATCAGAATGGGACCATCGTTGTAGGCTAGTGCTTCTTCAATCTTACGTTGGCAATCAGCCGGACGCTTGAAGTGGACGCTAGGGATACCGTAAGCAGCAGCTAGTTTGCAGAAGTCAGGGTTTCCCTCTAGGTCGACCCCGGATTCCCGGTTCTCGAAAAAGAGCTCCTGCCATTGGCGGACCATGCCAAGATAGTGGTTATTGAGAACCACGATCTTGATAGGGAGTTTGTGAATCGCCGCAGTGGCGAGTTCGAAAAGAGTCATCTGAAAGCCACCGTCACCAGAGATCGAGATGACGGTTTTTTCTGGATGGGCAAGTTGGGCGCCTATGGCAGCGGGGAAACCAAAACCCATAGTGCCGGCTCCACCCGAGGAGAGCCAGTGATACGACTCGTCGTTCTTATAGAATTGAGCGGCCCACATCTGGTGCTGACCAACATCGGTCGAGACAATAGCCTTGCCTTCAGTTTGTTCGTATAATTCTTCGATGACCTGCTGCATCCGAAGTCCGCCTTGTTTTTTATAGCTAAGAGGGAATTTCTTTTTATAACCGCCAAGGGTTTTAAGCCAGTCGGCGGTATCCAGTTCTTCAATCTCTTGGTTGAGGAGAGTGAGAGCTGCCTTCGCGTCTCCGACGATTTGGATGTCGGGAACAATCATCTTATCCATCTCAGCTGGATCGATATCAATGTGGATTATTTTAGCATCTGCACAAAATTTATCGGGCTGCCCGATAATCCGGTCATCAAATCGAGACCCAACGTTGAGAAGTAGATCACACTCGACCATTGCCTTATTCGCATAAGCAGTGCCGTGCATACCAAGCATACCAAGGCTTAGGTCATGGGTCTCCGGAAAGACCCCTTTACCAAGAAGAGTTGAGGTGACGGGGCATTTGAGTTTGGTTGCAAGCTCCATTAGCTCCTTGTCGGCGCGCGAAATCATGGTGCCTTGGCCAGCAAGAATCACGGGGCGCTTGGCGTTTTTGATCAGCGCGACAGCTTCTTCAATTCTCGAGGGATCGATGTTGAGAGATTCATATGGATCATACCCCGGGAGGTCTAGTTCGGGATCCATTGATTCGGTGAAATCACCGGAGGATACATCCTTTGGAACATCGATAAGGACTGGGCCAGGACGGCCAGTGGTTGCGATATGGTAGGCCTCTTTAGCAACACGAACTAAATCATTGGTCTCCTTGACGAGGTAGTTGTGCTTCACGACAGGGACCGTGATTCCAAAAATGTCGGCTTCTTGAAAGGCATCCTTTCCAAGCATCCAGGTCACCTGCTGTCCGCAAATCACAAGCATTGGAACCGAATCCATCTGAGCAGTCATGAGACCAGTTACGGTATTTCCTGCACCGGGCCCCGAAGTGACTAGGACCGCGGCTGGCTTCCCGGTCGCGCGAGCGTAGCCGTCAGCCATGTGAACGGCTCCTTGTTCGTGGCGAACAAGGATGAATTTCATTCTGGTTTCGACTGTTTCGAGGGCGTCAAAAATCGGGATGGCAGCTCCGCCTGAGTAGCCGAAGACAAATTCTATGCCGAGATCGTCGAGGGTTTTGATGAGAGCCTGGGCTCCGTCGAGTATTTGATTTCCCATAAGTTTTGAGTGATTTCTTTGAAAAAAGAGAAAAGTGAGGTTTCGAGCAAGAGAAAATTGATAAAAAAAAGCAAAAAAAAGGTTTCCGCTAACTTATTAACAATGAAAATTGGCCCTTATTAGTGAAAGATGAGTTTTTTTCACTTTCGCTTTAGAAATACCTGCTATTGAGCTTGGTATGCCGCTTCATGATCAATACGGAATGACCAACGTATGACTGGCTCGTAACTTTCTTTGCCTTTGAGGCGCCACTGAGTGGTTATCTCACAAAGTGGCTGTCGAAGGGGGCGGCTTACGGTCCATTTGTAGATAAAAGACTTGGGATTTGAGTTAAGCGGAACTTTGCCGAATCCAGCGACCCGCATGACGACCGATTCGGGATCGAGATTATTTACGCCCGAGAGATCTATTTCAATGTCGGGAAGGCGTGAAGCAATGATTTCTCCAGGTTCAGGTTTGGTTGGGTGTGGAAGGGAGATCGGGACAGTGGGAACTCTAGCCCCATTGCGGAAAACCATTGCGGCGTTGAAGGCGGCATCGTGATTTCCCAGCACGATGTAACGTGGCAAAGTATACCGGGGGGAATCCCGTCGAATTTTCCCGGGTTTCACCGTAAAAAGTTGCTCATATCCTAGTTCTTTCGCGAGCGGGAACATTTCGTTAGTATAGTAGCCTCCAGGGTAGGCGTAGGTGTTAACCTTGATCTTGAAAGTATTATCGAGAAACTTTTTCGAGGTCCCTAATTCATTGCGAAGAAATTTTTGGAATGCTTCCGGGCCTTCTTTGGCTACTTTCTTTATTTTGCTGGGGAACGGGTGACTGACCGAGTGAGATCCGATGGTGCAGAGCTTGCTGGAGACCATTTCACGAATCATAGAGAGGGAGAGGGCTCGGCCACCCCGATTGGATCCCACGTAGTTTTTATAAAGGAAGATAGTAAAAGGTAGCTTGAGTTCCTTCATAATAGGGAAAGCCTCGGTGTAAACTGATCTCCAGCCATCATCCATGGTGATGAGAATGGATTGGGGTGGGATTTCACCTTCGCCACGACGCCAGGTGAGGAACTGCTCGAGTGTAATCACTGCAATATTGGATTTTTTAATAGCTTCCATTTGGCTACGAAATTTTGAGGTAGGGATCCTCATTTGCGTTGCAGGAAGGGTCCCGTGGAAGACGTGATAGCCTAAAACAGCGACGCGCGAGCCATCATCGTCAACGCTCTCTTCTGGG
>DIHU01000269.1:0-2118 GCA_002420315.1 Akkermansiaceae bacterium UBA5688
GACAAATGATAACGCTGAATGGCATTACTAGACAGCAAAGTCTTGAGATCCGCTAAGATGACAGGAAGGGATAATTCTCCCCGATAAATTGCCAACGCGCGGTGGTTTTGATCGAGGAGAATGGCGAGTGGCACTGAAGCCTCGGGTGTTCGATCAAATAAATTCTCTTGGAAACGATGGATCTTACGAGCTGATTTCTGGTCTATAATCCCCCAAGGAAAAGGAAATTTTGTCTTTTCAATAAGTTCGTAGGCAGGGTTTAGGTTGGATTTTGGACCGTCGATACCGTCTGCTGAAAGAGCCAGAATGGTCAGTTGATTTTCATGGATCGCTTTCATTTGCGAAGCAACTTGTTTCAAATTATTCTCACAACCTGAACATGTGCTTGACCACAAGAGGACTAGCGTTGGGTTCCGATTATGCGAGCTTGTAAGAAGTTTGGCCGCCTGATTCCGATAACTTAGAGGTGGGAAAGGAACTCTAGCAGGGAGGAGAATATGGGCGTTGGATTGGTGCTGTGGTCGCGTCAGTTCTCGGTGGGCCATTTCTAATTTTTGGCGAGAGTTAATCTGGCGTGCGATACCCGATCCTTGTTTAAGATGGAATCGGCCTGCTTTGATTCCTGTGAAAAGTTCTTTCGTTCCACCGGGCCATATCACTTGTGCTGTAAAATCCTCTGTCTCTTCACCCAGTCCGAAGTGAAGCCACTTACTGGATTGTGAGAGGAAAAGATCGCCTGCTTTTACCGATTGAACCCAATGTCTGTTTTGAGAGGAGGGAAGAAGCTCAACGACTGCTCCAATAGCATCCCGGTTGCAGTTGGTCCCTTCGAGCCTAAGGGCCACTGAAGGGTGACTTTCCTTCCTGTTGACCATGAGCCGAAGCCGAGGAGCGGAGCGGTTACGATACCAAAGGTCAAGACGTCCGTCCTGATCCCAGTCAACGATAGCGAGACCGCGTCCATCCTCACTCTGGTCAAGCCCAGCTAAATGAGAAATTTCGTGGAAAGTGCCCTTTCTTCCATTTAGGAAGAAGCGATTTTGCTCATTACCGCTCCATGAATAGCCGTTCCGAACCAGCTTCATGAGTCCGGTCCAACCTTTTGCGTAATCATCGATGTTTTCGGAAGGTGACACGACCTCACGCCAGAAAAAACTTCACAAATCATCGTCGCGGGAATTGCTGAGATAGCCATTCGTGATTACGAGATCCTGCCAACCGTCATTGTTAAGATCGGCAAAGCCCGAGCTCCACGCCCACCCGCCGTTTGTAATTCCGCCCGCGATGCTAGCGTCCTGGAATCCATCTTTAGAAGCGATGAAGAGAGTGTTGCCCCGGGCCATCCTCTTCTTTCCCGCTTCGTAATTTCGCTGGTATGAAACTCTTTGTCCGGCCGAGGAAAACATATTTCCGATGAGTAAATCGGGAGCACCATCTCGATTGCTGTCGCCCCAAGAAACCGACATCCCGGCCGCCATATCCTCGACTCCGGCTCTTCTAGCGATATTGGAAAATTGGCCGTTGTTGTTTTGATAAAGGCAGTTTCGACCAAAATCATTTGCGACATAAAGATCGGGATCACCATCGCGATCGTAGTCCTCCCAAGACGCGGAGAAACTCCATCGCGTATTATTTTGATCAAGACCGACTTCGCGGGTGACGTCTCCAAACTGGAAGCCCCCGAGATTGCTCAAGAGGACATTACGGCCGCCGTTTTCTGCCTCATTAAAAGGAGTTGGGGAGCTGGCTTCGAAGCCTCGTTTTTTGGGTTGGTTGCCTGCCCCATAAATACAGGTGTAAATGTCGAGATCACCATCGAGATCAAAATCGGCGGCACTCAAGGAAAATGGATAAGGGGCGCCCGGAAAGCCACCCCGTAGTTTAAAGGCCTGATTATTCAGATTTTCGACAAAGGCAATCATGGCGATCGTTGCAACGACAAGGTCTTGGTCACCATCGTTATCGAGATCGACGAAAAGAGCACTTCGGGAGTCCTCTAACCAGGCAACCCCCCAATCGAGCGCAACCTCCTTGGCGGTGCCATCGGGTTGCTGGAGATAAAGCTGATTAGGAAGGCTCCCTCCGTCGCAGACATAGAGATCCTCAAGGCCATCGCCG
>DIHU01000269.1:2436-3380 GCA_002420315.1 Akkermansiaceae bacterium UBA5688
CATCGCCGACCGCGAGACCATGATGCCCGGCCAAGGAAAGATCACCAATTCGGGTGATCCGTTGAGCCCAGTTATCGATCCCGTGGAGGACCTGCGGCTCAAAACGTGAGTTTTTTCCAAATGACTGTGTTCGTGACATCATGAAACCAAGGACCCTCCGAGATGATGGTTTCGAAGTTTTTGACTGTAAGATTTATAAGTTTGGGCGGCTTTGTATCAGTCCAGGAAGTGAGCCAGCTTGCCGAGTATTCCGCTCCAGAACGATCGGCTTCGACATGAAGGTGTGTCGTGCGGTTCTCAACGCGTGTGACTTTAAATTTTATTTTTCCAAGTGCCTTAATCTTTTTAAGGAGCGCTTCAGGACTGGTTGGTGTGTGGATTCCGCCTTCGCCGGAACGTTTAATGAGGTCACCCCACAACGGATCGGCTGGCGTATCTGGTTCCAATGAAGTTGAGATGAAACCCTCGGCGAGGAAGGCTTGAATTTCTTTAGCAGTTTTGCTGTTTGACAGATTGTTGAGTCGCGAGAGAGCCATCCGGGATAAGGCCTCCCCTGGCCATCCTTCCGATGCCCCATATTTTGGAAGCCCAAGGTCGAGGGCAACTTCTGTGAATAGGACGGCTTCTTCGACAGGTTTAGGGAGCCGGTCGGTCCGAGCCATCTGTTTGAGGGTGAGGGGGATTAATGCGTCGTTAAGGTCCGCTTGCAGACTACTGGTCGCTACGAAAAGCAGCGGAAGAATGGCCCGAAATGATCCTCTCATCAGATTTTGAGTGTCGCTCGATTATCTCTTCTTCACAAACATGAAACTACTTGGCATCTCACAAGAGATGGGCTCGTCATCAGAGAAACAGATTTACCCTCGGATACTCAAATAGATCCAAGGAATTAGGATAAAATCTCAATAAACCCTATCAAATTCATCGTTAAAGTTGATTTCACT
>DIHU01000269.1:3768-5986 GCA_002420315.1 Akkermansiaceae bacterium UBA5688
TCCCGCCTCTTTCCCTAATTATGAAGCCCTTGATTTCCCTAAGATCCCTCCTCGCTTGTGGTTTCTACACTTTCCTCCTCGTCACTGCTGCCACCCTAATTTTTGGTGTTTGCTCTCCGAGAGCCATTGCCGCGCCTGTGCTTGTGGAGTTTATGGCTTCCAATGATCGTTCGCTCTATGATGAAGACGGTCAATCGTCTGATTGGATAGAGATTTTTAATCCTGATCCTACTTCGGTCGATATCAGTGGATGGTTTCTTACAAACGATCCTTCAGAACTCGATAAATGGGAGCTTCCTACTGGGGTTGTTCTCCCTTCGGGTGGATCGCTAATCGTTTTTGCATCCAACAAGGACCGCGACGTTGGAGAACTTCATGCTAACTTTAAATTGAGCAAGGAACCAGGCGGCTATTTGGCCCTTGTCGAAGGCGACGGGCAAACCGTCGCGAATGGTTACATTGATTATCCAGAACAGTTCGATGATATTTCTTACGGGCTCGCTCAAACGGGAAGCGGTTCGGATGTTACCATTATCCCCGAAAATTCAATCAGCCGAATTCTGGTGCCAACGTCCGATATTGGGACGACTTGGCGTGATCGACTTTTTGATGATTCCTCTTGGCCCTCGGGTAATACCGGAATTGGTTACGATTATGGAAATCTCATCGGAAGCAATGGTGATGTTCGGTCCGAGACTGAGGACACCAATGCTACTGTGTATGTGCGCATTCCTTTTACGATCGATAGTCCTGAAAGCCTGACCTCTTTGACCTTACGTATGAAGTATGACGATGGTTTCGCAGCTTACATTAATGGAACACTGGTTGCATCCGCTGGAGCTCCGGCCAGTCCGCAATGGAATTCGGTTGCAACCGCAGATAATCCCGACAGTGCTGCTGTCATCTTTGAAGATTTTAATATTCCTATCGGTCCCAATCTACTCGGAAAAGGAGGGAATATCCTCGCCATTCAGGGACTCAACAGAAGCACAGGAAGTTCGGATCTTTTAGTGCTTCCTCAGCTTGATGCTACGACCGCCGCAACTAATCCGGGGCTTGGAGAAGCAGGCTACTTTCAGAGTTCTACTCCTGCGACTTCCAATGGAACCAACCAAGGACTTCCAGCTGGTGCAGTCACATTCTCGATTCCCGGTCGGGGATTTACTAATTCTGTATCCCTCGAATTATCTGTCGCTTCGCCTACGGCCGATATTCGTTACACCACTAATGGAAATGTTCCGACCGCTTCTTCTACCCGCTACACGGGCAACCCTATCACAATTACATCATCTCAGATTATCCGCGCCCGGGCCTACAGTAATGGACTCGCTCCGGGCCCGGTTAGCGAGGAAGGATATATTGAGCTCTCTTCGAGCGCGGAATCTTTCTCCTCAGATATTCCGGTGGTGATTATGGAGCGCTTTAGTGGCGGCCCGTCCGCAAGTAACGGCAAGGCCTATGTCTTCTTTGCCTTTTTTGAACCCGATCCTGCGACCGGAATCACGCGCCTCAATAAACCCTATGCTCTCGGAACTCGCGGGGGGTATAAGACTCGGGGATCTTCTTCTTCTGGATTTGAGAAGAAGGCCTACAGTATTGAGGCTTGGAACGAAAATAATCGGAACAAGGATATCTCGCCCTTCGGAATGCCTGAAGAGTCGGACTGGATTCTTAACGCGAGATCTCAGTTTGACCGATCCCTGATGCGGAATGCGTTCATCTATAATCTGAGTAATCAAACGGGCCGCTACGCGGTGCGAACCCGGTTCGTAGAACTCTTTCTCAATACCAATGGAGGGAGCTTGAGTTATGGGACCAATAGCAGCGCCGACTACGATGGTGTCTATACTTTCATGGAGAAGATCTCACGTGATAATGACAGGGTCGATGTGGAGCGACTTCCCGACAGTGTCTCCGCGGAGCCAGGTATCACTGGAGGATATATTATGAAGATCGATCGACTTGATCCCGGTGATGGTGGGTTGAGTGCTGGAGGACGGACCCTAGGGTGGGTTTACCCAAAAGAGGAAGACGCCACATCGGCGCAAGCGAACTGGCTTCGTAATCACCTCAACGAGATGACTAGTTCTTTGAGCTCTGGAAACTACGAGGAATACATCGATCCTCTCGCCTGGGTGGACCACCACCTTTTAAACGTTTTAGCTCTCAACGCAGATGCACTGAGATTGAGCACCTACTTTCATAAGCCCCGCTCAGG
>DIHU01000269.1:6361-6761 GCA_002420315.1 Akkermansiaceae bacterium UBA5688
GTCGAGATGACAATCCACGAAGCTGGTCTGGGGGAACGAACTACTTTACTTATGCCTGGTGGAATCAGCTCTTTGGGAATGAAGAGTTTTGGCAACTCTACATCGACCGGTATTTCGAACTTCGAAAGGACGTTTGGACCGATGAAAATATTCAAAAGATCATCAATGACTATGCGGCCGAACTCAATCAGGCACAGGTCAGGAATTTTCGACGCTTCTCCGGGCAGCCACGTTTCGGTGGATACTCAGGCGAAGTCGAGCATCTTAGAGACTGGTTGACTACCCGACTTAACTGGATGGATGGACAATTTGTTCCTGAACCCACTGCTAATCTTAATGGAGGAACTTTTCCTGCTGGGACTACGCTTTCCCTTTCGGGAAATCTAAGCAATGGCCGTAG
>DIHU01000171.1 GCA_002420315.1 Akkermansiaceae bacterium UBA5688
GTTGCTACGGCATCCCGAGCCGGAAGCTGAGTTAGCTTTGAACCCGGATGAGCAATCACAAAATCCCGTTCATCCTTATTTCCTCCATATTCTGGGAGCACCTCTGTCTTGTACTTGGCCAGAGCTTCCTTCAACTTGCGGGACACTTTTTCATCTTTGATTGGCTTAAGCTGCTCTGGATCTGAGGCCATATTAAAAAGCTCTCCTTTCTCACCTAGCCGATAATTCTGAGACCGAACTCCAAATTTATTTTTCCACTGACTGACCAAAATCCGATCTTCCCATTTAGCCTCGGAGTTTTTTATTAATGAAACTAAACTCCTCCCATCCAAAGGACTTGGCAGCGACATCTTGATTCCTGCCAGCTCACAGAGGGTCGGCAGCAAATCGCGTACCGACACGATCTTCTCAATCTGAAATCCCTTCTTTATCCCACCCGGCCATTTTATGAATAGAGGACTCCGACAACCACCTTCTTCAACTGACCCTTTTCGTCCCTTCATCCCCCCATTCCAACGTTTCCCATTTGGACCATTATCATGAAACCATACAATGATCGTGTTATCAGCAACCTCAAGCTGGTCCAATTTCGAAAGAACGCGGCCAACATTATAATCCAAATTTTCACACATTGCTAAAGCACACCGAAGATGTCGGTCTCCAGTTTTCATCTTAAGTTTTTTTTTGGCAAATCTTCCCCAGTATTCATCGGGGACTTGCATTGGTGAGTGTGGTGTATTGTAAGGCAGATAGGTGAAAAAAGGTTGACTCTTAGCCTTGGATTTCTCCATGAAATCCATCGCCTGAGTCGTGAAATCATCGATACAAAATCCTTTCCCTTCCACAATTTCACCGTTTCGCTCAAGCATTGGTGAAAAATAATTCCCCCAATGGCCGCTACAGAAACCGTAAAACTCATCGAAACCCCTTCCGTTAGGATGGTATGGGAATTGCATTCCGTTATGCCATTTCCCAAAAGCTCCGGTCCTATAGCCTGATTTTTTAAAAATATCAGCGATCGTCATCTCATCGAGATCCATTCTCTCTCCACCTGCAGAAGTCGAATAAACATTAGAACGCGGATGATAGCGCCCGGTTAGGAATTCCGCACGAGTGGGAGAACAGACCGGACATACAAAAAAGCGATCGAAACTCACACCATCACGAGCCAACGAATCAATATTCGGAGTCTTGAGATCCATATTTCCCGAATGACTTAAATCACCCCAACCCTGGTCGTCAGAGAGAAAGACAATGACGTTGGGGCGCGAGTCGGCACTCAGGTTACTCAGAATTATGAGAAGTAAGGATATCGCTCTGAACCATTTCATTCGTAGATGATAAATTACCTTCTCCGCTAAAAAGAATACAAATTCTGGAATTTCCTTCTCGATCAATCCTCTCTAGTATCATTCTCATGCAGCGAGCGCTTCCGGTTATCGTCTTTATCTTAGTTCTGATTTCGGCCCGTATCATTGGGGCCTTAAATTCGGAATCTCTTGGAAACCTTCAACCTTTTGGCTCCCTCTTCTTTTGTGGAATGGCGCTCTTTGGATCACGTGGAGTTATCCTCGCCAGCGCAACTTGGCTTATCAGTTATCCGATCACCAGCATTATCCAGGGATACCCTATGGGTCTGGAAATCTTGGTCCCGATCATCGGGTTTGCCGCCATGGTGGGACTCGCTAATTTTTTCAAGAGAAGCTCTCCTCTGAAGACCTTTACCGGTTCACTTTTAGCAGCTGTTATTTTTTATCTGATCACCAACGCCCTTAGCTGGGCTTTGGATCCACTCTACGCAACAAAATCTTTCACAACACTGGGACAGGCTCTCTGGACAGGACTTCCCGGATATGCTCCCACTTGGCTTTTCTTCCGGAACGCTATGATCGCACAGGCCGTTTTTAGTGGAGTATTTTTGGCGGCCACCCGAACAATTTCTCCCTATTCAGAAAAAAAGGCCGCCAACGCTTACTCTTGAGATTGTTTCATCCTCCATCTGAAGTTGGTAATAACAACGTTTTTAGCTATTTATCGGCTACAAAATCAGTCGCCTGTTTTTTCCATAGAATGCAGAGCTCTCTCCCCTCGCCCTCACGGGAACTATAAGTTCTGGCCGGGGGCTCGGACCAAACCAGCTCAAACTCGGCACCAAAAGATTTACACAGTTCTTCCATGGTTACCCCAAAGGGTGGACCTTCTTCGCCTTCATGATCCGGGTTAAGGAAAAAGATCCCAAGAAGATGCCCTCCTAATGGAAGCAAAGACGCCATTGCCGAAACATAATCCTGACGCCGCTCAACCGGAATTGCGCAAAAACAAGTGTGCTCAAAAACTAAGTCACACTTCCCATTCCAATCAAAAAGATCACCCACAACCCAAGTTGTTTTATCTCGAGGGGATCTTTCTTTCGCCCTTCGAATTGGCTCCTCCGCGATATCCAAACCAACGATCTTGCTAGACGTGAGTTCTCCGATCAAGTCGACATCATATCCAAGCCCACAGCCTGGAACTAGGACACTCGTAGCCCTCTCTACCAAATCCAAATGAGTTTCTAATAAAAAAGGAAGACCCGGGTGATGTCCCCCTTTTTCCCATGGAGTATCGCCGGTCTTGTAACGCTCGTTCCAGTCAACCGATATCATTTAATTCGAAATTTCAGTATGCTTTCCCGCCTCGTCGAAGGCTTTGATATTCTGAAATTCCTTTAACAATACCATTAGCGATTGCTTCCCGATAACTACCTTCTTTCGTGCGCCCGCGCTCTTTCGAATTTGAGACAAATCCACCCTCAACAAGAATGGCTGGGTTTTGAGCATGCCTGATCACATAGTAACGAGCATACTTGGCACCTCGATTGACTGACCTGACCTCACCAAGCATTCCTCTCTGGACGGCTTCTGCGAGTGGTTTAGAGCGCGACGAACAAAAGAAAGTTTCAAGTCCGGATACATCCCTTTTCCAAGTGAAGTTGTAGTGAATACTCACAAAGATCGAATTTGGAAAACGATTCCCAATTTTGGCCCTCCCAGGGAGGGTGATAAAATTATCACTGCGGCGAGTCATTACCGTTCGGAAGCCTTGAGCCTTGAGCTTTTTCTCAACACGGATCGCAGTGTCAAGAGCGAGCCATTTTTCGTAAACTTTCCCGTAGCTGCCTCCATTGTCACGCCCACCATGACCAGCATCAATCACCACCGTATCAAAGGCTCCAGCTGACACCTGAAGCGTAAAAATTGAAATTAAAATTAGTGAAGAAAAGAATAATCTCATGAAGTAAAAGCTTTGGTTAAGTTAATTTTAAAAAAATGTGAACAATTTTAACAACCTTTTTTTCAGGTTTTCTCATACTATTCAGGACGCTCGGACGCTCCGCGAGCTTTTGCAGCCACTTTGGCTTCTTCCTCGGGATCATATTTTATCGCCCCAGCAACAACAACTTGGCCGTCAGTGAACTCCACAAAACGTGGTTTGCGCCCTGCAACCCTCTTGAAGTACTCAGTTGAGGTGTGTTTACCATCTTGGTCAACCGTTGCGTGAACGAAAACCTCGGGACCAGCCAAATAAAGAACATGAAGCTGGTTTTGTCGGTCCAATGCCATCAGCGGCTTCACGAATCCAAGATATTCGCTGAGGCGGTAGGTCGACAGCGAGAGACCCGTATTCGTATCCATCACCTGACTGTAAATAGCCGTTTTATTGCCATCGTTGAATGTTACTATGTTATACTTCCGTTTTGGATATGGGCTATCGGGAACCCCAAAGGGAACGCTATGGAGGATGCTTCCACCTCCAACAGTAAAGTGACCGGAATTAGAAGTGTAGCTGACTTCTTCCACCCCAGGCCGTCGAACATGCGCAGTCACCGCAAAATTACCAACCTTCGCCACTCCAAACATACCGCTCAGGTTCACCCGGCGAGACATGCTACGCCCAGCAGGGATAACCGCCCTCTGGAAAACTTTGTTGTGGCGCTTCTGCATGGCTCGACCACCTGAGTCGCGCATACTAAAATCGAGCCAGCTGTGAGCAATTGTACCCTCGAGTTTACTTGTGAAATCAAGCTCTCGTCCGCTTCTATTCGTGATGGTCACAATAGCTGTAACAGGCTCATGCTTAAGATATTGACGGCGATCTACCTTGAGGGAAATACTGACTTGTCCTACTGCGACGAAAGTCGAAAGAGCGGTTAGCAGAAGAAACAAAAGCCTTTTCATTAATGCAATGGTGGGAGTGAAGCGGTTACTGTGCCACGAGCAAAGGAAAAACTCCTCGGATTGCCTAAAGAAAAAGCATCAGAAGACCCCTTTCTCCTTTTTAAGGCGAAGTTGTCCACACGCGGCATCGATATCATGGCCTTTTTCAAGACGCAAAGTTGCCGAAACTCCGACCTCTGAGAGCACATTTTGAAATTTTCGGCAAGCGGTATCTGATGGCCTCACCCACTCCAGACCCTCAACAGTATTGTAAGGGATCAGATTAACCTTCGCATTGATCGAGGCTGCCCGCTTCGCTAGAAGCGCAGCATGCTCCGGACCAGCATTAATCCCATCGATGAGAATGTATTCGAGGGTGATCTTTTGGTTTTTCTTTAGTTTCCAAAATCGCAGAGCTTCAAAAAGTTCACTGACCGGGAACTTGCGGTTCACCGGCATGATTTTATCGCGCGTCTCATCATCGGGGCCATGGAGAGAAATCGCGAGCCGGATCTGCTGAGATAATTCAGCCAATTTCTTGATCTGAGGCACCAACCCCGAAGTTGAAACGGTGATACGACGTGCTCCAATATTAAGCCCCCAATCTGAAGTGATCATCTCAATTGCCAGACAGAGATTCTTAAAATTCGCAAGAGGCTCGCCCATTCCCATGAAAACGAGATTATTTACTTTTTCACCCGACATCTCCTCGGCCAAAATGATCTGAGATACGATTTCTGCAGCAGAAAGATTACGAGTAAAACCATCGAGACCGGAAGCACAGAACTTGCACCCGTAAGCACAACCAACCTGCGAGGAAACACAAAGTGTATGCCGGTCCGATCGCTCTCCATAAAGCGCAGGAGAGGCCGGAATCAGAACAGTCTCAACATACCTGCCATCCGCCAACTCCATAAGATATTTTCTCGTGGTGTCCTCCGAACCTTTTGTCAACATGTGAATAAGCGGACGGAGGGGATATTGTTCCGCCAAGTCGCCCCGGAGTGATTCAGGAAGGTTAGTCATTTTATCCCATGACTTCGCACGTTTCTTAAAAATCCAATCAAGAATCTGGGTCGCCCGATAGGACGGTTGACCATGCTCGACAAGGCTTTCAGAAATTTGTGACTGGGTAAGCATATCAGGAAACTGGTCGACAAAGAACAAAAGGAGAAACCACAAGAGCCTCGAATTGCTGCTCTTTATTCTCCCATTGAATGGCATGAAGCTTTTCGATCTTAACAAGGTCAGCCAATTTTAACCAAGTAGTTACCTTCGCGGTCTCGTCTTCCGAAATGGCCGCACCCACTTCCTCGAGTGTCAGTCCCTCATCCACAAAAAACAGGACCCCATTCTGAAAGTGCTCCTTAAGATAATCCCACCCTACCTTACCGGAATACTTGGCAAGTTTCTCTTCCATGGATGCGTTATCATCACCCAACATTCCGTAGCACATTTCTTTCGAGGCCATATCTTAAATAATTTTCAGGGGCTGGATTCCCTTGGTCAAACTGCCACCAGTTTTGATCCGGCATCGCAAGCCGCCGAACCCGCGCAAGAACTTCTCCACCCCGGGTGCACAAGCCTCGTCCATCCAATAGCAGGGCTTCGCCTCTTCACTGCCAGATAACTCAACCACACCAAGGGTGAAATCTTTTCCAATCAATTCGTTCAAATCAGCACCCTTGACAACCACATTCCTCCGAAAAGCACTCGGTTGCAAATCGGGAAGAGCAAATTCGCTCATCACGCGTTCATAAGTAGCATAATCAAAAAGAGTGATCTGCCCCTTGTAGTCCTCCTTATAATCGAAAAATCGATCATCTAGGAGGCCCCGTCCCGCCACACACTCGATTTCTTCTCGATCTAAAATCTCATGATCCTCAGAACCTATTCCGTGGCGGCCATAATAATTATGGCCGGGAGAAATAAACAAGTGGGTCAATTCCACCGATAACGTGCTCATGGGATGAAGCTAACAAAAATCAAGCCCTCGCGCAAACGTCCCAAGCCTATCTTACGATAGCTTCAAATCGCTAGATCCGCTTGAGCCTCGAAAAAATACTCCTTGAAAAGTGTAAGTAATAGGGAACTCCAATCGATAACAAGACGCCGATGACGCCCCTGAGCAACAAAAAGGAGCGAGACCTGTCACCTTACGTCAAAATGTGGTAGGTGAATGATCGCTTTCCAAATCAAATCAAAATGACATGTTTTGCCTCATGGTTCATTTTCTCCTTCTCACAGCCGCACTTTTCCTCCCTCTCCAAGCCTCAGATTGGATCAAGCTCTTCAATGGTAAAGATCTCAGCGGCTGGACCCCAAAGATCGCCAAACATCCGCTCGGAGAAAACACCTTCAATTCTTTCCGAGTCGAAGACGGAATTCTCAAGTGTGAATACGACAAATACCCTAAATTCGACCGTAAATTTGGTCACCTTTACACTAATCTGTCATACTCCCACTACCTTCTCCGCATGGAGTATAAATTTGCCGGCAAGATGATGTCAGACGCACCCAGCTATGTGAATCTAAACAGCGGCATCATGGTTCACTCCCAACCACCCCAAAGCATGAGCCTCAACCAAGGCTTCCCAGTCAGCCTTGAGTTTCAGTTCCTCGCTGACGAGGGGAAAGGCAGGCGTCCTACCGGTAACGTCTGCACCCCCGGCACCAATCTTGAAATGGACGGCAAACTCATCACTCAGCATATCGTGCAGTCTTCCGCTCCAACTATTCCAGCCGACCAATGGGTGAAGATCGAGATCGAGGTCCAAGGAAATAAAGAAATTATCCACAGGGTAAACGGCAAGGAAGTCCTCCGTTATCAAAAACCACAACTTGACCCCAAAGGTGCGGTAGTCCAAACCAAAGAACTGTTTGCCGCCGGAGCCCCCCTATCCCTTTCCCATGGTCACATCGCTCTTCAAGCCGAAGGTCAACCCGTTTGGTTTCGCAATATCGAGCTTAGACAGCTTGAGTCTAAGGAGTAAACTATAGACATCATGACCGGAGAATTCCAACTCCGCGCCCCAAAAGCCGAGGAAGCCTCAAAACTCGCTTCCCTTGGGAGAGATACCTTCATCGAGACTTTTGGGCCGCTTTATCGCAAAGAAGACCTCGATCATTTTCTGGAGGGAGCGTATTCCGATACAGTTATCGCAAAGGAAATTGCCGACCCAAAGCTTGCCCATCGGATTATCGAATTTAAAAACGAATTCATTGCCTTCATCAAAGTGGGGCCGATTCACGTTCCCGCCAAATCCCCATCACCTGATGCCGCCGAAATTTGGCAACTCTACGTTCGACAATCGTTTCTCGGAGAAGGACTTGGCGGCTGTCTTATGAACTGGGCTATGAATTATTTCAAATCAATCGAAGCCTCTGAGATTTATTTGAGCGTCTTTAGCGAAAACCCAAAAGCGGTCCATTTCTACGAAAAATACGGCTTCAAAAAAATCGACGAATACGATTTTCGGGTCGGCAGCCAGATCGACCTTGAGTGGATCATGTGTAAATCCTCCCTCATTTAAGACGCTCAAAAGACATTGATTACAAGGAGGTTCCGTTCTCTGCATGAAGACATGAAACACCAATCAGCCTTATCCTCCTTCCGAAGAGAGAGATGATTCATTTCGCGCTCCGGAGCTTAATGCTATGCAGAGAAGTCTATTCCCGCTGGAACTCAATTTAGGGTCCAAGTAACAAGAGTCTTAAAAAGCAAATTTTCTGTTGATAAAAAAGTCTTAGACGAATCCCTCAATTTTTGATTGAATCCTTCACGAGAGATTATTCAAAAAGAGTAATTTCTCGTTTTATTACCATGAAAACTAAAATCACCATGATTGCTGCCTTCGCAGTTCTCTCCTCTGGTGCCATTGCTGCTCCTGCAGTCGTTGGCATTAGCGGAGCTGTTGAAGTCGTCGCTGCAGATCAAAAAACCGTCACTCTCGTGGTGTCGGGACTTCGGTGAGCCTCCGGTTGCTCAAAAAAAGTGCAGGCTGCACTTAAAAGCGTCAAAGGAGTCTCAAAGGCAACTGTCGGAAAAAAAGTTGGCATTAAAGCTGACACCGTCGTAACTGCTGCAAAATCAGTCAAAACCACTGATCTGATTAAGGCCCTCAAGAAGAAAGGCTATACGGCTACCGAAAAAACCAAGAAGAAGAGCGTCTAGGTCGCTCCTCCAAATTTAAAATTATTAAACCCCGTAACGGTATCTCGCCGTTCGGGGTTTTTTCTATTCGGAAACCGATTTTACTAACTTTAGAGTTTAGCATTTTCGATCTTCAACCTAGACAAGCGCATGCCTCACACCATCACAGTGCTCCCCGGCGACGGAATCGGCCCCGAAGTCATGGACGTCGCCCTCGAAGTCCTCGATGCTGCCTCAGTCAAATTTGATTTTGAAATCTCCCAGTCCACTCATCTTGTAGGCGGAGCAGCCCTCGACGCTACCAACAACGAGACTCCCCTTCCAAAGCAAACTATAGAAGCCAGCGAAAAGGCCGATGCGATTCTCTTCGGTTCGGTAGGCGGGCCTAAGTGGGAGAATCTTCCACCTGATATACAGCCCGAACGTGGTGCCCTTCTTCCCTTGCGAAAACACTTTGGCCTCTTCGCCAATCTGCGACCCGGTTCCTGCCTTCCCGCCTTGACTCATGCCTCGCCCGTAAAGAACGAACTTATCCCCAATGGCTTCGACGTCCTCTGCGTTCGCGAACTCACGGGTGGTATTTATTTTGGGGAGCCAAAAGGGAGGGAGGATCACAATGGAAATCCTGTCGCCTTTGACACCATGGTCTATAAAAAATCAGAGATCGAGAACATCCTGCACGTTGCTTTCAAGGCAGCCATGGGGCGCGACAAAAGATTGACTTCAGTCGACAAGGCCAACGTCCTGGCGACTTCCGTCCTCTGGCGAGAGACCGCAAACGAAATTGCGGCCCACTATCCCGAGGTCGCCATGGATCATCTCTATGTAGATAACGCCGCAATGCAGATGGTCAAACGCCCCGATTCCTTCGACGTCCTCGTAACCGAGAATCTTTTCGGCGATATCCTCTCCGACGAAATGGCCATGATCTCTGGCTCACTCGGTATGTTACCTTCGGCATCCTTGGGAGAAGCGAAGGATAACGGCCTTTACTTCGGAATGTATGAACCCTCTGGTGGATCTGCTCCAGATATCGCGGGCCAGGGAATCGCCAATCCCATCGCACAAATTCTCTCGGTTTCGATGATGCTACGCTACTCGCTTGGCGAAACCACTGCCGCCGATGCCATTGATGCTGCTGTACAAAGTGCTATCGACTCAGGTCTTCGCACCGGCGATCTTTTCACCGGCATAAATGGCGAAAAAAAGGTAAATACGACTGAAATGGGTAATGCCATTCTCGAAACTCTGTAATTCGAAAAAAACCTTATTCTTTTTCTACCCTTCCTTCTCTCCTAAAACGAGAAAGTGAGGTTTTTGAACTTGGAAGCCCTGCACGCAATTCTTGCGTATTCCAAACCCCGCGCCATCATTTTGTGTCCTCGACCTCTACTCCTTATGCGAAATTTACTCCTTCTCGTATTTCTTGTTCTCCCTGCCGGAGCTACTGATCTAATTTTTGACACCTTCGAATCTGACGGCTTTGGCGAATGGCTCGTTGAAGGTGATGCATTCGGCAAAGCCCCCACTGCAGTCACCCCGCAAGGAGTGAATGGCAAGATTACCGGCTATTCAGGCCAATACTTCGTCAGCTCGGCTCATGACGGTGATGAGCCAACCGGTTCCTTGACTTCACCCGAGTTCAAAATCTCTCAACCCTTTCTTGGCTTTTTGATCGCCGGTGGAGGCCATAAGGGCAAAACAGCAGTCCAGCTCCTCATCGAAGATAAGATAACTTTCGAGGCAACCGGGAAGAACAATCTTAAGATGCAAAAAGTCGTTTGGCCCCTCAAAGATCATCAAGGCAAGCAAGCTAGAATCCGCATCATCGACACCGAACCCGGTGGCTGGGGTATCATTAATGCCGATCACTTCGTTTTCTCAGACAACCAAAAGCCCTTTTTCCCGAAGCCCAAATATCGTCAATCGAAGGCCAACAAAGATGGGCTGGTCTCCACAGACGTTCTTCCTGGTTTGACAATTCCCGAAGGCGCGGTTGCTAAGCTCTTTGCTACAAATCAAACTCTTGGCGTTTATTCTCCTACGGCTCTTACGGTTGATGAAAAAGGCCGCGTTTTTCTAGCTGAAACTCACCGCTTCCGATTCGGAGTCGAAGATAATAGGAGTCACCTTTACTGGCTCATGGATGATATCTCAGCGCAGACCACTGACGACCGAATCGCGATGCACGAAAAGTGGCAGGAAAAGCTACCGCTAGAGAAACTCACAACCGTCTCAGAAAAGATTCGCGTTCTCATTGACACCGAT
>DIHU01000045.1:0-5586 GCA_002420315.1 Akkermansiaceae bacterium UBA5688
TATCCCAGGGGCCAAAGGAAACCAGTTCACGCTCTCCAAATCAAAACTCGGTGACTTGATCCCTGTCATTCTGAACCAAGATAAAAAAGAGGGCCTCTCAGAATCCATCGAAACGACAATGCGCCTCACCCCAGAAGGAGAGGAGTCGCTTCTAACAATGCTGGGAGAAAGTGAGTCACAAAATGAAACAATCTGGCGAAATCTCCCTGGCTTCTACTGGCAAGCCCCCGTAGTAAGGGCGAAATCAGGATCTACAATTCTTGCCGAAAATGAGGCCCGAAGAAACGCCTATGGCCGACTTCCAATCATTGTCACATCGAGAGCCGGTTCTGGAAAGGTTCTCTACATGGCCATCGATTCTGCGTGGCGCTGGCGTCGCGGTGTTGAGGACCTCTATCATTATCGCTTCTGGGGGCAGGTGGCACGCTGGATGTCTTACCAACGTAATATGGCCGCAGGAGAAAGGATACGACTTTTCTATACCCCCGAACGACCAAAACCCGGAGACTTTGTGTCCCTCTCGGCAAATGCTTTCGATTCTAACGGCGCGCCACTTAACGATGGTGTTCTACAAATTGATCTCACGGCACCCAACGGTCAGATCAAACGAATCGAACTTGCAAAAGAAGAAGGGGCCTGGGGAAGCTTCTCTGGACGCTTTAAAATCTCTCAACCAGGTGAATGGAATCTCAACACATTCATCCCCGAAGAACCTGCGGCAGGCATCGAGGCTAAGATTATTTCTCAAATCGATGCCATCGAGAAGACAGGACGACCAGCCCGCTTTGAAGTTCTTCAAGAAATGTCTAAAATTTCAAGAGGCCGCATGGTTACGGCCGAAAAAATCAATGAATTAGTAAAGGAAATAAATGCCTTACCAGAACCCCAACCATTAGTCACTTCCATCAAGCTCTGGGCTCATTGGCTTGCTCCGGTAATTTTGATCACACTTCTCTCGCTATTTTGGGTTGGTCGAAAGCTCAACGGTGCTTTCTAAAATTAGGTTCAGATTCACCAGTCGCATCTCAGCCAGGCCTGATCATTTTAAGAAATTCCGTCCTCTAAAAAAGAGGATTCCCTTTTTAAACATCTCCTTTCAAGAATCCAAAAAAAGTCCCAAGTTAGCCAGTCCGTAGCAACTTTTCTCGCCGAATAGAGTTTCATGAACTAGAATCACAAACGATGTCACCACGTTTCATCATAGCCACCTCCACTCTGATTATCGGACTGCTTCTGAGCTGGCTTATGTTTCAAACACAAGATCAGCCCGAGAACTACAAGAGCACCAAGAAACTGGTTCCGAATCCGTTGGAGTATATTCCTTCAGATCCCATCAGTCAGCGTCAGAAGAACGGGGGGAATTCCGATCGAAATAACAATTTTGATCCGAACGCAATCCCGTATGAGAGAGTCATAACGTTTTCGAGCGAGGAAGCTTACCGTAGCTTCCTGAAAAAACTCTCAGCTAGCGGAGTTTTCAACAAGGGATCAATCGATTCATTACGCGCTGTTCGAATTAGCTTTGACTCATTATCAGATCTCAATGCTTTGGAGCTAAATCCCGAAGATGTCGAATTTAACTACCCTGTCCTCATTCCTGAACTTCGCGAAGTTCAACCTCAGGAGGGGGTCTTGGGGTTCGGAAACGGCGCTTTAGATTTCCTTGGTATTAGCAAGGACAATTCGGAATGGGGTAAAGGTGTTAAAATCGCAGTCATCGACACTGGGATCGAGCCTCATCTCGCTCTGAACGATAACATTCAGCACATCAATCTGATTGATCTCGATGAAGGAACGAATCCAAACAGTCACGGGACTTCAGTGGCCTCCCTTATAGCAGGACAGCATCCCAACATGAGAGGAGTTGCGCCCCAAGCTGAACTTATTTCTGTTCGAGTCGCTGACGAAACTGGTGTCTCTAGCTCTTTTTTACTCGCACAAGGAATCACTGCTGCTGCAGATGCTGGAGCCCAGCTCATCAACATTTCAATGGGCTCCTCAAGCGACAGCGCCCTAGTTCGTCAGGCTGTCGATTATGCTATCGAACAAGGCGCCGTTATTTTTGCTTCCTCAGGAAATGACGGGACACAGCAAGCATCCTACCCAGCCGCTGATCCCGATGTTTATTCCGTTGGTGCCATTGATGCCAACGGAACCCACCTAAACTTCTCAAACACCGATGACAACCTTGCATTCGCGGCTCCCGGCCTCGAGGTTCAAGCCGCCTTTCCAGGCGATAACGTCACATCCTTCACCGGGACCTCTGGGGCCGTAGCATTTCCAGTTGGCGCTGTTGCCGCTATTATGTCCGAAAGCCAGCAATCGATCAGTGCAGAGCAAGCTGTTTCAATACTCCAAAGCCATAGCAATGAGGCCGGCCTTCCAGGAGCCGACAATCAATTTGGGATCGGAATCATTGACGTAGGTCGCGCGATCAACAGGAACACCAGTGGAATTGTAGATATCGCAGTCGCCTCACAAACCTACCTCCTCCCAACAGCTGACAGCTCTGCATCTGGGCTTCAGGTCAGCGTGGAAAATCGCGGCACAGAAACCGTCTTTCAATCCACCGTCGATATTCAAATTGGAAACGACTACTTCCCTTATACAATCCAAAAGATAAGCCCTAACGAACGCACGGTTGTTACTATCCCATCAGGTCTAGGCCAACTCAGGGCTGATGCACAGCTGGAGGTTTCAGCACAGATCAATCTGCCAACTGGGCAGAGCGATGCGAAACCTGGAAATGACCAGAGAAAGGAAATCGTTACGATCCCCACGGATGATCGCTAAGAAATATTTGATGTTTTTCATCTCATCTCTCGGAGCCACTGCCACTCCGGGATGGATCTCAGCACCCTTTGCCGACGCTTTGCCTGCTAACCAGCTCCTCGTCGATGGAAATGCTTGCGGCCCTACCTGCCTATTAAGTGCTTTCCGAGCCGGCAGCGAAAAGTGGCGCGCTTCAATTTCAAAGATCGAAGGCGATACAGATTCAGAGAAAATCCGAAAAATAATCTCGGACTACGCGAGGCGTCCTTCCTCGCTTGACCCCAAAAAAGCGCGGTGGAATGGGCGCTACGGAATCGCAAGTCCGGACCTTGTCGCAATGGCCAACGAGCTTCGTAGTGAAAAATGGATGAGGTCCGTAAAGCAGGAAATCTTTTTCAAAAAATCACGGGAGGAAGAAACCGCGCTTCTAGCTAGAGTCCATGACAAGCTTTCGATGTCCCTTAAAAAAGGACTTCCTCCTATTCTTAGAATACGACGTGTAGCGTGGCGGACTCCAAAAGGATCGAGCACCAAACATTGGCTAATGATCAAAGCCCACTTCATCGTCCTTACTGGTCTTCCAGAAAAACTTCCCAAGGAAACGAAGTCTTTCAAGATCACTTATCATGAGCCCTGGGGTGGGAAAACCCTCTCAGGGAGGATTCATATTTCAAATAGTAAGTCAGCTGGCGTAACGACTTTAATCGCAAGATTTCCGGGATCGGACATCGGAAAAACCCTCATTAATGGGAGTGAACCTACCTGTCTATCTCTCTCATCGGCAATCGGACTTTTTTGATATTTTGGTTAATTAATCTTACGCGCTTTTTCGCCAGCGAAAGCAGCTCCAGAAACAAGGATTTGGCGTACCCAAACTCCACTCCAACTTTTGCTGCTACCAGACATCTCAGGCAAGAAAGAGATGACCAACCCCATCTCAAATAGGATCCAGCATAGCCACAGTTTTTAGGCGGTAAGCGGTGGGCCCCGAATGGAGATCGGAGATGATTCGCGTTTTCACTCGGCCCTTTGCCTCACAGCTTCATATAAACAAACGCCTGCTGAAACACTAACATTCAAGCAGTCCACCGTTCCTTTCATGGGAAAATTCACCAAAAAGTCACACTCCTTCTCAGTGAGTTGCCGCATCCCCTCTCCCTCGCGCCCCATCACTATTGCGATCGCCCCCTTTAAATCAGTATCATAAAGGGATTGCGTTGCCTGGTCAGACGTTCCAACAAGCCATACTCCACGATCTTTAAGTTCCCTCATCGTTCGAGCCAGATTCGTAACCTTAATAAAGGGCACGCTTTCGGCAGCACCAACTGCGACGCGTCGTACAGTATCGGTTAAACCAACCGCTTTATCTTTTGGGGCTATGACAGCATCTACGCCAGCGCCATCGGCAGTTCGTAAAATAGCGCCCAAATTATTGGGGTCCTGAACACAATCAAGAATCAGTAGAAGAGGTTTCTCTTTATTAGCAAGAATCTCGAATAGATCTCCTTCCCCCCTCGGTCTCGCCTCCCTTTCACCTCGTGGACGTGAATGACGATTATCTCGCGCTTCCCCTACTCGCTTTCTCATGTCGATGTCTTACGTCCCGCATCTTGAAATTCAAAGTTCAATTCCCACTCTGACCTGTATAGGCTGATTTCCATGAAGGTGATTTCGTCAGTTCTTACAATGGCTGTGTTGGTTGCTCAAGCCGATCAAAAGCCAAATATCGTTTTTATACTCGCAGATGATCTCGGCTACGGTGAACTGGGTTGCTATGGCCAGAAGAAAATCAGAACACCAAATATCGATCGACTAGCAAGCCAAGGAATAAAGTTCACCCATCATTACACTGGAGCACCCGTATGCGCACCTGCCCGCTGCGTTCTGTTAACAGGTCTCCATTTAGGACATGCTGAAATCCGTAATAATGGTGATTCGAAAAACGGGCGAAAATTCCCGGGGCAGTGGCCCATCACCGGCGGAACCATCACAATTGCTGAGGCCCTCAAAGAAGGTGGCTACGTCAGCGGAGGCTTTGGAAAGTGGGGATTAGGGCCGACAGACACCTCCGGCTCACCAATCAAGCAAGGTTTTGACCGATTTTACGGATACAACTGTCAGCGAAATGCACACTCATTTTTCCCTCCATTTCTCGATGATGACGAAGGAGAGGAGAAAATTAACAAAAACCCCATCCCCGGACACCTTCAAAAACCAAAGGAGGAAATCAAGGCAGACGACTACCGAGACGAAACCTATGCGCCTGATCGCATCCTCGAAGAGGCTCTAGAATTCCTAGATAAAAATAAAGATCAGCCTTTCTTTCTCTACCTTCCTTTCGTCGAACCCCACGTCGCGATGCATCCGCCTCAAGAATGGATTGATCGGTATCCAAAAGAATGGGACCAAGAGAAAGGATCCTATCGAGGACAAAATGGTTACCTTCCCCACCCACGCCCCCGGGCCGGATATGCCGCCATGATCTCGGATCTCGACGAACACGTTGGCACAATACTTCAACGCCTCAAAAAGCATGATCTCGATAATAACACGATAGTTGTATTCACCTCTGACAACGGAACCACTCACCCTTCACGCGATCCTAAATTTCATGTGGGTGGGGTAGATGCCCCTTTCTTTAATTCGACCGCTGGGCTCCGAGGATGGAAAGGTTCAGTCAATGAGGGTGGAATCCGGGTCCCGGCTATCGTTCGTTGGCCGGGAAAAATCAAAGCCGGTTCCACGACCTCTGCCCCATCTTACTTTCCTGACTGGTTCCCAACGCTATGCAAGGCTGCCGAAGTTAAGATTCCC
>DIHU01000045.1:5987-28607 GCA_002420315.1 Akkermansiaceae bacterium UBA5688
CACGGTTACGGCGGACAACTCGCTGTTATCGACTTTCCCTGGAAGGCAGTCCGCCAAAAAGCTAAAAGTAAGAAGCCCGGAAAATGGCAGCTCTACAACATCCGGAAAGATCCGGCTGAAGGTAACGATCTTGCCGAACAACGTCCTGAGATTGTAAATCGACTCGAAGGCGCTTTCAAGAATGACAGGACACCGAATGCACGCGCAAAACTGCCACTCTACGATTAAAAAAGAGGCTAAGCTCTAATTCTACAAAGAATTTTGGAACCTCCGTCCCTCTCAAATGCAGAGCTAAGAGATCCCCCTCACCGACCAGCTCAATTAAACTCTCTCCAAATGAGAGAAATTTTTGACTCTCCCCACAAATCCCCAACCTAGCAGACCTTCAATTCACCTTTATTTTTGGCAGAGATTATTAATCTACTCTGATAATTCCTTGACTGCCACGCTTCAAATCCCTATCTCCCGCGCTCCCGAGAACCCTCTCCCTTTAAATCAATGGCCCAGACTGAAGTAATCCTCCGCGAAAAAGTAGACAACCTTGGCGCTGAAGCTGATGTCGTCAAAGTGAAAGCTGGCTTTGCCCGCAATTTCCTGATCCCTGCAGGTAAGGCCTATGAAGCGACTCAGGGCAATTTGCGCCAAATCGAGAACCTACAAGCTGCTCGCGCCAAGCGCGAGACTGAAGAGCTCAATGAGGCTCAAGAGCTTGCTAGCAAAATTTCCCGTATTAAAGCCAAGTTAACTCTCGATGTAGGCAAGAACGGCAAGGCTTTTGGGTCCGTCACAACCATCGATATACAGAAAGCACTTGAGGATAAGGGGGTTTCGATCGACCGAACTTCAATCCAGCTTAACAAGCCTATTAAATCGACGGGTAATAGCGAGGTTGAGATCAAGCTTCATACTGAAGTGACTACCTCTCTTAAGGTTAGCGTCGAAGCCACGGAAGCGCCTACTACCTAAAAGTAATTCGTCGATCATATTTTCAAAAAGCCCAGTCATGACGACCGGGCTTTTTTGTCGTTTTCAGTCGGAGATTTAAGCGACAGAATAAATGGAGTGATTGGTATCCTTGATTCCGGTGTTGGCGGCTTCTCCGTCATGCGGGAAATACGTGCACAGCTCCCAGAACAATCGCTCACTTACATAGGAGACACCGCTTGGTGTCCCTACGGGAATAAAGAGTTTTCTGAAATTCGGGATCGAACTTTGGCTCTGAGCGATTTCCTGATCAACAAAGGGGCCGAAACCATAGTGATCGCCTGTAATTCCGCCACAATCGTAGCAATCGAAGAACTTCGGTCTAGGCATTGCATTCCTTTTGTTGGAATGGAGCCGGGCGTCAAACCAGCTTCTGAGCTGACTCAAACAGGCACAATTGGGGTCCTTGCTACCGAAGCCTCTCTAGCAGGGGAAAAATTCCATAGTCTCGTTGCAACCCACGCTCAGGATCTCCGAGTCATCACACAACCCTGCCCCAAGTTCGTTGAATTCGTGGAACGAGGAATTCTAGAAGGAGACCAAGTTAATCAAGCTATCGATGAATACACATCTAGCATTTTAGCAGCAAATGCTGATGTCTTTATTCTTGGCTGTAGCCACTATCCATTCTTACGCCCCGCTCTAGAGGCTCGCCTCCCCGACCATATACAGTTTATTGATACAGGTAGCGCTATTGCGCGAAGAGTCAGCCGACAATCCTTGAGCACTCCCGAGCAAAATGAGGTTGATTTCTTGACGACAGGAGACCCAAAAGAATTCTCTAGACTCTGTGGAATCCTGATTCCAGAACTTCCTTCCGCTTGCCAACATTTTATCCTGCCATGAAAAAATTCCCTCTTATCGTAATTCTACTGACCATTTCCGGCTTCACTTATTGGGCCTTTACAAAAAGGGCCTCTCCCTCCGGAGATGACCGAGAGATTGGGATTAAGAACGACATAGAGGATAATTCGGAATATTGGGAATCTGTCACCACCGCCGACCAGACTCTTGTTGAATATCAGCCTCCTAATCCTGAACACGATTTTTATTCTGATGGACCTAAAACTAGGGATGGCATTGGCAAGTATTATCAAGGACGAGAGATCGCCTACGTGATGGGCCACCCTGCTATCAACTGGCTGGAGCGACGGGAACGGGAACAGGAAGAAGCTCCCACAAAAGCTCTCGATTTAATCAAGCTAGCTCCAGGCGAGGTTCTAGCTGATATCGGAGCTGGTTCCGGATACTACAGCCTCCGGATTGCAATGAATCACCTTAACTCAAGGGTGGTTGCGGTCGACATCCAACCAGAGATGATTGATTTCCTGAAAGGGAAAGCGAAGCAGTTAGACATCAAAAATGTTTCCCCTCACCTCGGTAAAATCGATGACATCGGTCTTCCCGCTCAGTCCATCGATGCAGCTCTAATGGTCGACGCATATCATGAATTTTCGCACCCTTATGAAATGATGGCGTCCATCGCTTTCGCTCTTAAGCCAGGAGGACGAGTTTTACTTCTTGAATACCGCGAAGAAGATCCCGGTGTTCCCATCAAGCCACTTCATAAAATGAGCCAAGATCAAGCCAAGAAAGAAATGGCTCTCGCTGGCCTTGTGTGGGACGAAACAATCAATGATTTGCCATGGCAGCACTTCATGGTATTTCGAAAGCCATGATCCCGCCCCCAAAATGGCTGGATCCAAAAGAGCCCTACCTCCTCGGTCTATCCGGCGGTAGAGATTCCGTCGCATTATATCACTGGCTCTCCGAAAATGGTTTTCAAAAAATCATTTGTTGCCATTTGAATCACGGACTACGCGATGATGAGTCCGACGATGATGAGAGATTTCTTCGTAAACTTGTGGGCGCAGATCTCAGGGTTGGCCGAGTCAATGTTACTGAACTGGCTAAAAGTGAAAGCCTCTCTATCGAAACTGCGGCCCGAGACGCGCGGCATCGTTTTTTCGAGAAATGTGCCACCCAAACGGGAATCAATCATATTCTCCTTGCTCATCACGCCGACGATCAGGCTGAAACTATTCTTTTCAACCTCCTCCGAGGTGCCGCAGGCCTCAAAGGAATGAAGACTCGGCAAGAGCTCGGACCTTTAACTTTCCTCAGACCATTTTTGAAGGTTCGTAGGGAAACCATTAATCAATATCTCTCAAGTCTCAACCATTCCTTCCGCGACGATTCCTCAAACCTCGAACCATTTGCAACCCGTAATCGACTCAGAAACGAGGTGATTCCACTACTTTCTGAAATTATGAAGCGGGATATCATCCCGAATATCCTACGTGCCTCTGATCATCATCGGAAACTTGAAAATACTGCTGACACTTATCTATCAAGTGTCGAAATTCTCGATCCACAGGGAAGACTTCACCTTCCTACTCTTCGAAGTCTTCCACAAGCCCTTCAAAAGCGAGCAATTCACCAATTCCTCTTATCTCACCAAATCCCTAATCTTACCTCAGCACACGTCGAACAAGCCCTCACAATCACAACCCCAGATGCCCCTCCGTCCATAAACCTCCCTGGGGGGCAACGTTTGCGGCGGAAGGAGGCACGTCTATTTATTAGCCCATGAAATTCCTCCTTCTTATTTCGTTATTTCTCGTATCCTGCGGCAACAAGGCATCACCAGACGAACTCAAAAAACGCAAGGATATCGCTAGTTCAAATCAAATCATTGTAGGTCGTATCGCTTCGGTCTCCAGACGCGGTAAGTTCGTCCTTATTCAAAAATTAGGAACAGGAACGCTTCCGAAAGGAGTTATTTACCAATCAAGAGGTCCTGATGGCCGCACGGCATCCCTTCGTCTCTCTGGCGAACGAATCCGAGATTTTTTCGCGGCCGATTTGTTAAGTGGAAAAACAGAAAAAGGTAATGCGGTGATAGCATATCGATACCCGAGGGGAAGGCAGACTACTGAGGAGAATAAGATACAGCCAGAGGACGAGACTAATGGTGTTACGAAAGAAAATTTAGATGAAGATGGATTACCTGCAGACGATCAAGTGCCCCAAACTATCAGGGATTAGGGCTAATTATCTACTCCTTATTGTGAGCCAAACCCACTTTATTTAAAAAAATTTATCTTTATCACTTGATTGCACTCCATTTTTCTTGGTAATACTCCTCACGAAGTTACTAGGGCATCCTAAATATCTAAATAATTAAAAAAACCGATATACCATGAAAGCAAGCACACTCAACACCTCAAGCCCACGTAAAGTGGATCCAAACCGATTGGCTGACTTTGTGATGATGACCCAGCGATCATGTATCTTGAATCTTTCTAGTGAATTGAACCGGGGAAACATTTCTTTCCCTCAGTTTTTCCTCCTCACCTACCTTTCTAGCGAGGACTATCTTACCATGTCAGCCATCGCTAAAAAGATGGGACACTCTACCGCAGCCGCTACCGGACTCGTAGATCGCCTTGAGAAACTTGGTTTTGTCGAGCGTGTTCATGCTGCAGAAGACCGCCGTAAAATTATGGTTCGCATAACTAGCTGCGGATCTGAAATTGTTTCAACCATGCGTGAGCACATCGCTTCCGAATTAGCTAATATAATGGAAGACCTTGATGATGTCGACGCATCTTCAGTCGCTGCAGCCAACCAAGCGATCGAAGGCAAAAATCTGGAATCATAGCAACTTCCAAATCAAATGTTCGTGAAGGAAACTTTGCGAATTTGAAACGCTTCCTCTACGCTCTCGAGCGTGCAGGAAGCGTCTTTCTTTTTGGCTCCGATTATTCGATCGAAGAACCATTGTGCCGCCTTCGTCGAGCGTATTCCTGGTGTCCGAACCTCTACCAACAAAGAAGAGACATTAACCCAGCTTACCAATCATCACTCAGCTGTGGCTCAATCGTTAGGTTTTAGCCAAATTTTTCATGCCGAACAGATTCACGGAGACAAAATCACCGCAATTACGAAAGAATCCCCAACCATATCTCCAGGAGTCGATGGCCTTATAACGTCAGAAAATACTCTTCTGGGGATCCATGTCGCTGATTGCGGCGCACTTTACCTACTCGATCAAAAAACTGGAGCAATTGGACTTCTTCATTCTGGAAAAAAAGGGACCGAGCTCAACATCACTAGAAGTGCGATTCAAGCAATGCATCAAAACTTCCAAACTGACCCCTCAGATCTTGTGGCTGTTTTAGCGCCCTGTATCCGTCCACCGCATTATGAAGTTGATTTTGCCAAAACCATCCGAGATCAAGCAATCAACTCGGGAATCATACCAGAAAACTTCCACGATTCTGGTCTTTGCACCGCTTCTGACCTCAAAAGATTCTATTCTTATCGTCGTGAGAAAGGAAACACCGGACGACACCTCGCTTTAATTGGACATTATTCCTCATGAGCACACTCACAGTCTACCCCCCCGCCAAAATCAACCTCTCGTTGAAAATCACCGGTAAGCGCGATGATGGTTTCCACGAACTAGAAACTCTTGTTCTACCCTTGCCTGGGCTAACAGATGAACTTCATTTTGAGGCAGCAACTAAATTCACTCTGCATTGCGACACTCCAGGCGTTCCAACAAATCAATCCAACCTGGTTTCTCGCGCCCTCCGTCTCTTTGAAGAAAACACCGGGAAAGAGGCACCCTATCGAGTCACCCTGAAAAAAAGAATCCCACATGGCGCAGGACTCGGCGGGGGGAGCTCAGATGCCGCATCCACTTTTTTGGCACTCAACCAACTCACGGGAGCCTCTGTTCCACTTTCAAGGCTAGCACAATGGGCTGGAGAACTCGGCTCCGATATCCCTCTCTTCATTTATGAATCAGCCAGTTGGTGCCGAGGAAAAGGGGAGATTGTAGAACCTGTTGATCTAAAATGGACCTTTCCGATTCTCCTCTTTAAGCCAAGCTTCTCTATCCCGACTCCCTGGGCCTATTCCCGCTTGAGCAACTCCCTAGAAATCCCAGGAATTTCTTACGGTTCGATAAAAGTAGGCGAAATAGACCTCTACAATGATCTTGAACGACCCGTTTTTGAAAAGCATCGTTTCTTGGCCGAACTGAAGCAATTCCTTCTAGAGCAGCCAGAAACTCAAAACTCCATGATGTCAGGGTCGGGCTCTACGGTCTTTGCGGTGCTGAACGACCAGAAGGATGCAGCGCCACTCATAGAACGAACACTTAGGGAACTTGATCCAACCCTCTGGACACACCTTGCGATCTTTTAATTAATCACGCGACACCACTCACTCAAAGTGCTAAACTGACTGCAGAAAGCCCCGCTAACTCCCTTTATTCATGGCCCGTGCAAACAACCTAACCATGTGCTCCTTCTGTGGCAAAAGTCACTCCGAAGTTAAGAAGCTCATCGCTGGACCTGGCGTCTACATTTGTAACGAATGTATCGATGTATGCTCCACGATTCTCCGCAAAGAACTCGCCGGTCAATCAGAGCCTTCAAAAGAGGTTTCGAACGTCCTCGAAGATGGGGTTCCTACCCCCTCGGAACTTTTGCAGCACCTCAATGAATTTGTGATTGGGCAAGAAGACGCAAAAAAAGTCCTTTCGGTCGCTGTTTACAATCACTACCAACGGCTGCGTCAACATGAACATGCTGATAAGAAGTACTCCGACGTCGAGATCGAAAAGTCAAACATCCTCCTCCTTGGTCCTACCGGGTCCGGCAAGACTCTGCTCGCCAAAACTCTTGCTCGCCTCTTAGACGTTCCATTTTGTATCGTTGATGCAACCACTCTAACCGAAGCCGGTTACGTAGGTGAAGACGTTGAAAACATTATTCTACGACTCCTGCAATCAGCTGACTTCGATGTCGAGCGCGCGGAGCGCGGCATCATATATGTCGATGAAATTGATAAAATCGGACGCAAAACTGAAAACGTCTCTATCACCCGAGATGTATCCGGTGAAGGAGTTCAGCAAGCACTCTTGAAAATTCTCGAAGGGTCAATCTGCAACGTTCCACCCCAGGGAGGACGCAAGCATCCACAGCAGGAATACATCCAACTCAATACCGAGAAAATTCTTTTTATCTGTGGGGGTGCCTTCGTAGGGATGGAAGACATTGTTCGCCGGCGACTTGGCAAACGAGTGCTTGGATTCAATTCAGTTAAAACTGAAGAAACTGAGGAGGCCGAAGAAATCTCTCTCCTCAAACAAGTCCGTGCAGAGGATCTTCTCCACTTTGGTCTGATCCCGGAATTCATCGGTCGCCTGCCTGTCCTAACCTCCCTTCGCAAACTGACCGAAAAAGAGTTAGTCCAGATTGTCACCGAGCCCAAAAACGCTCTCGTAAAGCAATATCAAAAGCAGCTTTCCATGAACAACGTTCAGTTGAAGGTTACCAAAGACGGACTTTCTGAAATGGCAAAACAAGCCATTGAACGTGGAACCGGAGCACGAGCCCTACGCTCAATTTTCGAGGGGCTTATGCTAGATGTCATGTTTGAAGTACCATCCCGCAAAGACATCGAAGCAGTCACAGTGAATGCGGCAGCTGTGAAGGGTGACAAAGCGCCAACAATGAAGAAACGGCGCTCGAATGCAGCCTAAATAATTTCGCTTATTATTCCGCAGATCGCCCAGACAGCGATTTCTTGATGCTGGGTAAATTGATTCCTCTTACAAAACCTATCGATTGGAGAGGAAGCTTGCTAGACGGATCAAGGCCTTAGCTTAGATCAAGCGTCTTCACTGGGACAATGGGATACCAATTCCACTCAATGAGTGATTCCATGATCTTAACTTAGAGCATCCCAACTTCTTTCGATAAAGCACTACAAGAGGCCGCTCGGTTTGTAGAACTATCAGAAAAAAATCGCTTCGGTTTCCCGAAGCTATTTTGAATCTTTTTTTATCTAACCTTGGATTAGTCCTCTTCGGATGGGCTCCATTCCTCGGATTCGTCATTGGTAGTCGCAAGGTTGAACGCTTGCTCCAGACCAACGAGGTCACTGGAAGGACGAAGGGTTTCAAAGGATTGACTCTCTTTATGAAGCTGATCCTCCGAGTAAGAAACCGCCTTGATAGAGAGGCCGATGCGGCGCTCAATCTTATCGACCTTGATGACGCGGGCTTCCACGTCGTCGCTGACCTTAAGGACATCCTTGACCCGCTCCACATGCTCCTCGCTAAGCTGCGAGATGTGAATGAGACCATCGATGTCCCCATCGAGACTCACGAAAGCTCCAAAGGAAGCAATCTTCGCAACAGTCCCCGAGACTTTGTCTCCCACTTTGAATTTGCTGTCGATATCGGACCATGGGTCATTATCAAGCTGCTTAATCCCAAGGGAAACGCGTTGATTTTCCTTATCAATGCTAAGAACGACAGCTTCGACCTCGTCGTTTTTCTTGAGCATCTCAGAAGGATGGTTGATCTTGCGGGTCCATGAGAGGTCGGAGACGTGGATCATCCCGTCGATACCCTCTTCGAGACCGACGAATGCACCATAAGCAGTGAGATTTCGAACCTCGCCCTTGATTTCCTTGCCTATTGGGTAACGAGCTTCGATCTCGGACCATGGGTTCTCTTCGAGCTGGCGAACTCCAAGAGAGATTTTCTGCTCCTCGGTGGAAATTCCAAGGACCACCGCTTTGATCTCCTGATCAAGCTCAAGCACATCGCTTGGTCGCGTGATACGCTTGACCCAAGAAAGCTCAGAAACGTGTACGAGTCCCTCAACTCCTTTCTCAATTTCGATAAAGGCACCATACGGAAGAAGCTTAGTAATCTTCCCGGAAACTTCAGCTCCGATTGGGAAACGAGCCTCGATGTCAGCCCATGGGTTATCAGTCATCTGCTTGAGGCCAAGCGAAACACGCTCCTTGTCACGATCAACGTCGAGGATCTGGACTTCAATTTCCTGACTTATGCGTAGCATCTCGGATGGGTGCGCGATGCGGCCCCAACTCATATCGGTAATGTGTAGAAGTCCATCCATTCCTTGAAGGTCAACGAAGGCACCAAAGTCGGTGATATTTTTAACCTGACCGATCACTTTATCTCCAACGATAACAGTTTGAAGGAATTTCTGGCGAAGCTCGGCACGCTCGGCCTCGATAACCTCGCGACGACTTAAGACTAGATTCTTACGATCGTCGTTCACCTTCACGATCTTGAACTCGTAAACGTTGCCAACGTATTCCTGGAGGTCGCGAGGGGGAATAATATCCACCTGCGAGCCAGGGAGGAACGCTTCCACCCCTACGTTAACTATGAGGCCACCTTTGACGGCACCCTTAACTTTTCCTTTCACGAGGCCACCATCCTCGTAAACTTTCATGATCTTTTCCCAGTTCTGCTTATGGGCGGCTTTCTCTTTGGAGAGGACAATTAGTCCTTCATCATCTTCAAGACGCTCTAGGAGAACTTCAACTTCGTCACCGATTTCGATTTCTTCATCTTCGAACTCGGAAACTGGAATAGCTCCTTCTGATTTGTATCCAATGTCGACAACAACGACTTGGGGACGGATATCAAGGATCGTGCCATTGACAATCGATCCTTCTTTAAATTCGCGGAAATGCTCATCAATGAGAGCTAAAAGCTCTGCATTTTCTGGCTCCGCCACTGCGGTTTCACTCATAACTGTAGGTTAGGATTTGGGTTAGTTTGGTTAATCGTCCAGACGACAGGTACCCCACTGGAGAAAACAAATATTACGGGGTTCCAACTTATTTGTTCCCAACGAAAAACTGAACTTTTACAAGAACAAGCCATTCGCACCTTTTACAACCAATTGAATAGCCTGTAAAAGAAGCAAATGGCACGCTCGTAGGGAGTCGAACCCCAAACCTCCTGATCCGTAGTCAGGCGCTCTATCCAATTGAGCTACGAGCGCTAATTCGCGTGGCGGGACTCTAGGAAGAAACGAGAATGCGTCAACCCTTTAAGAAGAGAAATTGGTGATTTATTTGGCTAAATTTAAAGCCTCCGCCTGCACAAGTGCAAAGCGAGGAAAAGGCCCAACAAAATTATGATCGCGAGTATAATTCGCTCTCCCCATCGCTCTCTAGAATTTTTCTTTTCAAGATTCTTCGTGGCATCAATCAACTCTGACTGTTTCTCATTTGGATCCGACTGCACTTTCACCTCCAGCAGTTCAACTTCAGGCTCGGCTATACGCTCCTCTAGCACCGCGGAGGCACTGCCCATTTTTCTTGTCAAACCATCCTGAACATTTGCTCTCGCGACATAAGTTCTATCCTTGTTACCGGTTTTTAAGGCATCTTGACCATTTTCCCCACTTTCGATAAACGCCCGTTTTTCAGACACTGGATCTTCCTTCTTTACCCTATCACTATTCAGTGCAAATCGTTCTTTTGAAGGCGAAGCATTAAGTTTTTTTGGTTCTGGAGCCTCTTCGGCCATATTCCTTTGCAAGCCTAAACTATTTTTCGGAAGACCTTGCGTAGCCACTGGAGCAGATGAAATCGATTCTTGGGAGAACTTTAAGCCACCCGCTAATTCATCTTCTTCCGGCGCAAGTTCTGAGCCCCCTAATATTGAAGTTCGCCCATCGCCTGAACTACGCGGCTGATTTAGGACAACGATTACCAGGGTGAGAAAAAAGCAAGCTGCAAGAGTGTAGATTAACTTTCGCTGCGCGATTATCGAGATACGGTTCCTTCTTTTCTCAATTATTTCCTCGCTCTTCTTTTCATTGATTTTTGTCAGGATTTCCCCGCGAATCTTATCAGATAATTGCCATTCTAATTTACCCTGACACTCATGAGCCTCAACCAAAAGCCCATGAATTCTTTCGAGGCCGATCTGATAACTCTTAAGCTCAGGTCTTTCCGACATTAACCTCTCTAATTCGCCGACCTCAAAAGCTGAGGCTTCCCCCAGGACACAAGCAACAATGCGAGCTTCAAGCTCGGGTTCAATGTAAGATTGCAAATATTCGTTCATATAATCCGACGTTAAAAATGGCTGATTCCAGACTTACGGAGCCGTTCTCCAAGATCTTTGAGCAAGTGGTGGAGCCGGTAACCGACATTGCCGACGCTCATCTCGAGCTTCTCGGCTATTTCCTGATATTTAAGATCCTGAAAATATTTCATCTGGACCATGGACCGATCTCTCTCCTGCATTTCCGAAACAAGCATTTGGACCATCCCGACCGCTTCAAGGCGGCCGAGTTCAACGTCCGGTCTTTCCAGCGCCGTTTCCCGATCGCCCGGCGCTTCATCGAGCGTTTCCCGTTTGTTTTTGCGAAGAATATTAAAGGCGAAATTACGCACGCAGCGAAAAAGCCAAGCTCTCGGAATCTCAACTTCCTCCCAGTGTTCGTGAAGCTTTAAAAAGGCGTCTTGAACGACCTCCTCGGCAAGTTCACGACGTCCCAGTAATCCAAAGGCATATCGAAGTAGCGGGCTTTCCTCTTCGAAAAAAACTTCCTCAAGGGTCAACCGTGCCACCGGCACCTTTTTTTTACCGGGCAGACACATGGTCGACGGCCGAGGGGCCTGCTGTGAAATTCCTTGAGACACGGATAAACACTCTTTCTATTAGGAATGACATCTCAAGATCCGAATCCTTGGGAAAAAATGAGTTTTTCTTCGAAATCAAATTAGCCCCATGGCCTCAATTGCGCATAAATCTCTATCCAGCCTCAATTTGCCGTGTAATTTCGAGGGCAATCGCGAGCGCATCAGCACCCTGCTTTCCAGTAACTGCAGGTGTTTTCCCTTCTTGGACACTTTCTACAAAGGCGGCAAGCTCGAGTTTTAAAGGCTCGTCCTTTTCAACTTCAACCTTGGCTTTCTGAATCGCCCCTTCTTCTTTCCAGAATATTTCGCCTGTTTGTTCCTGATAATCGAGCGAAAGGTAGCCATCATCTTGAAAAACCCTGATCTTCCGGAGCCTTTCAGGGCTTATTCGGCTGGCGGTCACATTGGCAACACAGCCGTTTTCGAATCTTAGCCTAGCGTTAGCAATATCTTCACTCTTCATCAAAACCGGAACACCTACGGCATCAATGCTTGCAACTGGCGATTTTACGAGATGCAGAATGATTTCAAGATCGTGGATCATAAGGTCTAGAACGACTCCAATATCAATACTGCGGTTGGGAAAGGGAGAGAGCCGGTGAGATTCAATGAACTTTGGATGATTTAGTTTAGCTTCAAGCTCTCGCATCACTGGATTGAAACGCTCAATATGGCCAATTTGGAGGATTCGGTCGCGTTCTTCAGCCACTTCAACAAGCTGTTTGGCCTCTTCAACACTGGGGGCAATCGGCTTCTCCATCAGAACGTGCAACCCACGCCTCATCAATTCACCACCCACATCAAGGTGCGCAATGGTAGGCACCGCAACACTGGCCAGATCGCAGATTTCAGCAAGAGCTTCCAAGGAATCCACTGCAGTTGTCCCGAATTCTTCAGCAACTGCCTGAGCTCTTTTCAAATCCGCATCGTAAACTGCCGCCAATTCGACCCCCTGAATGAGAGAGTAACACCTAGCGTGATTTCGGCCCATTGATCCTGACCCTGCCACTCCGGCTCGTAATTTCATGACGGAATATCTCGCAGACCGTCTGAAAAATACCAGAAAACTTTCAGCTTGAAAAAAATCATCTTCCAATAAATTTTCTCAAAACAAGTTTGGCGCGTTTGACGCTCTTCTTGTGTTTAACACGAATTTTAACACTCAATGATTGAAGTTACTGGTCTCACAAAACGTTTCGGCCCCAAGGCGGCAGTAGACGATCTTTCGTTCTCAGTCAAAAAGGGCGAGGTCCTTGGGTTCCTCGGTCCTAACGGCGCCGGAAAGTCCACTACCATGCGTATGGTAACTGGGTTTCTTCCCGTTACTGCTGGCGATATTAGTATCTGTGATATCTCAATGATCAAGGATCCTCAGGAGGCCAAACGTAAGATCGGCTACCTCCCCGAATCGGCACCTCTTTACAACGACATGACCGTCCAGGGCTTCCTGAAGTTTTGCGCTTCAATGCGAGGTCTTACTGGATCAGCACGTCGCGAAGCAGTTGCGAAGTCTATCGAAACTTGCTTTCTCGAAAGTGTCTATCGTCAGTCTATCGGAACTCTTTCTAAGGGATATCGCCACCGGACTTGCCTTGCGCAGTCCCTTCTACACGATCCAGAGGTGCTCGTTCTCGACGAACCCACTGACGGTCTCGACCCCAACCAAAAACTGGAAGTTCGCAAACTCATCAAGAACCTTGGCAAGGAAAAGGCTATTCTCTTCTCGACCCATATTTTGGAAGAGGTCACAGCGGCCTGCACTCGCGCCGTCATTGTTGATCAGGGAATCATCGTAGCCGACGGGACTCCGAAAGAATTGGAAACTCAAGGCGGAGGTTCACTTTACGATCTTTTCCACAAAGTGACGACCTTCGAAACTCCGGCTGCCTAACTCAAACTCTGAAAGATCTTTCACAATGAACATGCTCACTATTTTTAAGCGCGAGTTGACTAGCTATTTCACACAGCCAACCGCTTATGCCATCGTTATTGTCTTTGGCTTTCTCTCATCGCTCCTAGCCTTTACCCTAGGACAATTTTGGAACGTCGCCGATGCTAGCCTGAACGGTTCGTTCTTCGTTTATCATCCCCTTCTTCTGATGATCCTTGTTCCTGCCGTCAGCATGCGTCAGTGGGCCGATGAACATTACACCGGAACAATCGAACTGCTTGGCACCTTTCCGATCAAACTAGGAAGCGCTATTATTGGTAAGTTCCTTGCAAGCGCTGTTGTGTGGGCGCTGGCTCTTGCTTTAACCTTCCCAATGATTTTGACGGTTAACTACCTTGGAAGCCCTGATCCATGGACGATTTTTTCAGGCTACCTCGGCAGCTTCCTTGTCTGCCTTACCTTCCTCGCCATCACCACGCTTGTTTCCTCGTTTACACGTGATCAGGTCGTTGCCCTGATCGTTTCAGTCGCGATATGCTGTCTTCTGACAATGATTGGTTGGGAACCTGTCATCAACGAGGTCCGTCGGACCGGTCCTGAAACAAAGGAAGCTGTCGAATTAATGACCAGAATCGGCATTTTCAGCCACTTCTTCGATGCCACTCTTGGCCGAATTTCTTACGCCAGCTTAATTTACCTTGGTGGCATTATCTCAGTTTGCCTTTTCGGCACAAACCTCGCTCTGAAATCGCAGCGCGCTTAATTTATAATCTCTCCTAAACTATCCTGAAAACCTCATGAATGTTTCAAAAGCTTTCGCCATCGGAATTACCACCATTGGCTTCATCCTTTTCGTTCTCTCTCAATTCTTAGACTCTCTCAGTCCTCTTACGTGGTATTTTGCGATCGGGAGTTTTATTGCTTTGTCGTTCGTTCCGAATAGTCGCCTTATTCGAGTCGGGTTCGCAGCGGTCGCCTTACCCATCTTTATTTTCTTCTTCACCGAGTTTGTTTCTCGGACTGATGTCGGTAATAAGTCCATCGATCTTACTGAAGATAATCGCTACACTCTGAGTGAAGGCACCCGCGCCATCCTAAGCGAACTCAAAGATCCGGTGACAATTAACTACTATGTGACCCGCGACGTTGATGGCACTCCCTCAGCTTACAAGCGACACATCCCCCGGGTAGACAGCTTCCTGCGACAGGTCGAAGGGCTCGCAAATGATAAGAATATTACACTCAACTTCATTGACCCAGAACCGAATACCGATGAAGAAGACGCTGCTCTACTCGATCAAGTACAGCAGATTCCAGTCACTCAAGACGACAAGTTTCTCTTCGGAGCTTCTATCAGTTCTTTGGATAAAAAGACGGTCATCCCCTTCTTCGCACCAAGTCAGGAAACGCAGCTAGAATTTCAGCTTATCAGTGCCATCGCAGAAGTAAGTCGGCGTGAAACACCAGTTGTTGGTTTGATTTCGGCACACAATCTAGCGTCGGGCGGACAGACCAATCGGGGCTGGCTCTTTTACCAACTCCTTCAACGTTCTTATGATGTAGCGAATCTTGGCATGATGCCAATCGAGGCCCTCAGGACCGAGTATGAAAGACGGAAATGGGGCGATGCTCCAGACTATCTCGACCCCGAGAAAATTAAAGTCCTCCTTGTAATCCATCCGGCAGGAATTACGCCTCAGACTGAGTTCATTCTAGACCAGTATATTCTCCGCGGTGGAACCGTCATCGCTTGCGTTGATCCACTTTCTCTCGTAGCACAGCAATCTGGACGACCCCAGATTCCCGGGATGCCGCCACAAGGCGGAACTCCCCCTTCTTCATCGCTCCCGAAACTCTTCAAAAAGCATAATATTGGTTTCAAAGAATCCCAAGTTGTGATCGACCGGATTTACGCTCCTTCGAATAACCCACGCATTCTCTTGCTTAATGAGGAGTCCATGACAGCGAAGGATGATATTTCACTTTCTGAAATCAAAAACCTTGCGTTTCTGATGTCAGGAGGATTCACGGGAGAAAACGGAAAGCCGATGGGACCTGGTCTTGAAGTTCGGAAATTGGTTGAGTCCTCCTACAAATATACCTTTGTCACCGATCAAACACTCAACAGCCCTGACGCCGCAAATCAGCTTCGTTTCGCCTTGGGAAGCCGGCGTGAGGGAAATGAAAAACAGACATACGTCGCGCTCCTTAGCGGAACATTCACGACAGCTTTCCCTGAAGGTGACCCTTCTGCAAAAGAGGGCTCCGATGAAAATGAAACCGAGGAAGACAAAAAAGAAAAAACAACCGCCGAGGCTCTTACTACCGGAATCAAAGCCGGAAATCTCTATCTATTCAGTGACTCCGACTTCCTGTATGACGGGATGGCCTATAACGCTCGCAGGATGTTCAACACTCAAGTCGTTGAACCCATTACCAACAACGGAGCTTTCATGTTCAATATTCTCGATCAGGCCGTAGGTTCCGAACATTTGGTCGGAGCACGAGCCCGAGCCGAGGTTTACCGCCCCTTCACCGTCCTAAAGGAACTCGAAGCTGAATCAGAAAGAAAATCAAAAGAAAATCTCGATAAACTCCAGGCCAAAGAGGAACGGATCGAAAAAGAGTTTCAACAAATCAGATCGCAGATGTCATCTGCTCAGGAAGCTCAGATGTCACCTGAGCTTCAAGCAAAACGTGATGAATACATCAAAAATAAGGTCCAAATTCAGAAGGACCGCCGAGAAGAAAAAAAGGCTCACCAAGGAAGAGTCGATCTTCTAAAAGCCAATATCTTTTGGAGTAACATTCTCTACATGCCGTTAGGTGTCATCGTCATTGGCCTCTTTGTCTTTGTTTGGCGAAAGCAACAAACCAAAGCCCGATAATTTTTAAGTTTACTACATCAACCTCGAACCTGACCAAGAAAACATGTCACGCCTTCAACTTCTGATTCTTTGGATCCTCGCCCTCGGCGCAGGCTTCTACTACTTCAACAGCAAGGATGTCCCAGATTCCATCAGCAACAAAACGGAACTTGAG
This sequence comes from Akkermansiaceae bacterium UBA5688, assembly GCA_002420315.1. Taxonomy (GTDB): domain Bacteria; phylum Verrucomicrobiota; class Verrucomicrobiia; order Verrucomicrobiales; family Akkermansiaceae; genus SW10. Next base: position 22,408 of record DIHU01000045.1, read on the forward strand.
GTTGGATCTCAAATCGTTCCTTCCGATCTTATCGAAACGGTCGATAGCCTCACCGTGATTTCGGGTGATGATAAGGCTTCGCTAAAAAAAATCGACGGACGATGGGTCGTTTCCGAAAAGGGAGACTTCCCAGCCAATTATGACTCTATCAATCAAATCATCGGTGCTTTGCGAGAGGCCAAGGTAGCCCAGAGTGTGGTTGCTACAGACGAGTATTACGACCGCTTCAATTTAGATCCCGCCACTGAGGAAGATGGCGAACAGCCTGACACCATCTTATTAGAAAAAGATGGCAAAGAGTCTTCCACTATTTTCCTTGGTAAAACTCGTGAATCGACGGGTGGCTCGGGCGGTCGAGCCGGTCGCTTTGTTCGCCTTTCAAATGACGAAAGCGGGGTTTATGTCGTCCAAGAAAGCTTTAGCTTTTTGAACGCTAGCCCTGACAATTGGATTAATAAATCTCTTACACTTTTAAAAGAAGGAGTGGTCAAAATGGAGGTGACAGCTCCCAATGATGAAAGCTTCAAATCTTGGACTGTTTCCCGTGAATCGGTGCGTGATGACTTTATTGTCGAAGGTCTAGGCGATAAGGAAGAGACCAAGAACACCGAGACAGCAGCTTTGAAGAATCTACTGGCAGGAGCAACCTTTACGGAACTCATCACCAGTGACGACTACAAGAAGCGCGCCAACGAAAAGGCGGCTCGTCAACTAAAGGCCACTGATTCAACTGGAACAACCTTCTCAATCACGGTTACCCCAGAGAAGAAAACAGAAGAGACGGAAGAGAAGAAGGAAGATGGGGCCAATCCAACACCTGCACCAGCGGTTGATTACTTCGTTTCCATTGAGATCCTGAACGGTCCGACGAAGCCAGAGCCCATTGGACCTGATGCGAGTGTTCAGGAAAAAGCGGTTTATGCGGAACGCGTCAACAATCTTGCAGACGTGTCTACGGGGGTAAACCGGATGCGCAAAACTCATGAAGGACGCTACTTTCTGGTGAGTGAGGCAACCATCGGCTCTCTCAACAAAAATCGTGGCGAACTAATTCAACCCAAGAAAGAAGAGAAAAAACCAGTATCGGTAGCCACCCCCCCAATTCGTGTTCCTTCTCCGGGAGATAAGGCCGTAAACACCCCACCGCTGCCTGGTATAAATACACCCCCACCATCGATTGCCCGCCCTAAAGAAACTCAAAACAAACCGAAGATTGAAGCTGTCACTCCGCCAATTCAAGTCCCGCCCATTCCCAACAAACCAAAGGGCGAGGAAACTACTCCCGAGCCGGTTGAGCCTGCGAAATCAGAAAAGGATTCACCTGCGGAATAGCTTTCGCACTCCATCCGACTACTTTCGGCGCCCTCTAAGCAAGACCTCTTCGCGCTCCTTTCTTAGTTAAGGGAAGCTTAATGAAGAGACTTGACTCTCTTTACAACTATCGCAGATTGGTCGTAAATGAGATCATTGGTAATTTTCGCTCTCTTCGTTCTCGGCGCCCATGGTCTCGAGGTGGCCTCACTTCATCCACTCATCACAGATGCCGTCAAACAAGTTGGCGGTAATCGAGTTAATATTGTGGAAGTTGTAAAACCTGGGGCAAATATCCACAAATTCCAACCTAGGGCCTCCGACATCAAGAAGATGAATCGCGCCCGAATCATTTTCGCCTCGGGTAAGAGACTCGAACCGTATTTACCTGATCTGAAGGACAGTTTGAATTCAAATCAGCTCATTGTTGAAGTGGGCCGAACAATCCCTTCCCAAAAGGTCTCTAAGGAAGATCAAATCTACACCTGTTGTCCGAATCACGCTGTCGGGGGGATTGATCCGCACTGGTGGCACAATGTCCGCAACATGGGGCGCGCCGTCCGTGTCATTGAGAAGGAACTCATTCGATTCGATCCTTCGGGGAAAGAGTTTTACGCCGCGAATTCCAAGGCCGCCCGAACCCGCCTTACCCAGCTTGATCGCTGGGTAAAAGGACAGGTCGCAACGATTCCTCGTGGCAAGCGACACCTCGTAACAGCTCACGCTGCCTTCGGATACTTCTGCAAGGGCTATGGATTCAAAGCCAGTTTTGTTCAAGGATTAAGCGCTCAGGGGGAAGTTTCTGCAAGCCACCTCGCTGGAGCAATTAAACAACTTCGTAAGGAGGCCATACCAATGGTCTTTCCTGAACAAACTGCGAACCCCAAGATTCTTCAGCAAATTTCAAATCAAACTGGCGCCAAGGTTGGCAGTCCTCTCATCGCAGATGGATCGACTCCGAGCTATCAGGCTATGATAATGAAAAATGTAGAAAGTATAGTTAGTGGATTAAAACAGGGACAATGACCCGATCTCCTCTAACTGCGAGTCTTCTTCCTCTATTGCCACTTGCTGCCTTAGGTTGGCCTCTTTCGAAGATCATCAATCAGCAGCCCTACACACAGACCAAAGTTGAAAAAGTCAGTTCTGGCCCCCTCCTCGAGGCAGATTTACAAATCAAAGCGGCTCACCCATTCAAAAAGCTTGAAGTATCGGCCGGCGATACCACTTGGATCTTCAATGCGGATGAAGACATAAAAACGATTTCTATTCCAAAAGAACTTGAGATTGTTTTCACGGTGACAGCGTCGTGGCCAGAGGATACTCCCGAATCAGCAATCCTCGTGACATTGAGACCTGACAGCCGACCTGACCGCAGTCATACTCTTTGGGGGTTCCTTGATATCACCGAGGAAATAAAATTCAATTGGGATCGCTAGTTATGACCAAAGAAGACCATCAACTCGACCTCACTGATGTTGGCTTTTGTTATGGAAATAAAGAAGCGCTGCGCGAGGTTAGCTTCTCTACCCATTGCGGTCAGCGTCTTGCGTTGTTAGGTCCGAATGGAGCTGGGAAAAGCACTTTAATCAGGCTACTTGCCGGCTTACTTCCCTTACAATCTGGAAGTATCCATTGGCGTGAAAACTCGATCACCAAAGCCCGCCACGAGATCTCATACCTCCCTCAGGTCGATCAACACCAACGTAATTTCCCGATTCGAGTCAAAGACGTCGTCGCAATGGGACGATTTCCACACCTAGGCCATCTTCGCCGATTTCGAAAAATTGATCGTGAGAAAATTACTGAAGCCATTGATCGTATGAAGCTTGGCGATATTGCCCATCGCCAAATCGACCAGCTTTCAGGCGGGCAACAACAGCGGACCTTTATCGCTAGGGCTCTAGCCCAAGAGGCACATATCCTACTCCTCGATGAGCCATTTAACGGACTAGATATTGAAAGTCGGTGTCACTTATCCGATTCACTTATGGAGCTCACAAAAAGCGGGCATCTAATTATTGCCTCCCATCATCAACTGGAAAGCGTTACCCAAATTTTCACTCATGCCCTCGTCCTTGACCAAAAACAGGTTGAGTTTGGAGAAGCTACCAAGGTCATGGAAAGCGAGTCTGTAAAACAGAGCCTCCACTTTTGCCACCCGCACGCGCATGAACGAGATCTTTGATATCCCGCTTTACCAAAGAGCGATTCTTGCGACCGTTATTATCGGTTTCGTGAACGGATACGCCAGCGCTTTTGTCCTTCTTCATCGGAGCCCCCTTAAACTAACAGCCCTAAGTCATAGCCTTCTTCCTGGCGTCGCGCTTGCCGCCTATTTCGTCGGCCTTGGAGTTCTTAGTGCCTTTTTCGGAGCTGTTATTGCAGCAGTGATTATTGGGGTGCTCACGGTCCTTTTGTCCCGCGTCACGAAAATAAGTGATGATACCGTTCTCGCCGTCCTCTACACAGGCGCATTTGCCGCAGGGATCATGGTTTTAATGAAACTAGGATCGAATCAAGATCTTGAGAATTGGCTGCTTGGAAACATCCTCGGGCTTTCTGATTTTGACTTATGGATGAGCTTTATTGTCGGTATCATCGCTGTTTCTTTACTTTCCCTTTTTCGGCGGGCGATCGTCATCAAGCTATATGATCCTGAAGTCGCTGCTAGCCTCGGAATCCGAACTCGCCTGCTGGAGTATGCCTCGTTTGCCGTTCTTATTCTTGTCCTCGTCACAACGCTGCAAGCCGTCGGCTGCATTCTTGCAATAGGAATGATTGTCACGCCGGCAGCTATTGTCCGCCCTTATATCTCAAGCCCTGAGACCCTTTTCCCCTTAAGCGGTCTAGTGGGGGCCGCCGGATCAGCGCTAGGGCTTTACCTGAATATCTACTTCGATCTCCCCGGTGCTGGCGCTAGTATCGCAGCGACTCTAGCAGCCATGTTCCTTACCTCTGTGATTCTTCGTTCAATCTTTGCAAAATAGACCCCAATCGTTGAATCAGAACTATCTGAAACAATTCAATACAAAGTCTTAGCAGGATGACACTCCAATAGGAGACGACTAGCTCTTGCCAAATTTTCGATCAAGTTCCTGGAATGAGATCTGCACAAGCGTTGGTCGCCCCGCTGGATCACAGTAGGGTAAATCACATTTAAAAAGATCATCCAGCAAACCTGATAACGATGATTCACTCCAACCATCTTGTCGTGCCAATACATAAGAGACTTTAGAAGCAAATCCCTCATAAGCCAATTTCTTGACCCGAGAAGAACCATCCCGATCGATCACCAAATCAACTAGGTCGATCAGTGACCGTTTAATATCATTCTCATTTAGAAAAGATGGCACTCCAGAAATCGTGACTGTTTGCCCCCCGAACGATTCCAAAGTAAACCCTGCCTGGTCAAAGTGTTCGCGAAACCTCATCAACAAATCAACATCACGAACATCCAATTCCAGAAGGACTGGAACCAGTAATCCCTGCGATTCAATCTCACCCTGATCGTTGATAAGCCGCTCATAAAAAACCCTCTCACGAGCGGCCTGAGGCTCAAGCAAGACCAGACCCTCGTCTCCTTCAAGCAAAGCATAGCGTTTCGAAAGCGCGCCCAAGATTCGAAACTCCGGTGGCTTTGATGCTTCTTCTGGAGTGACTTCCAGTTCCTTCTGTTCTTCATGACGCCAAGCGATTTTATTTTCAGGTGGCGAAGATTTAACAGATTCCACTTCGTCCTCGGTAACCGCTTGTTGAGATCCTTCATTCTCACCCAACTGAAGAGGAGGGCGTTGCTGCACCGAAATTCCTGGAGCGACCACTTCTTTTGGTCGCAGTGCTTCCTCAATCGCGTCAAGAATAGCAATTCGAACCTGCGCCGGTTCTGCAAAGCGAACCTCGCGCTTTGCCGGATGCACATTCACATCGACCAGTGCCGGATCCATAAGAATCCACAGCCATGCTGCCGGCTGGAGCCCTTCTTGAAGCCCCCCCTTAAAAGCCTCACGAATGGCCCTCGAGATTATATGATCCTCGACGGGGCGACCGTTTAAAAAAACAAATTGATGTTTTCGACCGCGACGCGCAAAGGCTGCTGGGAGTATCGCGCCTTCGATCACTATTCCGCGATACTCGTGCCGAGGAACTTCTATAAGGGCTTTTCCTGATTCACCACCACTCATTGCCTCGATCCGAACCCTTCGATCCGAGGTCGCCGGTAAATCTAAGACCACTCGACCATCCTTACGAAGCAGCCAACCTATCCCCGGAGTGCACAGGGCATGGAGGCGAATCTGATGCTCAATGTGTGCTGCTTCAGTTGATTCCGCCTTCAGAAACTTCTTTCGGGCCGGAACATTATAAAAGAGATCTCTTACTTCAATGCTCGTCCCCACCGAGCAACCACTTGCCCGGAGTTCGCCCATTTTGCCACCATCCACCCTAATTTCAGTCCCCTCCGCCGAGTCAGCCTCCCGGCTCCTCATCGTGAAGCGCGAAACACTAGCAATGCTCGGCAAAGCTTCTCCCCGGAATCCTAAGGTAGCAATACCATTTAAATCATCGGAAGTACGAAGCTTACTTGTGGCATGACGCTCTAATGATTTCGCCGTATCTTGCTGACTCATTCCGCAGCCATCGTCCCTAACCCGAAGCATTGCAATCCCTCCACGCTGGATCTCGATCTCTATCTTTCTAGCTCCAGCATCGATCGCATTTTCAACTAGTTCCTTGATAACGCTAGCGGGCCGTTCGATAACCTCTCCCGCGGCCACTTGGCTAGCAAGAGTCTCTGGCATCACCTCAATAGTCGGCATAACCTAAGCCTACTCAATGTCTCCTGATGGTCAGCTCCAAAACACAAAATTAATTTCCTGAAAATCACACTT
>DIHU01000045.1:28977-31190 GCA_002420315.1 Akkermansiaceae bacterium UBA5688
AAATTAAAGTCTCAAAAAAATAAGAACGAGTTAAAGCCCTTACCATTTCCCCAACATAGACAAGACACGCGCCGAGGTATTTACATATGAAAAGACTTATCGAATCTAGCATGCTGCTTTACGAAATGGGCAACTCCACCTAACCTATCGCTTGTGAGTTCACGAACAGGGATTCTTTTAATGGTTTCGGGCCCATCAGGCTCCGGAAAAACGACTCTTTGCCGTCGTTTAGCAGATGAAAAAGAGGCTCATTACTCTATTTCCTGCACCACGAGACTTCCTCGAGATGGAGAAATTGATGGCAAGGATTACCACTTCCTCTCCAGAAAAGACTTTCAATCACATATTGATGCTGGTGCTCTCCTAGAGCATGCAAAAGTTCACGAGAACCATTACGGCACGCTTAAATCCGAAGTAGTTAATCAGCTCGCTGTCGGAACCGATGTTGTCATGGATATTGATGTACAAGGAGCCAATCAGGTGCGGTCATGCTCTGACGCTCAAATCAAAACAGCCTTGATCGACCTTTTTGTCATGCCCCCTAGTAAAGAAGAACTTCGCAGCCGTCTTAACGGACGCGGAACTGATGCCGAGGAAGTTATTGCGCTCAGAATGAGAAATGCTCTCGAAGAAATGGAACACTGGCCCGAATATTCCTACCGCCTCATTTCCGAAACCCGCGAAAAGGATTATCTTAAATTTAAGTCACTCATGCTCGCTGAGCGACTACGCGTCTCCCGTCTCAAATGAATATCGTTCTTGGAATAACTGGGTCTATCGCCGCCTACAAATCCGCTGATCTCGCGAGTCAACTCACGAAGTTAGGCCACGAGGTTCATGTCGTTATGACTAAGGCTGCTACTGAATTCATCACGCCGCTAACCTTGCAAGTTCTCTCGAAACAGCCAGTCCTTATCTCACTTGAAGACGAAAAGAACTCCTGGAAACCGGGACACATCGAACTCGCCGACAATACCGATCTTTTTCTAGTCGCGCCCGCCTCTGCTGACACCCTTGGACAATTTGCCAATGGCCTCGCACCAGATCCTCTTTCGGCAATTTATCTCGCCCTCCCTTCCAAGACCCTGAAATTCATTGCGCCAGCTATGAATGGAAAAATGTGGCACCATCCCGCAACTCAACGAAATCTTCTTCAGCTAAAAGATGATGGTGTTAATGTCATTGAGCCTGCTAAGGGTGAGCTTGCCTGCGGTTATCAAGGAATCGGACGACTTGCTGAACTTGAAGATATCCTAGAAGCAATTCTCGGAGAAAATGATCTAGATTAAAGGCAACCAGAGTACTCATCCCCCAGACTCGCAAAAGATGAATATCTAGAGTTTTTCAGGAGACTGAAGAAGTGCTCCGATTCTCTGAAGGAGAAGTCCAGCTCCCCCACCATCGACAACGCGATGATCGAAAGTAAGGCATATTTCAGTTTCGGTCACTGGAACGAATGCCCCTACCTCTTCACTCCATCGCGGCTGTTTAATTCCAGCCGCAAGACCCAGAATTAGCGTCTCATTGGGGAGCGGAATTGGGGTCCCCCATTTCAGTCCAAAGGTTCCAAAATTAGTTACAGTTGCGATTCCGCCTTGAGCTTGCTCTGGAATCAACTTTCGATTACGAGCTTGCCTAACCAATTGCCGATATTCTTCGGCTAACTCGGGAACTCGAAGTTGGTCCACGTTACGTAAGACCGGAACCACTACCCCGTCTTCTACCTGAACCGCGATCCCAATATCGTAAGCTCGGGGATGAACAACTTTCTCACCGATGAGAAATCCGGCAGTTGCTGGCTGTTCCGCAAGGGCGATTGCAAAAGCGCGAAGGACATAAAGAGTGAGACCCGGCTTAGGATTTTGCCGTGAACGATGTTCCAGAACTGGATCAAGGACAACAGGAAGCCCAACGGAGGCTAGAGGGCGCGACCAACTGCGCCGCATAGCATCGGCTACCGCAAGACGCATTGGAGAAGCCGCACTATCGGGCCAATCAGAAATATATTCCAAAAACTGTTCGAGATCTTCCACCGTTACTCGGCCGCCTGCACCACTTCCCGCGATTGCCGAAATATCAGCTTTGCGCAGGCCTAACTCATCCATACGAGCCCGCATTCGAGGTGAAATGTAGTGAGCCCCCTTCATTCCAGCCGGAACCGGAAGACCACGAACGCTAGGCTCAACTAGCTTGGGCTCTTCGTAACTTTGTTC
>DIHU01000258.1:0-9480 GCA_002420315.1 Akkermansiaceae bacterium UBA5688
CGCGCCCCGCTGAAGGCGAGAATAAGGAACAAACCCAACCGGCCCAGCAGGTTGGTCGAGGGGCACAATCCCTCGCATACGCCGAACACGTTCGCCGGATTTCCGAAATTGAGGCTCAGAAAAAGACGCGCGAGCTTGAGCAAAAAGTAAAAACCGAACTCTCCAAAGTTCAATATCAAGCTCTCATGGTGCAGTTCTTCGTCCAGCGTCGCTTTAAGCATGTCATCATGGCTTCACGTTTCTACAACCAGATTTGGAAAGAGGGAGACGGCACCCTTTATATCGATCAAGACTCCGACATCAATAAAGTCTTCAGTGAAAGCCTCGGTGTCAGCCCGACTGTCTCTACTCTCGACTCATTGTCCCACGAAGCCATCCGTGATGTCGACAAAGGCGTCGAAGTTTTTGAGTTTCTCGTCGAACGTGGCGAACTAGAGTCAGCATCCAAGCGTCTCGCCGAAGCATATCTCGTTGGAGAATTCATGCCTGCTATTAATACCCTCGAGCGAGATAAAAAACGCAAAGTTCTTGAATTTGTTCGAGGCTCCAATGTGCTTCTTAATGCCATCGACTCAAAGGACTACACGAAAGCCACCGAACAGATCAACGAACTCAGAGGTAAGGCCGATGATTTTGATGCAACCAAGGCACAGGCTGCCGTCGCAGCCTTCACTCGTGCCAGTGACATGCAGATCATGATGGCTAAAAATCACCTAGCGGCCAAAGACATGGAAAAAGCGCAAGGAGCAATTCGAAGTGCAATGGAAATCTGGCCGCAAAACCCCAAGCTGGTAGAGTTTGATCGTCTCGTAGATGCAGGAGGTTCCCTCATTCAGTTCCGCAACGACTTCGATCGCCTCTTCGCCGAGAAAAATTACCGCGAAGTCTTCCGCCGCCGCTTTGAATTTGGTCCCAGTATTGATGGCGATGAAGATCGCACCGCCAAATTCCGCCAAATCATGGAGAACATCACTGCCATTGAAACGGCAGTCAAAGGTGCTGAAAAGATGAGTAACATCGGTCAAAACTATGCGGCATGGGAAGAGCTCTCGGAAGTGCACGAACGCTTTCCGGACGATCCTGATTTGAACCAATTCATGACCAAGCTAGCTCCAAAAGTCGCTGACTTCACGATCGCTCTTAACAATGCTAAGAGACATGAAGAGCGAGGCAACCTAGGATCAGCCCTCTCGTGGCTCTACAAAGCCAAACACCTTCACCCTCTAAGCGAAAAAGCTGATACTGGCATTAAGCGTTTGGTGCAAGTTGCTCTCCAATGAAATGAACAATTCAGAGCTTTAAAGCGGGCCACCTAGGTGGCTCTTTTTTTTGGGCTCAATCCTTACTGGCCTTCGCCTAACCTTCTTAAAAAATCAAAGGAGTAAATACCGGTGTTATGCCCATCCGCCCAGAAAAACTGCACCGCGTAGCCTCCGACAACTTGATGCCGGCGAAGCTCAAAGCTCTTGTTGGTGAGGATCACCTTGGGGACTAAAACCTTGCCCGTTACATCGGGCTCACCCTGACAGGCTGCACAGGGACATGCTCGGCGCAGCTGTTCGAAATTTAGATAAGTTTCACCGCCATCATCCCAAGCCAAGGCGACCTCATTTCCAATCATGGCAATGTTCTCCAGTTTAATGACACTCATAGCTTTTTGGCCCTCGGGCCGAAGATCGCCGACCCCACTCGAACAATCGTCGAACCTTCTTCGATCGCTACCTCGAAATCCCCACTCATTCCCATGCTCAGTCCGGGAAGCTTTCGCCCTGAGGTCGCTTCAAGCTCTTCCTGCAACTCGCGCACTTTCGCAAACCATGGCCGGGCATCCTCAGGAGTTGGGGCACGCGGTGGAATGCACATCAAGCCCTGCCAATCGAGATGGGTTAGCTCAGAGATCTCTTCCAAACTCCCCCTTAGCTCATCGGGAGAAAATCCGTGTTTGCTCTCCTCCGCCCCGATATTAACCTCCAGATAGATCTTGGGAGTTATCCCCAATTCGCCCGCAATCCGATCAGTAAAACGAGCTAGTTTCATTGATGAAATGCTGTGGATCACCGGGAAAAGAGGCAGCACTTTACGGATTTTGTTACGCTGCAATCCTCCAATAAAGTGCCACTCCAAATCATCAGGAAGATTCGGAATCTTTTCCTCACCCTCTTGCAATCGGTTTTCGCCAAATAAGATCTGGCCCGCATCAACCGCCTCGCTAACAACTTCTCCTGGCCAAGTCTTAGAGACCACCAGTAAATCAACTTTGCGCCCAGAACGAGCAGCAGCCTTGGCTACCTGGCCTTTGACCACCTCCAAGTTCTCGGCGATATGGGACATATCATTAATCCCCTCGCTCCAAAACACCGGCAAGTTTGCTGGCCTTCACCGCGCCAACAAGATCACGTAAAATAGATAATCCTTCACGCTTAGTCGCATCCACCCCGCTTGGCCATTCCGGAGTATCATCTAGATCGGCGACCTCGTCCTTCGCCTGCCGCATATGTCTCTGAGAATCATTTTCCAAATTCACTTCAGGTAATTGATCCAAGTTCACATCATCCAAGGTCAGGCGATACATCTTAAAGGTCGCTTCATCTTGTTTCTCAATCTCAGCAAAGCGCTTCAAGCGCTCAGCATTGCGGGACTTCCGGCGGAGATCTGCCTCGGCAATTTCTTTTTTACGATCCTCCATCTTCAAGGAAACTTTATTCTCTTTCATCCGCTTCTCCACTCGCTCCGTGTCTTCAAGGATGTAGGAAAAATCTTTGTTTTCAGATACTCGCTTGGCGTTTTTATCTGTGAGCATGGTTATGAAAAGATTTTGACGGTTATACGGTTTCAGATCCTGCGCACGGCGGATCTTGTCATAGTCAAGAGCGTGATCAGCATACTTCTCGCCTACCTCCAAGGCATCCCTTACCGAAGGCAAGATAATGTCCGGCACAACTCCCAATTTCTGGGTAGAACTTCCCGCGACGCGGTAAAATTTTTGGATCGTGAGTTTCACTGCACCGGCACGCTCACGATTCGCTAAGGGTGGCATGAACCGTGAAATCTCCAGCGGCTGCTGGACCGTTCCTTTGCCATAGGTCGAAGATTCACCTACTACCACAGCACGATTATAGTCCTGTAGAGCTCCCGCGAGAATTTCACTAGCAGATGCGCTTCCTTTATCGGTCAATACAACAATTGGCCCATCGTAAAGTGGCTTGCGGAATGGAGACTTCAGCGGCTCGATGTGCCCATTGGTCATCTTGATCTGAACTACCGGACCAGCCCCAACAAAGAAACCAGTAATTCGACGAACTTCTTCGAGCGAACCACCACCATTTCCACGAAGGTCGATTGCCAAGCCATCAATATTCTCTTTCTTCAGGCGTTCCAAAAGTATTTCCAAATCGCGGGACACACGAACAGCACGATCCTCAGGATCAAAATAAAAGGAAGGCATCTTTATCACACCAAGTTTCATTTTATCCTGTCCCTTATCGTAGTCGATAATTTCGGCCGTGGTGAGTTCGTCTTTCATTGTCACTTCTTCCCGTTTAATCACAATGATTCTGGTTTCGCCTGACGGAGCTCCAGCGGGCTCGACTTTCAGAGCCACTTCCACGCCGTCTTCTCCCCGAATCATCTCAACCACTCTATCCAAAGGCATGAACATGATATCCACCCAATTCCCATCATTCTTAGAATCGACTCCGACCACGCGATCCTTAAGACTTAATTCACCTTGGCGATCAGCCGGACCATTATTCACGATCCCTTCGATTTTAGTCGCGCCATCATCCTCAGCTCTCAACAGCGCGCCAATTCCGACTAAACGATTCTGAATATTAACCCTAAACTGTTGGAGCTCGCGTGCACTGAAGTATTCGGAATGAGGATCGTGTGCACGTGCTACAGCACTGAGGAAATAGTTGGCGATATCCTCATCATCAGCGCCTTCAATCGTTTTGAAAAATCGCTCATATCGTTGCGAAATTTTTTCCTTCGCATCAGGTTGGTCCTTCAGAGGATTTTTCTTTCCCTGCTCCTTTGCGCGGCGGGCAATCTCCTGGCGGCGTAAAGTCTCAGCTAGGAGGGCCTCCTTGAGCTGAAGCCTCCAAAGATTCTTTGCATCCTCAGCATTCTTGGGCCAAGCAGCATCTTCGCGATCACGCGCGATAAATTCATCGGTTGTGAAGCTAAACTCGTGCTCTTTAAGTAATTGTTCAACCACCGCAGCCCGCTCGATCACCCTTTTCTTGTAGACACCATAGATCTCACTAGCGGCAGCCATCGATCTCTTACCAAGAAGCATATTATCAAGTTCCGTCTCATATTTTTGCCCCAACTTGAGGATATCGGCATTTTCGAAGTAGAGCCTTGAAGGATCGAGATCTCCTACATAATCATTAAAAATCCGCTTACTAAGTTCATCATCAAAATCAAGACGGGCGTAGTGGCCATTTTGAAGAATTCGGGACATTTCCCGAGCAACCAGGTCAAAGGCAGCAGCCTTCGTCGTGCAACAAGGAATGAGCCACAGCACCAAGGCTGGAATTAAGAAACGCATAAGAGTATTTTTTTATTAAAATTGGAGGAATTTATTTGAGACCTAAACTCCGTCCCGCAGTTAGAGTGTAATCTACAAGCGACGATCAGCGATGAGATTTTTCCTTTCCTTGTCGATTTCTCTATCGAGCCAATTTTTGAACTCCTTCATCTGCTCAAAAACCTCAAAGGTAGAAGAGGAACGGACTCCAAACGACGTTCTTGGCATATCCCGGACGCGCTCACTAGGAGTTGGAAGAATGCCCAACTTAAGCTTAATTGGGATTGTTTTATTACCTCTTTTGACTTGGAGCGTAATTGGAGTTTGAGGTGAATTTTTTTGAATCTGCAAGGCAACCTTTGAAGTCAAGTCGGATTCTCCACGAACCTCCCAATCGTCAATTTTGAGGATGATGTCCCCGTTTTGCAAACCGCTTATTTCAGCGGGAGTCTCTGGGAAAACCTTTGTAATAAGAACTCCGCGATATTCTCGGGCTTGCAGCCCCTGTCCGGGAGGCCTTGCATTAGGATTCTCTAACTTGGGCGACATGATGATCCCAACATAACCTTTTGGCTTAAAATAAGAACGCTCGAGAAGAGGAATGAGGCGCACCCGAAACTCCGGATTATCAGTTTTGAGATACTTTTTTAGCAGGACTTCTCTTGCAGCCTCATGATTTGCAATCACCCAGTCATTGACTGCCTTCTGCGAAGCTTGCCGCTTTTCAAAATCTCTAGATGAAAGTGAGGCAAAATCAGGGAGTTCTTCTGCGCCTAAAGCACTGCAGAGGATCACAATAAGAAAGGTAACTCCAAGTTTCATTTCTTTAAAGACTACTCCTCTAAGTGAACGAATCAATCTCACAGAAACAAAAAAGCGGGCCTCCAAAAGTGAGAGGCCCGTTTAAAAAGATGATTAAGTGCTGAGAAATTATCTGCCAATCAAGTTTCCTTCCGGAACCTCAATGACATCACGAACATAAATCTTTACCGACTTATGATCCTGCCGCTTCATATCATATTCATATTTTTTACCGTTACGATAGAGCCTCACCCGATTCATAGCAGCGTAGGGGCTCTCCCCTCCGGCTCCTTGAATAGCAGAATAAAGAGTCATCCCCTCAGTCCATTGCTTCTGGCCCGGAGCGCGAACTTCGCCACCAACAGTATAGAATTGGCTATCTTGGGTTCTTGCATCAGCTCCACTGAAGACCTGAAAAACCGGGTTCGTATAGATTTCCGCATTTTTGTAAGCAGTCGCGATCTTGGTGGCTAAATTTGACTTAGTCAGGCCAGCGACCTTCACTTTTCCGATCATCCACATCTCGATGTGGCCAGTAGAGGAAACGGAATAGGTTGCATCTAGGCGCCCTTTTTCCGAGACAGGCACACCTATAATGGAGATTTGAAGAGTTTGGCCGTTTCGAACGAGGGTTTGGGCGCACGTCGATGAAATACCGAGGAGTGCAACTAACAAAATCAGGATTTTTTTCATTCTATTTTAGGATGGGTTGTGGAGCTCACGCTCCAATAATGGGGTCACTCTTAATAAAGGTCGTCGTTTGACGTATCGGATATACTAGAACCCTTGGGTTCAGATTTACTCGATTTGCGAGCAGTCATAGCCTGTGGTTTTTGGTTCTCTTCGATATTACTAGGAGAATAATAGGTGTAATAACTGGTATAGTATTGATATTGGCTATCACTGCGGACATCAACATTGTTCAAGACCACTCCGATCACCTGTCCGCCCACATTTTCCACAGCCTGCTTCACCCGCATCAGCATATTCCGAGGAAGCTTGCGGTGCTGAACGACAACCATGGTGAGATCAACTTCACTTGCAAGCACTGCGGCATCACTAACACCGAGAATTGGAGGCGAGTCAACCAGCACGAGATCAAAGCGCTGCTTCACGTCTTGGAGAAGTTCGGACATGCGGCGAGAGTTCAAAATACCAGCCGCATCAGCCGGTAGAATCCCAGAAGGCATGAAGTAGAGATTATCTACTGGCGTCTGCAAAATAACATCCTCAAGTGCGAGGTCCGTAGTGAGATAATTGGTAAGCCCAACCGAATTATTGATATCGAAGAACGTATGAAGACGAGGACGACGAAGGTCAGCGTCGATCATCAAGGTCGTGTATCCGCCTTGTGCACAAACATATGCAAGATTGACCAAAGTCGTTGACTTGCCCTCACCAGCTCCACCTGAAACAACCGTAATTGAGTTATTGTCAGGATTCTTTCGATTAAACTCAATATTGGTCCTAAGAATTCGGTATGCCTCGGCATCCGGACTCATGCCGCTCTGCTTGTGAAGGACTCCAACATCCTTCGGGATAACTGCGAGCACCGGAACCTGCAGGTAGCGCTCGACATCCTCAAGGCTTTTCACAGATGTGTCTAGGTGCTCAAGCAATAGCGCAATCGCGATTCCAAAGATCAAGCCGACACCTGCACCAAGTAGAAGGTTCATTGTGAAATTTGGAAACACAGGTTTACTGGCCTTTTTGGGTTTTTCGTGAAGAGTGATCGGATCACGCGGCATTTTCAGCAGAATTTTTGCCTCTGAATGTTTGAACTTCATTTCGCGAAGCATCCCACGAGCCTGCTCGTATTGTTCCTTAGCCTGAGTATAGCTAGTCTGTTTCAAAGAGAGCGTAATAGCATCCTCCTGACGAGCATCGACCATTTCACGCATCTTAAGAACCTGCTGTTCAACAAGGTCGAGCTTCGTCTTAAGCACCTCTTTGAGTGAAATAACCTCCTCATGGGCTTTTTCCAGTGCCCCCTCTGCACGCTGTTTCATTGTAACCATATCAGGGTGTTTTTTCCCAATCCCTTGGGCTTCTAGATCAAGCATTCGATCTACCGCCGAACGGTTTTGAAGTGCATATGCAGTTACCTGATTTTGAGGGAGATCAAGACCGGCCGCGTAACTAATTAACTCTTCGCTGGTCAGTTGAACCAACTTACCGATTTGAATTTTAATCTGATCTGCCTGCGTTTCGAAGTTCGCGAGCTTCCCTTTTGCACTTTGAAACATTGCCTGCTCGCTTAAGCCTAGGCGATTTCCGGCGCTTCCTCCATCAAAATATGGAATCCCATACTGCTGAATTAAAACAGTGAGATCCTTTCGATAATCGTCCACCAAATCCTCCTGCTCCGTTGATTCGGCATCCAAAGCATCCAATGCTTTTTTAGCACGATCCTCCTCAATTTTCCTGCGCCGAACGATATAAGCCTCAGCGACAGATTCTGCGATATTTTTCGCATCGCTTGCGCTTGCATGACGCACATTAATTTCAATAAAATCGGTACCTCGTCTTGGAATAGTTTCTACGATTCCTTCCAACAAACTCACAACATCATCCATATCCATCCCCCACTGAACTGGGAGTTGAGCCTTCTCAGCAGCCATTGCAAGAGTCTCGGGCGCAATAATCGACTCGAACTCATTCTGCAAATATTGCGCAGTCATCTGCGATCCAGGATTGACAGCGCTTTGGCCTCGAAAAGGAGTTATGGCAATAGTCGATGGATGAACTTGCACGACAGAGGTGCTTTCATACTTTTCCGGGATCACGGACGTGAT
The DNA here is from genome assembly GCA_002420315.1 of Akkermansiaceae bacterium UBA5688. Taxonomy (GTDB): domain Bacteria; phylum Verrucomicrobiota; class Verrucomicrobiia; order Verrucomicrobiales; family Akkermansiaceae; genus SW10. Next base: position 8,128 of record DIHU01000258.1, read on the forward strand.
CACGGCAGCCGTTATAAAAACGAGCAGAAACGTAAGCAAAATCACTCCATATCGATTCTTTAGAATCTGCCAATAATCTATGGAAGGAGTGGAGTCGAAGTTTGTTTGATTGCTACCTTGCATGCGAGATCAGGATAAGATGGTTCTGTCGAGGCCGTTGTTTAGATACAAAAATCGACCTCCGCAATGAAAAGACACCGCGAAGGCCGAAATGTTCAGAAATAAATCCTAGAAATTCTAGAACTGGGTCGAAGCACCTAGGCTAAAGCGATTCCGCTCATAAGAGCGACCCGCATCAGAAGTAAGATCTTCAAAGTTATATCGTGCATTGACAAAAACGTTGTCAGTGACTCGCAGATTTACACCTACAAACGCATTGAACAATTCTTCGTCGACCGAAGACGCACCCAAACCGAATGTGCTCACGTATAAATCATTATACTTGAGAGAGGCATAGTTGATTCCACCGCTAAGCGAGAGATCTTCAGAGAGCGTATAAGTGCCAGTGACACCGATCCGGAGAGTATCATTGTTGCTGTAGAAAGCGTTAACGCCTGTATTTAGATTGAAGACATTACGCGCAAAATCTTCTACACCATAACGAACATAACTTCTGAGGCTAAACTGCGAATTGACGGCAGTCCGGAAAGAACCCTCTACGTAAGGATTGTTCCCCGAAGATCCATTTTCAACGTCACGCACTTGAGCACCTGCACGAATAACACCCGTCGACTTTTCATTGAAGCGGTGGTCTAAACCTGCAAGAATATAGTGGTTCGTAGAGTCAGTTACTGCGCCGTCACCAGAAACCTCGGCATTCCGGTAAGTTAAAGTTCCAACGGTGCGATCACTCAGCTGGTAACGAAAATCGTTGTAGAGTGTCAGTGTTGAACGATCACCATTAGCAAGATCATCAAAAGAAATACCATCGAGGCGGAGACCGGTGTAGGTCGCAAGCCTGTCTGACCAACGATAACCTACGGCATTGTCGGTAGACCAACGAGTGTAGTTACCCACCTGGCGCTGGGCTTGAAAACCTACTGAATAATCAGGCTCAAGTTCGTAAGTTGCGAAATTCCGGCTTACAAAGCGAAGGCGCTCACTAGACCGATGAGTCCAGTTGAGATAGGTAGTAGCGGTGTACGCTGTGTCGTCGACCTTATCACCAAGAACGTCAAGATTATCAAAGTAGTGAATCAAGCCGACTTGAGCGCCAAAGCTTGTTGTCGTCTGTGGCGTGTTATTCAAGAAGGTTGCGCCTACATAGGCTTGCCCATAAAAAGACTCGTCATCATTCCCCAGAAGTGGGGTAGGGTTGTCATCATATCCAAAGGTTACACCAGCGGTGTAGCT
>DIHU01000258.1:9806-10630 GCA_002420315.1 Akkermansiaceae bacterium UBA5688
AGAGGGAGAGAATCAGTCTCGCTGTCGTCAGGAGCTAGATCAAAAAGTGATTGAGCGCAAAGTGAGCTAGCTAAAGCTGTCCCAATCGCTGCAATTGCAAAAGATTGTTTTTTCATAAAATATTTAATTATTGATTACTCTTCTTCCTCGGTAACGACATCGTCGACTGGAGTCACCTGAGGGTCCTCCTCGATCGGAGCGTAAAAGAACTCAGGAATCCAGCGACTCTCTTTGACGATTGGGTCATTGATACTCTGGAAAGGATAGTCGAGTGGATTCGGCCCATCAGCTTCCGGAGGAGAAATTACACCCTTTTCGTCAGCCAGCCCGGCTTTCGCAGAGTCACTCTGGCCACCGGCGGAATCATATCTCTCAACAACTGCCTGAATGTTTGAAACGGCATCAGGAGCAGTGGCCATAGCGCACTGGGTAATGACGCGAATCTGAGAGGGAGCGGCAAGAATTGCTGTATTCACAATTTCAGCAACCAATTTCTTATCTGCGTCCGATGCAACGATAGCAGCCTTAACGATCTCACAAGCGCAAGACTCGTTGGCAGCAATATTTGCAGCAACAATCTCGAGAACTTTACTCGAGTCAGCAGTCACTGCAGTCTTCACAGCTTTGCTAAGTTTGACGGAATCAGCGATGTTTGCCGATGCAAAGGATGCAACGGACAGGAGCACTGCCGTAAGTGCGAATTTCAGCGTATTTTTCATGAATTTTTAGATCTAATTTCTGAGTAAACCCTATTAACTAGGGCTATCTGGAGCGGGTAGAGGGAATCGAACCCTCATAATCAGCTTGGAAGGCTGGAGCTTTAC
>DIHU01000258.1:10933-37283 GCA_002420315.1 Akkermansiaceae bacterium UBA5688
CAGCTTGGAAGGCTGGAGCTTTACCATTAAGCTATACCCGCGTCACTGGCGGGCAAATTACCGTTCTAACCAAAGGACCGCAAGGTTTTTTTTCACTTTGCATGAGACTCGTTCGTCAATTTTATCAGCAAGCCCCTTTAAATGAGTGTACGCAACGGATCTGCAAAACTATTCTTAATTATCCTGATTTATTAAAATATTTCGATTTTATAAACCGGATGGGTGATCTACGAAACTCCAATCTAAGCAAAATTGGTCATTTAGAAGCTGACCGAGCGCTTTCACTCCAAAGGTTTCAGTCGCGTAATGCCCAGCATATAGAACGTTTAGGCCAAGCTCCTCTGCAAGAGAATGACTCCAATGAGGGCCTTCCCCGGTAACAAAGGTATCAATTCCTTCCTTAACCATCGCTTCAATTTCACTACCTGCACCTCCCGTGATAATTCCGACCAAACCAGCGGGAGTAGTCTCATCCCCGCGTAAAAGGGCCGGGCCACCGACGGCGAGCTCAAGGGTTTTCCTTAAAAGTCCCAGATTCCCTTTATAATTTGCTCGCCTCCCCAAAAAGATTCCTTTCCAGTCAAAAAACGGTTCGCCATCACCAAGACCCAACTCCCGGGACAATCTAACGTTATTCCCAAGCTCCGGATGGATATCGAGCGGAATATGACTGCTGTATATTGCCAAACCGGAATCCATCGCGATCTTAAGCTTAGTATGGGCCGAACCCGTCAACATCCTGACTCCCTGCCAAAACATTCCATGATGAACCACCAAAAGATCGGCTCCTTTTGCAACCGCCTTTTCGATGACCGGTTGACTAGCATCCACCGCGCAAGCCACCCGCCGAACCTCACCCCCATTCTGAAGCTGCAGACCATTGTAAGCGCCCGGGTAATCAGGAACCCCCTCCGTATTGAGCTCTTTTTCAAGGAATCCAACCACTTCAGATAATTTGGCCATGCCGGGAATCAACTCGGACTGCTTCATTCAGGCAATACAAAAGGACTTCAACTCATTCGGAAACAAGCTTTGAGCCTCGATCACCTTCCCCTTCCATTCAAATTCCATCCTTTTTGCGTGCAAGGCCTGGCGATCCAGCCGCATCCGCTCCAACAACTCAGCTGTCCATCCCTCCTTTAAAAACTCTAAATACGCCCGACCTTGATCACTATAAATCTTATCCCCAACAATCGGATACCCAAGATACTCCAAATGCACTCTTATTTGATGAGTCCGACCTGTTCGAGGTCTACAAGTAATCATGGCAAATCGATCCCCTCCATTCTTAAATATCCTTTCGAGTCGAAAGCTCGTCTCACTCGCCTTCCCCTCCGGATGCACCGCCTGCCTCACCCAAACCTCGCTCTTCTCAAATTCTCCTTTCCGTCGGATCGGCTCAGTCACACAAATCTCTTCCCAATCCGGCCAACCACGGACAATTGCTTGATAACTCTTTTTAATTTCTCTTCGCCCCACCATCTTTCCCAATTTCCGCGCCACCAACGAACTTTTAGCCACTAAAACACAGCCACTCGTTTCCCGGTCCAATCGATTAACAAAAAAGAATTCCACTTCCGGCACCGCCTCTTTTAAAACTCCCAACAAAGTCACCTCGTCACTCTTGCCCGTTGGGTGCATGATCAAGGGCGCTGGCTTGTCCACAATAAGCCACTCCTCGCACTCCTTAAGAATCTCGAAATCCGTTCGTGCCGCAATTCTTAAACTCACCTCTGCATAAAATCCCTTTTCAAAATTCCCTTCCAGTCTAAAAAGCGCCCATGTCCCACATGGAGCACACGCTGGCATCCGAAGCAACCCTCGAAGGAACCTCACTTCACACAGGAGAAAAAGTCACCCTCACCCTGAAGCCTGCTCCTGAGGGCCACGGCTTTAAATTCCGGCGAGTCGACCTACCCGACAAGCCCTTCATTGATGCTTGTGTCTCCAAAGTGCAGACCGTCGAGCGCGCTACCACCCTTGCCGAAGGCTCCGTCCGCGTTCACACCGTCGAGCACGTCCTCTCCGCACTTGTCGGGATGGGAGTCGACAACGCCCTAGTTGAGATGGACTCCAACGAACCCCCCATCGGTGATGGATCCTCCCGCCCTTACGTCGAGCTTATCCAGAAAGCCGGTCTATTGGAACAATCCACCCCACGTAAAATCTGGGAAATCCGTGAACCCATTCATCTCGAAACCGGCGACGGATCTCTCATCACCATCGTTCCCGACAAGCAATTTCGCATCTCCGTCACCAACGTCGGTAAAGACGGACGATTCGTGCAATACTTCTCCACGGTTGTCACACCCGAGCTTTACGAAAGTGAAATCGCCCCCGCCCGCACCTTCACCTTTTACGAAGACATCAAGCCTCTCCTCGATAAAGGACTAATTAAAGGTGGCTCACTCGAAAACGCCGTCGTCGTCCGCGGCGAAGAGATCATGTCCAAGGAACCGATGCGCTTCGACAACGAGTTCGCACGCCACAAGGCCCTTGACCTCATCGGTGACCTCATGCTCTCCGGACGAAAGTTCACAGGCCACGTCATCGCCGTCAAACCTGGCCATGGACCCAACACTGAAGCCGCAAAAGCCCTTCGCAAAAACTATGCCGCCATGCGTGCCATGGTTCCCCCCGTCGAACTTCCGCAGGCCGAAGCTGTCCTCGACATCACCGAAATTCTCAAAATCCTCCCCCACCGCTACCCTTTCCTCCTCATCGATCGCGTCACTGGCTTCTCATCTGAAATGAAGTGTACCGCCATCAAGAACGTTACTATGAACGAGGACTTTTTCCAAGGGCACTTTCCAGGACACCCTGTCATGCCCGGCGTTCTCCAGCTTGAGGCGATGGCCCAAACTGCTTCCATCCTCATCATGCGCATGCCAGACAACGCTAATAAAATTGGCTACTTTTTGAGCGCCGACAAAGTCAAATTCCGCAAGCCGGTGGTGCCTGGTGACACCCTCTTCATCGACGCCGAAATTCTCAGCTTCCGTCGTTCCATTGGCACCGCCATCGCCTCCTGCACCGTAAACGGTCAGGTCGTCTCCAGCGCCGAACTCAAGTTCGCCATCGTGGATGCCTAATAAATCCTAAGTCATGACCCTCACTGAGGTAAACCTGAGACCTTTAGTGCCCCTCCTTGTCTAAAGAAGCCATCAAATTCCCTAAAATCTATATCTCTCTCGCCTTTTCCCCTCACATTTTTCACAAGTGTTCACTCTGGCATGGTTTATGTTAGGGTCGCCCTGTGAAAACCGTCGATCTTTCCCACCTCGGTATCGAAGCCAAAAATATCATCCGTAATCCTGCCACTTCGCGGCTTTACATGGACGCAATCCGCTACGAACCGTCCACCAGCCTTTCGGCTTTCGGTGCGCTCATTGCCTACTCCGGTGAAAAAACTGGCCGTTCGCCCAGCGATAAACGAATCACCGAAAACGCCGCCGCCACAAATCACGTCTGGTGGGGCGATATCAACATGCCCATCGGTGAGCACACCTTCGAGATCAACCGCGAGCGTGCCAAAGACTATCTCAATACCCGCCAGCAGATTTACGTCATCGACGCCTTCGCCGGATGGGATCCCGACAACCGCATCAAGGTCCGCGTCATCTGCACTCGCCCTTACCACGCGCTTTTCATGCAGATCATGCTCATCAATCCCTCCAAGGAGGAATTAGCCAACTTCGGCGAGCCTGATTTCACCATCTACAACGCGGGCCAATTCCCAGCTAACCGCCTCACCGAAGGCATGACCTCCAAGACCTCCATCGACGTCTGCTTCGAGGAAAAAGAAATGGTCATTTTGGGAACCGAATACGCCGGCGAAATGAAGAAAGGAGTCTTCACCCTGATGCACTACCTCATGCCGATGAAGGGACACCTCTCGATGCACTGCTCAGCCACTGCTTGCCCCAAGACTAATCGCTCGACCATCCTTTTCGGCCTTTCCGGCACCGGTAAAACCACCCTATCCGCCGACCCCACCCGCAAGCTCGTCGGAGACGACGAGCACGTCTGGACCGACACCGGAGTCTTCAACATCGAGGGTGGCTGCTACGCAAAAGCGATCGATCTTTCCAAGGAAACCGAGCCGGATATTTACAACGCGCTGCACTATGGTGCTGTCCTCGAAAATGTGGTGCATGACGAAGATTATAATGTCGATTTCCACGACACTTCACTCACCCAAAACACCCGCGGAGCTTACCCTATCGAGTTCATCGACAATGCTCTTGTTCCCTGTATCGCAGGACATCCGACCGATATCATATTTCTCACTTGCGATGCCTTCGGCGTTCTTCCACCCGTTGCCAAGCTTAGCGAAGAGCAAGCTATGTATCACTTCATTTCTGGCTACACTGCCAAGGTTGCCGGCACCGAGATGGGTGTCACCGAACCAACAGCCACTTTCTCGGCTTGCTTCGGTGCGCCATTCCTCGTGCTTCACCCTTCCCGCTACGCCGAGCTTCTCGCCAAGAAAATGAAGGACCATGAGGTCAACGTCTGGCTCGTGAACACTGGCTGGATCAAAGGCGGATACGGTTCCGGAGAACGCATCAAGCTCAAGTATTCTCGCGCCATCGTAGAAGCAATCTGCAATGGTGAACTCGCGCAAGCTCCGGCCAAAATCGACCCCGTTTTTGGATTTCAAACCGTCACCGAAGTTCCGGAAGTTCCCTCAGACATTCTCGTTCCCCGCAACAGCTGGGCCGACCAAACCGCCTTCGATACCAGCGCTCGCAAGCTCGCTGATCTTTTCCTCGAGAACTTCAAAACCTACGAGAAAGGAACCCGCAACGAAATCATCAGTGGCGGCCCCAAAAGAATCTGAATCCCACTCGTAAAGCAAAGTTCCGCTGGAGCAAAAATGACCAGACTTCCTACCCCACCGGTAAGGCAATGAGAAGAGACGTCAACGCTCCTACGGAGGATCAAACCTTTTAGGCGTGTCTGCCTATCAAATTAATCTCCCCGGAGAGCCTTCCACTTTGTCGGGGTCGCAGATTTCTCCTTGCCCAAAACCTCACTCTGTTCCAACCCGACGCCGACCGCTCTCCCAACTCCTTGCAAGGTTCGAATCGGCATTTGCGTAGCAGAACGAAGTAAACCACAAGAACTCAAGGCGAGGGCACAAATCACTAAGGACGGGAGTAATAAAAGTTTCATACGGACTTCTGCATACTCCCACTCCTACTATTCCGTCAAACTTACAATCTTGATTGCGAAATTCTGAAAAGTTCTCAACCTCCAGCTCTTCGCACATGAAACCCCTCATTTTTCTTTTTTTAAGCTCTCTCTTCATTTCTGCCGCCATCATCGAAGAATTCTCCCGCCAACCCTACGTCCAATTGGCAACGGATAACTCTATGAATATCGTTTGGCGGTCCCGCACGGATATGAAGCCAAGAGTCGTTTTTGGAACAACCATCGACCGCCTTTCCTCGGAGGTTCCTGCAGAAAAAATTATCACTCGAAAACACCCATCAATCGATAAAGTAAATCCAATCTTCAAGGACGCACCGATCGACACCCTCCAATTCGAAGCCACCCCCACGGGGCTAAAGCCACTTACCATTTACTACTATGCAATTTTCGACGGAGACAAACGCCTGACCCCAGCCGACCCATCCTATCGTTTCAAAACCAACCCTGTTCCCGGATCAGATACTCCGGTTTACTTCTGGGTCGTTGGTGACTCCGGTACTGGAGGTAAGGCTCAAGCCCAGGTCCATACTTCGATGGTCCAGCACACCGCCAAGAAGGGACGTCCCATCGACCTTTACCTTCACGTTGGGGATATGGCTTATGGTTCCGGAACCAATAAGGAATTCAGCGACCGTTTTTTTAAAATGTATGAGCCCACTCTCCGTAACACCGTTTGCTGGGGTTCAATGGGTAACCACGAGGGCCGCACTTCAAAAGGCGCAACCGGTATCGGACCATTTTACGATGCCTTCATCAGCCCCACCAAAGCCGAAGCTGGAGGTCTTCCATCGGGGAAGGAAGCCTTCTACTCCTTCGACTGGGGCAAGGTCCACTTTATTTGCCTCGACTCTCACGACCTCGATCGCCGCCCTACCGGCGAAATGGCTCAGTGGCTCAAGGCCGACTTAGAGAAAACCAAGGCAAACTTCCTGGTCGCCTTCTTTCACCATCCTCCTTACACCAAAGGATCACACGATTCAGATAGCGAAGGCCAGCTCGTCGAAATGCGCGAGCATATCATGCCCATTCTCGAAAGTGGCGGTGTAGACCTTGTTTTCACCGGACACTCCCACATTTACGAGCGCTCCATGCTCATTGACGGAGCCTATCAAACTCCCTCGGTCGCCAAAGGAGTCATCCTCGACGATGGCGACGGAGACCCCGCAAGCGACGGAGCCTACCGCAAGAGCGAGGGGCTGAAGCCAAACAACGGCCACGTCTCCATTGTTACAGGTCATGGCGGCACCAGTAACCGACGCTCTGGCACCCACCCGGTCATGCGTCGTATCATGCTCGATCATGGCTCCTGCCTCATCACAATCGCCGATGACACTATCAAGGGAGAAATGCTCAATTCCGACGGTGTCATTCGTGACACCTTCGCCATCAAGAAAAGCGGAGAAGTCACCCACGCCGTCGTCGAAAACCCCTGGCAACATCAACCATTGAAGAAAAATCAGAAGACGCCAACTAGTCCCACTACTCCCCATAACTTCACCGCGCTCATCGATAAGAATGCAACTTGGTCCTACCTCGCAGGCTCTCATCCATCAGGTAATGTAACTGATTGGGCAGCGTCCGATTACGATGTCTCCGACTGGAAAACTGGCAAAGCTGGTTTCGGTTACGGTGATAACGATGACACCACACAAATTGAAATGGGTGGGAAGTTCACCACGATTTACATCCGCAAGGAATTTAAACTCCCCCAAAAAGCCAATCTCGAAAAACTTGGTCTTCATATTTCCTACGATGACGCCTTTATTGCCTATCTTAATGGTCACGAAGTCTACCGTCAGGGAGTTGGCAAGAAACAAGGCAAAGAGGCAGACGGCTTCACCACCCACGAAGCTGCAGGCTTCGAATACTTTCCGCTTAAAGGAATCTCAAAGATCCTAAAGCCCGGACAAAAGAACGTCCTAGCGATTGAAGGGCACAACGCGAAGATTGGCAGTTCCGACTTCACTCTCCATCCCCGGTTTCTCCTCAAGAAGTAGTCATGCTCTGCTCGCGCCTTCTTTTACTCATCCTCGCCTTTACGCCCTTTTTTGTATTAGCGCACACCGATATCTCCGAGACGATCAAGGCACTAACGGCGAGAATCGAAGCCAAGCCCACCGCCGATCTCTATTACCAACGAGGGACCGAGTTTCGCGCCCTTCAGCAAAAAGCCCACGCTATCGAGGATCTCGAGTCAGCTCTCAAGATCGAGCCCCACAACCGCCACGCCCTCGTCGCTCTTGTCCAACTTTACGAGACCAATACGAGGGCCAAGGCTCTCATTTCGAGATATCAGAAATTTGCGAAAACCAAGGAAGAAAAATTTGAAGCTCACTACCTTCTCGCAAGCTATAACGCTAAGCTAGGACTCTTCGAACAAGCCAGCTCACAATGTGACACGCTTCATCTCATCCGTCCCAGCGAGGACCCCGCGCTCGACCTCTTCCACGCCGGGTTACTGCTCAAACTTCAACGTCCTAACGAGGCCGCCACCATCTTAAAAAAATCGCTGAATCGTACGAAGTCAATCGTAGTCCGTAATAATTGGATCGATGCTGCCCTCACCGCTGGCCAGACCAAAGCTGTCCTTCCCATTATCGAGAAAGAACTTTCCTCTTCGCGATTCCGCTCGTCCTGGCTCATTCGGCGCGCCCGCGCCTCTCTTATCCTTAAGAGGAAGGAAGCCGCTCAAGCCGACCTTCGTAAAGCCCTTGTCGAGATCGCTCCCCGCATCAACCCGGAACGCCCCGACTTCACTCTCATTGCTGACCGCGGCCTCATCCACGCCCTCATGGGGAACAAAACCCTGGCAAAAAACGATCTCGAAATCCTCAAAAAATCAGGCTACTCACCCAACGCCTATCACCTCCTCAGCAGCGCTCTAGCTGAACAATAGCGCCCATTTCACACATTTTCCTCCCCTCCTTCACACTCTCTTCATAGAGGTGAATCAGTTTTGAGGCGAAATGAAGAGCATCCTCGCACCACCCTACGAAATTCTCATCGCAAAACACACCGGTATGTGTTTCGGCGTCCGACAGGCCATCGAGGCTACCGAGGCACTTCTCCAAAAAAACTCTGCCACCATTCTAGGGCAACTTGCCCACAACCCGACCGTTAAATCTCGGCTCGCTGCCAAAGGTGCAAGAACTGCGCCACTCGAAAAATCGCAAGCTCCCACCAAGCAGGTCATCATCACCGCACACGGCGCCGCTGATCGTGACCGTAAGCGTTGGGCCAATGCCGGATATCAGGTCACCGACACCACCTGCCCGCTCGTCAAAGTCGCACACGCCAAGCTGAACAAACTTGTCGCCAAGGGATTTCAACCTGTCATCATTGGGAAGGAAGGACACGTCGAAGTTCGCGGTCTTCAAGGAGATTTTCCAAAGGCCCGGGTCATTCTTCATCCCGATGACATCGCGACCATTCCACATGTCGAACGCATCGGCATTATCTCACAAACCACCCAGCCCATCGACCGTATTCGTGCACTTGTAAATGAAGTTCGCAAGCAACGACCAGAGGTGGAAGTGGTTTACTTCGACACGGTCTGCTCACCCACCAAAGATCGTCAGACCGCACTTCACGAACTCTGTCACTCCGCCGAACTCATTTTTGCAATTGGAGGGAAAAACTCCAACAACACCGCACAACTTGCCCGCACCGCTCTTAAACTGGGATGCAAATCCTACCACATCGAAGAACCAAATGATATCAGACCCGAGTGGCTCGATGGGATCCGCAAGATTGGAGTAACGGCTGGGACCTCAACCCTTGACCAGAGCCTAGAGGCAGTGGTCCTTCATCTTCAGGCTCTCGCGAACACCCAGAAATCTTTTGCCCGCTTCACTCCAAAGGAATTATTTCACTGATCCTCCACCCTCGCTCCTCATCCGCGATCATTTTACTAATATCGATATAACCTGATTCCGGATAGCCCAATTCCGAATTCCAATCGATATCAATGACGACCGCATTTTGATCAATCGCTGAAGCAACCGTCGCAAACCAATCCTCAATCGTCCTGCTAGGAGGAGGTTCGAAAAAGGGTGGCCACGCCAAAATTGTTCTCACCTCTGTCACCTCACCATCGGTCACCGTATAACGAGCCTCATAGCTTATCATTCCTTGGTTTGAATTAACCGAATAGCTATAGCTCGTATAATTAGATTCGTTCCATCTAGCTAGCGCAGCCAGATACTTTTGCTTCACTTCTTCGTGCCGAGAGAATTTTTTAGCCCTGAAAAACGCCTTTTCAAAGTTCCCTATCCCCAAAGTAATACGATCAGCTTTAACCCCAAAACCCAAAATATCCTGACTACTCTCAAGAGGAACCAGGTCTGACCAGTTTACGCCATCGGCCGATAGTTGTAATAGCCAGCTCTCGGATAGATCAAACGATTTGAGCTGAAAAGTCATTGAATCACCTTTCATCGTCAGTTCCAGACGAGGCGCGTTCTGGCCACGCAGCAGGCATGTTAGATTAACAATAAAAAGAGTCGCGAAAGAAAGTATTCCCTTAATCCTCACTCAGCTGATTTAGAAATCTCAGTGATTAATAGCGAGAATTTTCTGGCAGCCCATTAGATCGGATTCATCTTCCTTCCTAAACATGCGTGAGTCCTCCGTTACTACCGATCACTCTTCCATGTTCTTCTTCAAAAGCCCACTTCTGCCAGTAATAGTTTGCTCGCTGCTTTGGGGAAGCGCCTTTCCCGCGATCAAAACAGTCTACCAAAATTGGGACATCCAAGGATTACAAAGATCCCTTTCCTTTATCTTCCTCTTTGCAGGCGTGCGCTTCTGCCTTTCTGGAGTCGGCCTCCTTATCTTTGGGGAAAACCTTAAAAATGAGCTTCGCGTCACGTCCTGGAAACTCATCGCAGGATTCGCTCTCGCTCAGACCTTCATTCAATACGTATTCTTCTATCAAGCAGTCTCAGCTTCGAGCGCTAGCCTCACCGCTCTTCTAGTCGCAACTGGAAGTTTCTGGTGGATGATTCTTGCTCCTTTGATTCAAAAAACCCCTTGGCCCTCTCCAACTCAGTGGTTTGGTCTCGTGCTTGGTGGTCTAGGTGTAGTCTTGGCCATTTATAAGCCAGGCGCTGGAGCTGGAAATCCCATCCTTGGAGCCTTCTTCATGCTTACCGCTACCGCCAGCGGAGCGATCGCTCTCATTATTTTTGCTAAAATCAAACCCACCATGTCGGCCATCAATGCAACCGGACTCTCGCTCCTACTAGGAGGAATTGGACTGACCTTGATTGGTGGGCAGGCCCTCAGGGATATTGGAAAAATGTTCGATCTCTCGGCCATTCTGGCCACTTTCTGGCTCGCATTTGTCTCTGCAACAGCCTTCAGTATTTGGAATCATCTCTCCACCATCTTCCCTGTCAACCTCTTGGCGAGTTATCGATTTTTAATTCCAGTCTGCGGCGTTCTCGAAGCCCTCGTTCTCCTCAAAACAGAATCACCCGGATGGGGCCTCATCGCAGGAGGATCCCTCGTGATTACGAGTATGCTTCTGGCCAAGCACACCAGCTCTGAAAGAACCAATTGAGCCTTAAAAACATCGTGAGTGTTGAAGACCTAACTCGGTAGAAAACAAGAAGCATCTGAAGTTATAAAGATCTGGGACTAAAAAGCCAAAGTAAGGTAGTTTTAACATGCTGGAGGCAGCATAAGCTTTCATAAGATAAAACTCTAGCATTCTGGCTGGTCACCTCAGCTTAATTCCCTCATCAATATCCCTCATGAAACTACCAATTCATCTCTTCGCCATCTTTTCGTTCTTTGTCTCACTCGCATCCGCTGACGAATCCGAATTCCGTACCGCTACCATCGATCTCGGTATCGTCGTAAGCGACCTCGACAAATCGATGAAATTCTACACCGAGGCCATCGGCTTCAACTCCACCGGAGAATTCACTGCCGCCAAAGACGTGACTCGTGATTCAGGCCTCAGCGCCGGCGAAGAAATCGTCATCAAAAAACTCTCCCTCGGCAAAGGCAACGGTGCTACCACAATCAAACTCATGCAGTCCGCCATGGACAAAAGCAAAATGAGCGACCAAACCTACATCACAAGCAGCCTTGGCTTCAGCTACTTGACCATTCACGTAAACAGCACCAAGACCGCTCTTGAACGCCTTAAAAAAGCCGGTGTTAAAGTCCTCGCCAAAGGCCCAGCTATCATCCCAGGAGGAAAAGTGGCCCTTACAGTGGTGAAGGACCCCGACGGTAATTTCGTCGAGCTCGTAGGACCCGCCGATCACCAATAGCTAAAGCCAAAAATACACTCTTTTAAATACTAAGCTGCAAGCTCCCACCCCGGAGTAAGCAGCTTTTTTTCTTAGCGAGAGACTTTATCTTGGGTTTCTCAACGAAGAACTATAATGAATAAAGCATGCGTGTGCCCCTTCTATTTCTCCTACTTCTCAGCATAAACTCATGGGCCTCCACGAAACCAAATATTCTCGTGATCGTAGCTGACGACCTTGGATATGGAGACCTTTCTTGCTACGGGGCTAAGGACCTGAAGAGCCCGCATCTCGATTCACTCATGGCGAGCGGCCTGCGCTTCACTAATTTCTATGCTAATTGCCCAGTTTGCTCGCCTACTCGTGCCGCTCTTCTTTCCGGAAAATACCAAGAACTTGTTGGTGTTCCCGGAGTAATCCGCACCTACCCCAAGGACAACTGGGGATATCTTTCCCCTTCCGCAACTCTTTTGCCACAAACACTCAAGAAAGAGGGCTATCGAACCGCAGCAATTGGAAAATGGCACCTCGGACTCGATGAAGAAGCCCACCCAAACACGCGAGGCTTTGATCACTTCCACGGCTTCCTCGGGGACATGATGGACGACTACTTCAAGCACCGTCGCCACGGACAACACTATATGCGCCTCAATAAAGAAAATGTCGATCCCGAAGGACACGCTACCGACATATTCACCGACTGGACTATCGACTACCTTGCATCCGAAGCGAAGGGAAAGTCAGATGCCCCATTCTTTCTCTATCTTGCTTATAATGCGCCTCATACCCCGATCCAGCCACCCAAAGATTGGTTGAAAAAAGTGCAAGCACGCGAGGAAGGGATTGGTGATAAACGGGCCAAACTTGTTGCTCTCATTGAACACATGGATGACAGTATCGGTAAGATTATCGCCGGCCTCAAACAAAACGGACAATGGGAGGACACTCTAATCTTCTTTGTCTCCGACAACGGAGGGCAACTCAACGTCGGGGGGAACTGTGGAAACCTACGCGGAGGAAAACAAGATATGTACGAAGGTGGAATCCGCGTCCCCGCTTGTGCAGTCTGGCCCGGTGTTATCAAGCCAGCAACTACCGACTTCACAGCCATTACCATGGATATTTTCCCAACCGCCATGGCAGCGGCTGGAGCAAAGAGCACCGAAGGCCTCGATGGGAAATCCTTTCTCCCACTCCTTAAGACGGGAATGCAAGTAGCCAAGGAACGCGATCTTTTCTTTACCCGCCGTGAAGGAAATCTCCGCTATATGGGAGAAGTTTCCTGGGCCATGAAGCGTGGAAAATGGAAGTTGGTCAAGAACTCTCCCATGAGCCCTTGGGAACTTTTTGATCTCCAAAAAGATCCCCTTGAAACCACCGATCTTACCGAACGCCAAGGTCCGGTTTTCCGAGACTTAGCTGCAGCCATGCGCGGCCACATCCAGCGAGGAGGGTCGATCCCCTGGCAAAAGCCGGAATAGAGCGCCAGCTTCTAAAGCAATAGCAATCTTCTTGAGTTTGCCGTCAGCATAAGGGTGCAAAACTCGGAATGACGTCGATGTGACTCAGGCCCAACAAAAAGCCACCCGTTTATGGGTGACTTCTTAAAAGAGTGTTTTGCAAATCTTCAGGATCTTAAAACGGAATATCGTCTTCATCGTTGTCAAAACTTTCTGCAGCGGCAGCTCCACCTTGATCAGACTGAGGAGGCGACTGCTGTTGATCAGAAGGAGCCGCCTGCTGACGAGGAGCTCCGCTGCCGCTTTGATTGCTTCCGCTGCCACCTTGGCCACCGATGAACTGCATATTCTCGCCAACAACGCGCAAACGAGAACGCTTCTGACCAGTTTGCTTGTCATCCCACTGATCAAGCTGGAGGCGACCTTCGATGAAGACCGAACGGCCTTTGCTCAGGTATTGTCCAGCAAGCTCGGCCTGACGCCCCCAGAGGGTAACATCAACGTAAGTGACTTCCTCAATTCGCTCTCCATTATCGCCGGTCCGGATCCGGTTCACCGCCATACCGAGATCACAAACTGCGGTTCCCTTGGGAGTATAGCGAACTTCTAGATCCCGGGTGATATTCCCGAGTAGCATGACTTTATTGACGTTGGCCATAGGGATTAGAGAGCTTGAGCTTTAAGAAAGGCGTTGGAAATGCTGTAGATGCACCGAATTATTGAGGCTGAGGCGATCTTTGATTTTTCCAATCACATCACCGTCAGCTTCGAAAACATAGTTCACATAGTGGCCTCCATCAAGCTTCCGTGCGTTGTAGGCAAACTTTTTGCGGCCAAGTTGCTTGATCTCATCAAGCTTGGCACCTTCTTCTTCGAGCTCTTTTGATACATTGCTCACTAGATCATCAATGCTGGTCTCGGTCCCCTGGGCGTTTAGCACAATCAGGCCTTCATACTTACGATTCATCTTCTTCCGTTGGTCTTTTCGGTTTTTTGGGAATTCTGGTATTGAACTCGTTTGAGGCCCTTTCAAGCCCGCTGGTAGCCGCAAGCTGAACAGCATCGGCAGCTCTTGCAAGCGTGTTTTCAACGAGTTCGCGCTCGCTGACCGCAAAGTCACCTAGGACATGCCCCACAAGTTGCTCTCCTGTAGCACCACTAATACCCAATTTTAGTCGGGGAAATTTATCAGTTGGGAGGTGGGCAAGGAGTGAGCGGACGCCATTATGCCCGCCGTGCCCGCCACTCATACGAAAACGAAGGTTGCCAAGCGGCAGGGAAATATCATCGAAAACAACGAGGATTTCCTCCGGCTCCCAACGGAAAAATCGGGCCAGCGAGCTAATCGCGCGACCACTTTCATTCATGTAAGTTAAAGGTTGAACCAACAGAATTTCGCCCACTTTACAGGTCCGCGATTCCCACTTGTTTTCGAGCCGAAATTTCTGTCCATTTCGACCTGCAAGAAGATCAAGAACCCGAAACCCGATATTGTGGCGGGTATTCAAGTATCTATCACCCGGATTCCCGAGGCCAACAATGCATTTAAGGCTCACGATGGAGAGACTAGTGAATGTCTAAACAACCGCCAAAGAAAAACGCCCGGGCCATACAGCACCGGGCATTTTGAAATGGTCGATAGATAAAGATTACTCGGCTTCGGCCTCTTCGGCAGGAGCTTCGCCTGTTTCTTCTTCGGCCTCCTCATCAGCAGATTTGGTGACTCGGGACTCATTAACAATCGCGACGAGGACGTCAGCAGCGAGAGTCGGCTCAACACCCTCTGGGATATCAAGGTCTCCGATCGTGATGGAATCACCCACTTCAAGATGCTCGATGTTAACATCGATTTTTTCAGGTAGGTCATTTGGAGAACAAGAGATATCAAGATCGCGAATAAGCTGCTCTACGATACCGCCAGCTTTCACACCTGCAGGCTCGCCGTGAACTTCCACAGGAATGGTCGCACTAATCTTCATTCCCTCGGTCACAGCCAAGAAATCAGCATGAACTAAAGCGCCGCTGAGCGCATTGTGCTGAGTGGATTGAAGGAACGCGGTCCGAGATTGGCCGCCATCGATTTCAAGATCCACGAGGATACTTTCCGAGGCACTGTGAGCCAGCATATCGGTAAGGGCCTTGGTGTTGACCTTAATGTTGATGTTTTCGGAGCCCTTTCCGTAAACAACGGAAGGAATGTAGCCTTCACGACGCATTTGCTTGAGGACACCAGATCCGGTGCGACTGCGGGTTTCAGCTTTAAGAGTTTGGGTCTTCGCCATGGTTTGAATGGGTTGATTTTTCAGCGGTGAGTGCCGCGCGGGGCGGTTGGTTACACGGAGGGTGCGTCAATGTCAAAGAGAGAAGTGACCGATTTTCCATTATGAATGCGCTGAA
Source organism: Akkermansiaceae bacterium UBA5688 (assembly GCA_002420315.1). GTDB lineage: Bacteria > Verrucomicrobiota > Verrucomicrobiia > Verrucomicrobiales > Akkermansiaceae > SW10. The sequence goes on from DIHU01000258.1 coordinate 26,271, forward strand.
TGGCCTCACCGAAAAGATCAGCAATAGAAACAGGAGTCACTTTTCCCTGCTTAGTGACCGGTGTAGAATCGGTGGTGATCACCTCCTCGATAGCGGATTCCTCGATACGCTGGTGCCCGAGTTCTCCTATAACAGCATGAGTCACGGCAGCAAAAATCCGTTTTGCACCCTGTGCTTTCAAGATATCAGCGGCCGCACAGAGCGTTCCAGCAGTTTCGGTCATGTCATCAACCAGAACAACATCGCGACCTTCGACGTCTCCAATAACCTGCATGGCTTCGACTTCAGTGGCAGAAACACGGTGTTTTGCGACAATCGCGAGCCTTGCACCGAGGGCATCGGAGTAGGCTCTGGCCATCTTTACTCCACCAACATCAGGCGAGACCACAGTCAGGTTCTCACAATTATCGCCAAATCGCGCACGAAGTTCGCGAATAACGATGGGCTTTCCGTAAAGATGATCAACTGGGATATTGAAGAATCCCTGAATCTGGGCTGCGTGGAGATCGAGAGTGACAACACGATCGACCCCAGCGGCGGAGAGAAGATCAGCCACTAACTTAGCACTGATAGGCACGCGAGGCTGGTCCTTGCGATCTTGACGAGCGTATCCGAAGAACGGGATAACTGCGTTAATACGACCAGCGCTAGCCCGCTTGGCTGCATCAACCATAATCATGAGTTCCATAAGGTTATGATTGGTGGGCGGACAAGTCGGCTGGATGATGTAGACATCTTCCCCGCGGATGTTCTCATTAATCTTTACGAAGGTCTCACCATCAGGAAATGCGGTGACACTCACGTCGGCTAGAGGGCAATCGAGACAAGTTGCGATGTCGGCAGCGAGTGCATGGTGAGCCGTGCCAGAAAAGAGTTTCATGCCGAAATTAGAGGTCATCTGCGAGAAGACTTAACGGGTCGTCGGATTAGAATCAAGGACGGCTTCCTTCTCGATGGCATTCCCAATCTGTTCCTCAGACAGCTTTACGGGCTGATATTGCGCGGCTTCCAGAGTTTCCACGCTGAATTTGAGCTGCTTCGCTTCCCTTTCCCAGCGTGGATCTTTCCCTTTTACAAGCTTCTCCGAAAGCTGATATCGGGTTTGAGCCTCCAAAAGGAAAGCTAGGGCCAGTTCAGGGTTTCGGGGCTTGGCATTGATCCAAATGTCATTTCCTCGCTGGAAAATCGCCCTACCTTCATAATAATTAAGCCAAGCTTGAATGATCCCCCGGATCTCCTTCTCTTCATCTAACTCCCGTCTGGGCTCTAAGATTTCCCGCCTTTTCAAAATACGTGATTTTGCTTCACGCAGCAGGTCCAAAGCAATTGCATCATTATCGGACTTTAAAGCCTGCAAAAATGAACTTCTGGCAGCGTGAAAATAAGGACGCAATTTTATTTCTCTGGCCCAAATCAACTTCATCGCCTTCTGGTGGCCTTCCTCCGCTGCTGCATGATTGCCAAGTGCATCTTCAACTCTTGGGAGACCAGCCAAAGCTGCAGAAAAATTTGGATTTAGTTCAAGTGAACGCTCAAAAGCCGCTTTCGCCCGAAGGTTAAATTTTTCAGCAACAGCAGGATCGTTGCCTTGCAGCGCGGTATTGGCCTCCAACATCGCACGCCGGGCAACAATCTCAAAAGACTTTGGGTCCCACGACCGGTCACCAGCTTTCTCCAATGTTTCGAGTCCCGTAAAAACATCTTCCACTGATTCTGCCGCCATGAGCTTCTGAACAGCCTCCTTGGAAAGCAGATATCCTTTGAAGAAATTTATTCCAAGGAATGCAAGAGCGGCCGCAACACCCAATCCCCCAATCCCAATCACTAATTCGGTGAACCTAAAGACTGGTCGGTTTTTGGGCTTCTCTTTGGATTGACTTGCAAGAATCGCGAGTTGGAAGGCGCAAAGAACCACACATGCCGGAAAGTGAAAGATAAAGCTGAAGTAAGACTGGCAGAGCATCGCTACCAGACCGCCAGCAGCACCCAGCTGCCATATAGAAAGTCCAGAGTCACGATCATCCTCGCTCACAAGATTTATGACTCCAAGAATCCCATGGATAAACAACAGAGCGAGGACGAGAACAAACCCCACAAGACCGTAATCAGAAAGGAGCTGAATAAATTCATTATGGGCAAATTCCGGGTCTCCCATCCAGAGTTCTAGAGTGTCCGGATCCCATTTTTCGAGCGCGCGGTATGAAAAGGCACGCGCGCCTCCACCCACAACTGGAGAATCAAGAAAGATTTCAAATCCCATTTGCTGAAATGCCACTCGTCCACCGTCACTGACCTTGGCTTCGACTTTACGCCCGGTATTTTCCTCATACTTCTCAACCCGTTTCTCGGTAATTCTTTGAACCACCCAAACCGAGCTCACAATTCCGCCAACCCCAAGCAAAACAACCGCAATAGAAATAATGCCCAGCAACTTACTACGCCGTTGCTTCAAGAACAAAATCAGAAGAACCATCCACAACGAACCTCCCACCACAAACGAAAGCCATCCACCGCGCGATTGACTCATCACAAGGGTGACGATCAGGCCCAAGCTTAGAAGGGCACACGCCCAGCGAGCTGCGACATTCCTTCCGAAGAAAGTATACGAGAGAAAGAAGAAAACAGTGCCATTTAAGAAAGAGGCAAAAGCATTGTAATGGGCGAACAATCCAATGGCATGACTTTCATCTGAACCCCCTGGTTGCCAAAAATAGAAGGGACTCTCCAAAACTGATTGAGAAATTGCGAGTCCCACATTTAATGCCACCAAAATTGCCAAAAGTATAATCCAAAAACCTCTCACTCCTCTCCCTGTTGAAGTAACCGAGAGATAAATTCCAATAGCCGATAAAACGAGAGCAACATCATGAACTGCCAAACCCTCGGGGCCTCCCATTAGGGCACGACCCACCAAATATCCTGCCCCTAAAAGCGAAAAAATAGTGAGCCAAGGACGACTACTCTGCGGTGGGTTAACTAATCTCAAAATTGAGACAATGCACAATGCGACTCCTAAACCAACCAGCCCAACCCCGATGCGACTCGTGATCAAGTCAATCCCAGTGGCGGCAATAATGACAAAAAATGCGGCGCATAACCCGAGGGCCCAATTGGATAATCTATTCATTTTGCTCCTTTGCTAAACAGAACCGCAGGGACGGTCTTAATCAGAATTCGAAAATCCTCCCACAAAGACCAGCGATCAATATAGGCTACGTCAAGTTTTACCCACTCTTCAAAATCTGTGATATCACTTCGACCGCTGATTTGCCAGAGGCAGGTAACACCGGGCTTCATGCTCAAGCGCCGACGATGAGATGATTTTTTGATCGCCTCTATCTCATGCAGAGGCAGAGGACGGGGGCCAACTAAACTCATCTCTCCCTTCAGCACGTTTATCATTTGAGGCAGCTCATCGATACTATATTTGCGCAAAAATCTCCCAAAAGAAAAGATCCTTGGGTCGGAAGCTAACTTGAATGCCGGGCCATCCACTTCGTTTCCGTGGTCCTGCTTTATCTTTTCCAACATTTGGTCCGCATCTGGAACCATTGTTCGAAATTTGTAGATCCGAAAAGATTTTCCATAAAGACCCGCTCGGTTCTGACTAAAAATTACAGGAGATCCAGGACTAGCCAATTTGATTCCTATCATTGCCACAAGCCAAAGTGGAAAGGTTAGTGTCACAATAACGAGCGCGCCTATCATATCGACAAGCTTCTTGGCAAAAAGCTGCCAAGATAATTCAGGAGTAGAACGAAAGACCAGCATTGGACGCCCACCCACTGCATCGAAGCTCGGTCGGGCAACCTGGGCCCTCAAGAATGTTGCCCCAATCCAAGCCTCCACCCCCTGTAACTCGCAGGTCTCAACAGCTCGTGCGACACGAGAAAATTCCGCATGCCCAGTCAGGAAAACGACTCTCTGAATCGATTCTTGTTTAATCAACTCATCCAATTCCCCAACAGTTTTGGTTTCAAGGTCGAAGTGTGCCACAATCTTCCAAGTTTCCAGAATCTCGGACTCAAGATCCTCGAGAAACAACCCTGTCTCTTCAGGCGTCCCCGCAAGAACAACTCGCTCCAAATAGCCCTCCGAAGCCGCTCTCGACCTTAAGAACTTGGTAGTCAAACGACTACGAATCCATAAGAACCCCGAGCTAAACAGAAGACCAGAGCCAAGAACGAGTCGCTTTGTCCCAGAGTATTTTCCAAAAACCGCGATAACCGCGATGATCAAAACCACGGCCAACATGGCCCGTAAAAGAATGCTACTACTTTGGAATCTCTTCCTTGAAAGTAATCGATCATAAAATCCGAAACGTTCCAGCACAAGCGGTGTCAAAGGCACCACGATAAAAATGATCCAAACCGTTCCTTTAAACCCGTCGTCTGCGATTAAAGGCATCCCGAGAACTTCTCTGATCGGCCCACGCACAAACGAAGCGATCACAAATCCAAGCCAGATCAAAAAGGCATCGCAAATCTGCAAAGCCTGAATCGAAAAGTGCTGCTTTGCCCCCCTGACGTTCATGACCCGATATTTTTCCCGTTGGCCAAGGATTCATCGTATCCCTCGCCCGGATCAGAAACCACGATTGGAAGGAGCAGCTTTAGAAAAGTTTGGATGTGGGCTTCCGTTTGCATTTCATCAAGCCCGGCTCCCGATTCAAATCGCAAACCTTGGTCGCGATGCTTCTGGGTCACAAAAGAGGAAAATGTGGCATACGCCCATCGCTGGTCATACCCCTTAAGAAGCCGGTCCTTAATATCCTCGGCAGTGCGCTCGTAATGGCCCGAAACAATCGTTTCGTGCCCGAAGAAAGTATAATAAAAAACCCGCCAGATATAGGCCTTCTCTCCATTTGGGAGAACGATGTCCTCGTATTCACCTTCTTCGTTTTTGCGAAACAGCACCCGCCGGCACAAGATTTGCTTTACCGGTAACACCTCATCCCCGGGAAGAAGCCCCTTCCACTCATGACGCTTTTGCGCCATAAATTCCCAACCTTGGGCATCAAGACATACTTCCGGTTGGTGGATACTCTGGCTAAGATTTCTTCCAGAAAAAACAATGGAAGTCTGAACTGAGGGCAGTTGCCCAGCTTGATCCTCATAACGCATTCGCTCGAATTCAGTATCCTTAGCAAGCTTCTCTTTTTCGGCCGCACCAGGCTCTTCGGGCTTGCCCGTCCAACTTCCTACAGTTTCGGGAAGGCTTTTGGTAAGACGAGAGGGTTTCATTCCTGGGCTTTCCGGGAATACAAGCACGATTCCAGCAAATCCCGTCACGATCAAACTCAGAATAACTAGTCGCTTCTTCATGACGTTGCTTTCTCCTTCACTACCTTGGGTGACTTTTTTACCGTTCTCTTAACCCGCTTAGATCGTTTTTCTTTAAAATTGAGGAGGTAGTCTGCCAAGTAGAGACCCGAGAGAGCAATGGGAAAGAAAATCAGCAGCCCCGCCCAGTCATGCCAGGTTCCCGTCCCAAAATCAGCATAGCCAAACTGTGCCAAAACCAGAATGGTAAAGATCCGCAAGAAGTTGCCAGCAATCGCCAAAGGAAGAGCTAGAACAAATAGAAAGGCTTTTTTCCAAAGAGGCTTTTGGGTGTAGTTAGCATAGACCGCGGCGATCATAGTGAGGGCCATTAACGACCGAATTCCACTACAGCCCTCGGCGACTTTCACGCTACTTCCACCAATATAAATATCAGCTCCAGTATTGACGAGATCCATACCAAAAAAGATGCCGGTATGATAGCAGGCCTTCGTAATTAAGACCTGTAAGTTCCCAGTCAGGATCGCTTCGAGTCCCGGAACCGGAACCGAAAACCATAAAAAGAATGACGGAAAAATGATATGCTTCGCGATCTGAAATCCGAAGAGATAATAGGTGAATCCAATCACTACGAATGGAGCGCCAATTAACGCCAATCGTGGTTGAATCGTCCGCATCGATATCAGGAAAAAAAATAGACCCAGTAAGAGAATGGGAAGACCCGCATAGGAGGGCTGTGCCCCCATTTTCTTGGTCCCCTGATAGGCCATCCAAATCATCACTCCAAATGCCAACGGCACAAATCGACCATGCAAAAAATTACTAATTGGATTACATGCCCCCCAAGTCCAGGTCGCGAGAGTTTTGTGAACGAAGGATGGATAAGCTGGGTAGACAAAATAGATCAGCACCAAAACCCCAAGAGCTCCAAAACCCATTGCCCGCACTGGCAAAGAAAGATCATTGATGCTCGAAAGCGTGATCCGCTCTTGAACGGATTCTTCAGAAGCTTGCTTCGAATCACTCATCGCAAGTTGATTAACGACATTCTCTGGCTTTTCAGCAAGCCCAAAGCAGGTTCTCACCCCCGTCGGTCACGGTCGACCTTGAAAGATCTCCCGCGAAGCTTCGCGTTCTTGAGCCCATCAATGACATCCCCAGAGACCGCTTCACTAACATCCACCAAGGTATGCTTCGGGAAAATAGTGATCTTGCCCAGCGAGCCATCCGGCACCTTGCATTCGCGGTAGATCATTCCGGCGATGTCACCAGGCTTGATATGCTGAGCTTTACCAATGTTCATGAATAAGCAAGCCATCCCCTTTGAATTATTTCGCTCCAGCCGCGACTTGCGTTCGCGTTCGGGACGCTCCTTTCGATCACGTTTTTCGTCGCGCCAACTCGAACGCTGCTTTTCATTAGCAAAGGCCTCCTTCTGCTTGTCTTCGGCGATGAACTCACCCTCCCGCGTTGTTGATTCACGCAGCAAGGTAAAAGCTGCATTGGCAATATCGGTCGCGGTGTGTCCCTGTTCCAACAACCGATCGAGGTAACTTTGATAATCGCCAAGCTTTCCACTCTCTAGTCGCTCTTGGATTGTCTGAAAGAGCTTATCCGCACGTTTACCTTCGACTTGCTCCTGACTAGGCACTCTTTCCCGTCGAATACTTTGGCGGGTGTACTTCTCTATTGTCTGAAGACGGTAGATATCTCGACCAAAAACAAAACTGACCGCACGGCCCGAGCGCCCAGCTCGGCCCGTCCGGCCAATCCTATGAACGTAATCCTCTGGATCATGAGGAATTTCGTAATTCACCACCAAATCAATATCGTCCACATCCAAACCACGGGCTGCCACATCGGTCGCGATTAAAACCTCAATCGTACTCTCGCGAAACCTCGCCAAAACTCGCTCACGCATTTGTTGAGTCATGTCTCCATGCAAACGGTCCGCAGCATAGCCCCTCGCCATCAAACCCTCAGTAACCTCATCAACCAATCGTTTGGTATTACAGAAAACCAACGCAAGTCGCGGAGGGTCGATGTCGAACAACCGAGAAAGCACCTCCACTTTTGAACGCTGCCGAACCTCGTAACAAGATTGATCAATTGCGTCGACCGTAAGCGACTTGCGCTCGATTTCAATGGTCTCGGGCTTCTTCCCAAAATTATCAATCAAGCGGCTCACGCGACGATTCATCGTCGCAGAAAAAAACATCGTTTGACGCTCCTTTGGTAGCGCCGCTAGTAACTCTTCCATCTCCTCTTGGAAACCCATGTCCAGCATGCGATCTGCCTCGTCAAGAATCACAGTCTTAATATTTCGTGGGTCAAAGCTACGGCGCTTTAAGTGGTCAAGCAAACGACCTGGTGTTCCAACCACGATATGGGCTCCTTTACGAAGTCCCTTTAATTGACGATCAATAGGAGCACCCCCATAAACCGGAAGAGCTCGCAACCCTTTAATTTTGCAACCGAGACGAAATACCTCTTCGCAAACCTGCACTGCGAGTTCACGAGTTGGGCAAACGATTAAAGTCTGAGGCTCAGCAAGATGCGCATCAATTGCGGCAAGAGTCGGCAGCGCAAATGCTGCCGTTTTCCCAGAACCGGTCTGAGAAAGTCCAATGAGATCTTTTCCCTCCAGAGCGAGCGGAATAGTCTTAGCTTGAATAGGCGAAGGACTCTCAAACCCCATGTCGAGGACGGCAGAAAGTAGAACATCAGGAAGGCCGAGGTCGGCAAACATAGGGGTATCCATGGCGTATCAATTAGCGTTCGGCACAAAGGCGCAGGCGCTTGGGGAGATGCGCGAAATCTCAGGGTTTAACTGGATATGCAAGTAAGAAACGAAAGTTCCACCAGCGGACAATCCCCTCATTTGCGGCGCCAAAGCAGGAAAAAAATACCACACAACCCGCCAATTAAGATAGCAGAGGGCTCGGGGACCGAAGTTGTTTCTGTAGCTTGATCCGCAGCCAAGAGGTTGGAGCCAGAAACCACCAAGCAGCTCAAGGTGATTCGGATCTTTGACAAGCTTTTCTTCATCGGAGGCGCTACGATAAGAGAATTGCCTCCTTCTAACAAGACAATTCGGTCAACCCCGCAGTAGTGCCTTTAAAAGCCTTTCCCCTAGAAGCAATCGAAGACAACAGACAAACGTCCAAGATAACAAAAGGACTGTCCGGGTTCAATTGATCCCAGACAGTCCTTTTGTTATGTATATCAATTGAAGAATTTTAGAACTTGGCTTCGAAACCTAAGAAGGCATTTCGACCAATATTTGCGCGAGGTCCACGGGCGAGTCGGGAAGTGATCCCGCGCTCATCAAAGAGATTATTCACTCCAGCGAGTAAGGTAACATTCTCGTTGATATCGTAAGTTCCAGTCAGGTCAAAGAGCAGCAGCTCATCAATCTTACCAGCACGAGCTCCAGCTCCGGTGGTGTCCTGGCTTGGAGAATCAACATTTTGTGCGGTTCCAAAAGCATCCGAGACAAATGTCGCATCCAAGGCAAGACTCCAAGATCCTTTTGCGAGGGCAACCCCAGCAGCCAACTGCCATTTGGGCGTGTAAGGTATTAGAGAACCGTCGGTTGCTCCAGCAAAAATATCATCACCTCCACCTTCAGTAATTGTAGAAGTCAAGGTGGCATCAGTCCAAGTGGCACTGACATACATGGGCAACGACAGTTCGCCTCCACTCTCACCAAGAGGATCATAGGAAACCTGAGCCTCCAAACCGAAGACTTCAGCTTCTCCAATATTTTTGGAATTCTCAACAGCGCCAAGGCCGGCATCTGTTGCAATCAGGTTATCAAAGTCAGTGAAGAAAGCAGCAAAGTCATAGCTTACCTTTGGGCTCTGGTAACGATAGCCCAATTCGTAGCCCATTGACTCTTCTTCTAGGACTCCACTTTTAGCAGCGGAACGAGGTCCTGGAGTTGACATTCCACGATATACGCCTCCATAAGCTACGCCAGAACCGGCAAGCTCGTAGTTGAAACCAACCCCAGGAGAAACCAAGTCAAAGGAACTGATACCAGATTGATCTTTGTTGAAGTCGTTGAACGATTGGTCAAGGTGCTCATAACGAACGCCAGGGCTGACGGTCAAATTACCGACAGAAATTTCATCTTCGACCCAAAAAGCGAGGGCATCAGTTTGCTGGTAACGATTGCCCTGGCTTCCAGGAGCGCCCACAACACGGTCGGTTACACCTCCAGTTGCACCTAGATTAATCTGCTCATCATTTTGGAAACGGCGAACATCGTCACGATGGTAACGCGCTCCAAATTGCAAGAAGTGCTCTACATTACCAAAGGCAAAAGAGTAATCGCCCTGAAACTGATAACCATAAGAAGAATAGTCGCGGTTATTATTTCGGAATATCAATGAACCTGGTACGGTCATTTGAAGAATGTCTAATCCATTACCAGTCGCAAGGGCCCCACGAACTGAGTTCGCTCCACCTACAATGTCATCTACCTTCGCCCAATTACGGGAAAACTGATTGTAGTATGACGCAAATTCAATATTAAGATTTTCGCTAGGCTCCACGCGATACTTCAAGTATGAGCGATGGTGTTCTGATGCCATATTATCGAAACGTGTTGCCGAATAGCGCCGATTTGGATTGTTTCGCACATCTTCTTCCGTGAGGCCAATATAAGACTCATCTGAGTTGAAATCTTGGTAGCCATATTTGAATTCAAAGCGCTGGCGAAGTGCTGAATCTGGTTCCCAGAAAAGTTTAACCATGGGCTCGGTAAGCTTGAACCCGGTATTGTTAGAACTGGACAACCCACCGCCTGCATCAATGTCGCGGAATCCGCCACTGGAGTGATGAAAAAGCTCTAAAAGATAACCGAATGTTCCTGTCGCGATCCTAACGGTGTCACCATAATAATTATGCGAGAGTAACGTGTTATATGTTCCATAGGTATTACGGGTATAAAAAATCTCTTCCGATGGAATTTCCGTGGAAAGGAAGTTGATAACGCCGCCAGTTGTGTGAGGACCGAATTTAACTTGACTTGATCCCTTCAAAACCTCGATTCCCGACATGCGGCCGGCACGGGGCGAATAATAAGCAGCAGGCGCCGAATAAGCAGCAGGTGCAGTCAAGATCCCATCTTCCATGACGGTAACCTTTTCATTGCGCGTTCCATCACCTCCGCGAAGCGAGATATTAGGAAAGTTTCCGAAACCGTCTTCTTCTCGAATGTAAACACCCGGGACTTTTCGAAGAATTTGCTGAATATTTGTGATCCCTTTCCTTTGGTAATCTTCAGCCTCAATGAAGGCTCCAGATCCGGTTAACCCTAGGACGTTTTCACTACTGCCGATTACGTCAACTGTCGCCAATGTTTCGATAGCGTCTTGCGCCGCTAATACTCCGACCGCAAGAGCTGAGGTCAGAGAGAATATTCCGATGTTTTTTGTCATTTGTGTGTTTAGATTTTATTTAACGAGATTGGAGTGAAAAACTTTCTGGCACACATTTTTGCTCCAAAAGGCGAATGAAAATTCAGTATCTGAACGGAAAGCTCTAATTAGTGAGCTGAAAATTAAAAGGGATGGCCTTACGCACACTAATGGCCTGTCCCAAACCGTTCTTCGCCGGGAAAAAGCGGTAACGCCGGGCAGCACTCACCGCTGATTGATCGAGCGTGGGATACCCACTACTCTCTGAAATTTGGCAACTAGAGACTTTCCCAGAAGCGCCAACA
>DIHU01000016.1 GCA_002420315.1 Akkermansiaceae bacterium UBA5688
AGAAATGAGGCGACGCCTAATACACCATATAAGACCATACAAACCCAGAATGTTTTAGGTCGTTCCTTTTTTGTCACCCAACCTTCATACCGGGAATGAGTGCCCCCTTTTTTTAAACAATAAGCCATATAAACTAGACACACTAATCCAAAAAAAAGGCCGAAAATCTCTTTGAGCACCCATTCAAGCTGCCTGCCCTAAACCCGAATGGCGAGTCAGAAACTGTTTGGCCTTTGTTATTAGCATCGTTCCAATACTGATTTGTAATAATTAGAACTAAACACTCTTACTTTTTTTCATGCTAAGGCCCCTCTCAGATAACAGTATCTCTCGGTGATTCACTACCGAAAACAAGATGGCTTATGGGCCGACTTGCCAATACCAACAGCTATGACTCGGACTATTACCACTGCTCAAGATCAAATCTATCCCAAGAATTTTTAAGATTAAAGTGGTCATCAATTCGTTGATATGCATCGATTAACAATGGGCAGAAAAACTCCGTATTTCATTAGAGTAACGATAGTAATCACTTTCCTCTTTCTAAATCTATGCTCAGCAGAGACGGGAAAAATAATCAAAGATATCAAGTTTACGAATATTAACGAGCATGACCTCAAGTTGGATCTTTACCTTCCAGAAAAAACTGAGAAATCAGCACTTGTGGTGTGGATTCATGGAGGCGGATGGCAGAAGGGATCAAAGAAGGACTGCAAGGTCAATTGGTTAAGTGAACACGGTTACAGCGTAGCCAGTATTTCCTATCGGCTTAGCCAAGTCGCTAAGTTCCCAGCACAACTGCATGACTGTAAGGGTGCAATCCGATGGTTACGTGCCAATTCCAGTAAGTATGGTTTTGAGCCTAACGATATTATCGTCGCCGGATCAAGTGCTGGTGGGCATTTAGCTGCTCTTGTAGGAACGACTTCAGGTAATGAGCGACTCGAAGGAGAAGTTGGCGGCAACCTAACCCAGCCATCCTCAGTGTCCGCAATTATTGATTATTATGGACCAACCGATTTCATCCTTAGGAGCAAAACTCAACCCTCAAGAGCAAACGAAATTGGGTCGGTAGTATACAATCTTCTTGGTGGAGGAGCTGATAAAAAAGTAGGACTTGCTAAGCTTGCATCAGCCGCGCACCACGTCACCAAAGATGACCCCCCCCTCTTAATATTTCATGGTGACAAAGACAACACCGTCCTCATAGATCAGTCTGAAGCCATAATCAAAGCATACAAAAGCACGGGACTTTCAGTTCGAATGAATGTGCTTCCCGGAAAAAAACATGGAGGCGCTGTTTTTTATCATGGGGAGAACAGAAAACGAGTTCTTGAATTTTTAGAGGAAGTCCTAAATCCCAAGGCCTAAGTAGCCTACTTTGACCATTTCAGCTCTACTTCAAATGCGACTTCAAAGAAAAAGAAAAATCTCTCTATTCACGCCACTCTTACACGGCTTGGAAAGCCAATGAGAAATGGTCGTCAAGAAAAGGTAAAACAAACGAGTCTAACGCAAAGGAATAGTATTTCGCCACCATTCTGTTCCTTTTGAAGTTATCGAAACATTGAAGGTGGGGCTAAATGAGGAAAGGTAAACATTTCCGGATGCATAGTAGGCATAGCCATTGCTTCCAGTGAACGAAGCTGAGGTATATTGTGAACTGTTCCGATCTCCGGCGACATTAAAAGACATCTCATGCTGTTCCCCGTTTTCCAGGGTGACCATGACCCCGAAGGCTAGTTGGATCGTAGCTGCCTCTTTTTGCAGGATCACGGTTTGTCCTTGTGAGTTAACCGAGCTATCCTCTATCGATCTGATAGTTTCACGGATTTTTGGCCCCCAGGAGCTTTGCACTCTGGATATATTAAGCGGAGCAGGTGCCTGATAGGTTGATCCATCAGCTTTTTGCCAGATTCCGTTACCCTGGTAGGTGTCAGATTGGCCGCAGTGAGTAAGAAGAACAAGCGAAATAGCAATGCCCCCACGAAAGAGCTTTTTTAAGGGATATCTTCTCATGAAGGACAACTTAAACAGCTAAAATAAGGAGACAATGAATTTTGCGCCTTAGGTAAAAAAATTCTCTTTTGACGTAATCAATCACTGATAAATTTCTTTGATACGACAGGCCGTCAGCTTGCTTTCTCTACTCCAAAAACGACTTCAACTGGTTCATACCAGGAAAATTTTTAGCAAAATCAAAGATGAAAAAAATACTATCACTAACCTTATTACTCGTTTTCTCAGCAACCTATGCGCAGGCTAAAACGATCCTGAGTGATGAGGCTATTCAGGCAGTGAAAGATGAGATTGCCCGAGCCACAAAAGCAGGAGAAATCGAGGGAGGGATGATTCTCGTTCATGTTCACGGCAAGCAACGACTCCTTAATATTCAGGGCTACCATGACTTAGAAGATAAATTGGAATTCAAAGCAGATTCTCTCCTAAGGATCTACTCAATGACGAAGCCAATTACGTCTGTTGCGGCGATGACTTTGTGGGAACAAGGTAAGTTTAAACTGGACGATCCTTTGTCCATTTATATTCCGTCTTTTAAGAAGGTCCAAGTCGGAGTTGTTGTTGATAGAAAAATGACCCGTCTTAAACCTGCGCGTCCTTTAACCGTCCGGGATTTGCTAACTCACACGTCTGGTTACAGCTATAGTCCCGCTTCGGAAACCCCATTCGGCAAGGAATACCACTCTCGCGGTATCTTCTACTCCCACAACGGGATGTATCCGCCTAAAATGTCTATTCGCGAGGCAGCCGATCAACTTGCTCAAATCCCTCTCCAGCATCAACCCGGTGCGAAATGGACTTATGGCCTGAGTGTAGACATCCTTGGAGCCTTAATCGAAATTTGGTCTGGAGAATCTCTCGAGAACTATATGAAAAGTTCGATTTTTAAACCACTCAACATGAAAGATACGTTCTTTGATATTCCTAAGAATAAGCTCAATCGGTTTGTTTCATGTCACACTTGGAAAGATAATCGTCAAGTGATCGTTGATAAATGGAGTGAAAGCGCTTACCGTAATGGCTTCGAGTTCCACAGTGGTGGTGGTGGTCTTGTTAGTAGCCTCGGAGACTATAGTCAATTTTCACAGATGTTGGCTGGTTGGGGACAACTCAACGGCACCCGTATTCTAAAAGCAGAGACGTTGAAAGAAATGTTTAGGAATCAGGTGCTCCCCGGTGGTGGCAATTCGTTTGGATTAGGTTTCGCAGTGGAAAGAGCAAAAATATCGGGGGCGGATAAACCACTTGGACAATACGGCTGGGCTGGTTATGCCAACACAGAGTTTCGCGTCATTCCTGATGCAGGTGTAAGCATGGTTTTCATGCGACAAACTATTCCTACTACCCATCAGATGTCGCAGAAACTTTTCGGCATCCTGAGAAGAGGGATGAAAATCAATTAACCTTAGAAAAGGCAATCCGCCGACTATCACGGGGGGAACGCCAAATGCCACTTCCAGCCTTTCCCGCCGAAAGCAATCTTGTAGCAGCTAGCACAAGAGCCCTACTTCTTCGCAACCTCACTCATCACGTAAAACATCTCTCTCGCAATCTGGAGTGATCGCTCGTCGTACTTCGCAGCCTCACCAGGAGTGTTATCGGCGACTTTGGGATCCTCGTAGTGGAGAAGGCAAATTGTGTCCGATCCAAAAACGACGGGGCATTTCTCGCTGGCATCGGCACAACACATCATGGCGATGTAGCCTTCCTTGGGATTTCCAGCTTCCGTGTAAATTTTGGAAAATGTTTTCATCGAGGGCACTTTCTCGCTGAATTGGACGAGATAGATTGGATTCTTATGCTGATTGGAAGCAGCAATGGCAAGTCCGGCACGGCGCATCGCACGGA
>DIHU01000009.1 GCA_002420315.1 Akkermansiaceae bacterium UBA5688
CATTCCTCAATCATCGAGCATGCCAAGATGTTGGCAGCTGAAAATGGTATTGAGAATGTGGATTTCGAAGATGTCCACAGCACGAAGCTGTATCTCGAAGAGCCAGTAGACGTGATCCTTCATGAACAGATCGGGGACTTTCTTTTTGACGAGGCGATGGTTCCTAATGTGTGTGACTTGCGTGATCGTTTACTGAAGCCAGGTGGGCTGATCTTACCGAGTCAATTTGAATTCTACTGTGAGCCGATGACGATGCATGATGATCGTCGTGAACCTTATATTTGGGAACTCGATGATGTTTATGGTTTTGATTTTTCAAGCATGGAGCGAAGCCGTCCTTATGACGCTGAATACAATGGCCTGGTGAGCTGCGACCTCGGAGTGGTGAAGCACTTTCTTGGAGAGGCGGAGCCGGTTATCGAGGTTGATTTAAATACCGTCACGGAATCGAGCTTGCCCCTTAAGGTTAGTTTCTCGCGTAAGGTAGTTAATCCAGGGGTTCTCGATGGCTTGGTCGTATTTATGAAGGCGAAGGTCGATCATGACTTGGAGCTGAGTTCCAGTCCGCTGGACTCAAAGCGAGCGCCACATTGGGGCTTTCGGATCCTTCGTTTGGATCAAGTTAATGCCGAGTTGGGAGACGAGCTTGAGGTGACTTTGAGGGTTAAAGACTGGACAGACCCCGAGACGTGGCGTTGGACATGCGGGGTTTGGGGCAGTGGGGATTTAAGCGAGTAGTCGAAGTTTGTGCTTCTTAAGAATGACCCCTCGATTTTGTTTGGTAGTGCAGGGACGTGGCTAGAAACTCTTTAGTTGGCAAAACTGATGATTGGCGCTGGCTTCCGGGTTTGTCCTAGGCGATCCTTTTCGGGCCATGACAACTGAGGAAATTCAGGAATATATCAATCGCGCAATTAGGGGGGGATTTAAAGGGGTCAAATTGGAGTCAGGGGAGGTAATGACAAGTGAGGGTGGCGATGGTCGTTTTCTAGGTAAGGTGATGGCGACTCGGTATGGAGGACTTCCTGAAAGGAGAGATCTTTTCCTCGCAATCGGGAAGACCGACAAAAAAGTGCAGATTGTTAAGCTTGGAAAATCAGAATGCCTTTCTCCCGGGAAATCGGACTTAGATCTTTTGCTTCGGAAGGAACTTGGGATTGGATCCGAAGATTAGGGCATCGTGTTTGACTCGCCAAAAACTATGGAAGCTTCTGGGTTTCGCGATATTTTAGCCTCCAGAGCTTTGCAGCTGGCAGGATATGCTCAGTTTTGCAAGTGGGAGAAAGCTCCCAGGTGAAGGGCATTTCGGGTTCAAAATGCTTAAGAAGATCATCGTAGGGAAGTTCTCCAGTGAAGGGGACACGGTGGTCGCGTTTGGGCCAGCGGACGTCGTGTAGATGGGCTCCGATGAGATGGGGAGCCATCTTCCCAAGCCACTGATCGTGATCGAGAAGTCCTAAGTTATGCTTCAAGCCAACGTGGCCAAAGTCGTGCCAGTAGCCGATTTGCGGGCAATCTTTAAAGTAATCTTGAAGCTGAATCATCTCGACTTCATCGGGGACATCTTCATATCGTGAACGTGATTCGATTGCCAGTTTGACTCCTGCTTTCTTGGCTGGCTCGATTAGGCGCTCGAGTGTGGCGATGGCGCGATCGTAATACTTAGGGCCATGTTTTTCCCGACGTTTAACACACTCGATTTTATCATCAGCGTATTGGTCGGTAAGTTGCTGGCCAGCGGCTAGTTTTTTGGTGAGCGCACCAGTCCATTTTTTGTGCGGCATGGTTGCGACCGAACCCATATGTAGGACGACATAGTAGGCTCCAAATTCGTGGGCCATTTCGAGAGTCTTTAAGGTTTCTCGGAATGCCTTATCGCGTTCGTTTTTGTTATTGGATGAGAACTCGAAAGCGTCGGGTGCATCGATCATCACCTCAGTGGGAGAAGGGAAATAGTTGTGCACTCCGATGCACTTAAACTTATTGGCGGCAAATGCTCTTTTAATCCCGGGAAGCTTTGCGACGGTCATGCCATGGGATAGCTCGAGGGTGTCGAATCCAAGTTCGAGGATTTCATCAATCATCTCTTCGCCATCGGTGTGGCGTGAGTTGTTCCAACAGGTGGAGAATGCGAGCATGTGAAGCGTTAAAAATGAGGCTTAGATCGAGATGTAGGAATTCCGCAGGCTATTGATTAGAGCTATGGCTGCTTCTCGATAATGCAGTAAAATGCTCCGGTTTCGCCTTTGGGTGAGCGGAAGATTGGTGCGATGGCATGAGATCCCTTAATGAGTTTGGTGGTGAAAGAAATAGCGATCTCTTTTTTGCCGACAGGCTTTCTTGCGATTTCCTTTCCATTCAAAAGGAGTGCGGCAGCGGTGGCTTTGATTGAAACTCCTTTGGTAGTCCGGAATGCCTTGGAGGCACCCGGAACGTTGCTCCCCGGAGGGAGGGTTGCGTTAATGGGGTGCTTGGCTTCTTCAGGCCAGCGGAGGAGAGAGACTTTGTAAATGCCTTCCTCAAGAACCTTGATTGCCCAGTGGCCGTTAAACTTTGGTTTCTCTCCACCCTTGGCTCCGCGGATCATGCCTTGGTGCCAAGGAGGACCGGTGTTCAGCCAGTCGTGGGCAGTCATGGTGACTTTCGGATGATCGGGGTGGCCGAGCTGGATCTCGGTCGTTTGTGCAAAGCTTGGTTTGAGGTCGGTCCACCACTGATCATAAAAGGCACGCATTTTTGCAACCTGATTGGGGTTTTCTTTTGAGATGTTCTTTTCTTGTCCTGGGTCCGTCTTGATATCGTAGAGCTCCTCCCCATTGACGAGTCGGTATTGCTGCGACATCACTGCTGACTTTCGCCATTTGATAGGGTCGACGACTCGTTGGGAATCGGTGATAATCATACGGTCAGGCCAGTTGATACTGATTTCTGAAGCGATGAGATCTTTTAGAGTTGTCCCATCAAATTTCACCTTAGCAGCATTTTCTACCTCGCAGACATCAAGAAGTGTAGGAACAAGGTCGATAGCGTGGCAAAGGGTGTCGATCTTACGATGTTCTTTGAGCCCTCCAGCAGGCCAGTGGATGAACATCGGGACTCGGTGCCCACCATCATATTCGGATCCTTTTTGACCGCGCATGCCGGCATTGAAAACAGTGCGACCGCTTGCTGTTCCGTTGTCGGTAGTGAATATGAAAATAGTATTATTCTCAATGCCGAGATCAACGAGGAGCTTGCGAGTTTTTCCGACGTTATCATCGATGTTGGTGATCATACCAAAGAAAGCGGCGATGCCGGCCTTTTGATCTTTGTAAAGATTGAGGTATTTCTGAGGACAGTGAAGAGGGCCATGAGGGGCATTTGTGGAAATGTAAGCTAGGAATGGCTCGTTGGAGTTAGCTTTCTTTTTGATGAATTCATGAGCCTTCTGAAAGAAAACGTCGGTGCAGAAGCCTTTGGCTTTTTCGATCTTGCCATTGTGAAAGTAGGCTCCATCGAAGTAGGAGTTATTCCAAACATCAGGAGTTTGACCAACGCCGCCTCCACCGTGGCGGTAAACTTCCTCAAAGCCACGGTCTTCTGGACGGTAAGGGTAGTTGTCACCAAGATGCCATTTGCCGAACATGGCGGTGGCGTAGTCTTGTTGGAAATGCTGACCGAGGGTGATTTCATTCTCACGGATCATAGAACGCCCCATGATGGTGTGCCAGACACCAGTGCGATTGGTCCAGTGGCCGCTGAGTAGTGCGGCACGGGTGGGTGAGCAAGTTGGTGCGACGTGATAGTCGGTGAGGACGGTGGATTCCGAATAGAGCTTATCTAGATTTGGAGTCTTGATGACAGGATTACCATGGCAGGCAAGATCGCCGTAGCCCTGATCATCAGTGATCACGATTACGACATTAGGTCGTGACTGCCCTGAGACGAGGGTGATGAAGGATGAGAGCAAGATGAAGATTTTCATGATTGGTAGGCTAAGGAGATTGTAGTGATAATGACGAGGAAGATGACACTAAAGTTCACAGCCTTTGAACAGCGGAACTCGGGAAAGATGACTTGGGTAAGTCCCTGCGTCAGTATGAAAAATCCAATCCAGCGAACGTAAGTCATTGGTTGTTGGTTAGGCCGCATGACCAAAAGAAGGATGAGATAGATTACCCCAAAAATATAGAGCCAGCGTCCGTTTTTCTTCGAAATGCTTTCTTTCATGGGGTGGTGCTATTCAAATGTGAGATTTGAAAATTGAAAGATGTGATTTCAGAAGAGAAGCTAAGGGCATAATGAAATTAACCGAGGAAATGTTGATTGCTGTTCTCATGGGTGGGCCTGGAGCTGAGCGGGAGGTTTCAATAGCTTCGGGAAGGTCAGTGGTGCAAGCGCTTGGGGCTAGGGGATATCGAGTAAAGGGAGTCGATGTTGTCGATACTAATCCGGAATTACCTGAAGGGACCGGTTTGGTCTTCAACGTGATCCATGGAACTTTCGGCGAAGATGGTAAACTGCAGAGTTATCTCGAAGCTTTGGGGATTCCTTATACGGGAGCAGGGGTGAAGAGCAGCGAAGTGGCCTTTGATAAAAATCTCAGCAAGAAGTGTTTTTTGGAGCATGGGGTGCCGACCCCCGCCTCAGAAATCGTTAATTGTGCAGACGGCGTGAAGTTGCCGGAGATGTCTGTTCCTTTTGTAGTAAAGCCACCGCGTGAGGGGTCCAGCGTAGGGATCCGGGTGGTGAAAAATGTTTCGGAGTCGATGGCAGCGATCGAGAAGGCCTCTAGATTTAGCTCCGATTTGTTGGTAGAAGAGTTTGTCGAGGGCCGAGAACTAACGGTTGGGGTCCTTAATGGTGAGGTTTTTCCAGTGGTCGAAATCGCTCCGCCGGAGGGAGAATGGTATGATATGGAGACAAAATACCCTTGGTTGAGTGGTAAAGAGGTGGGTAGCCAATACACTTGTCCGGCAGATTTAACACCTGAGGAGACCTCCATTGTCCAGGCTGCTGCAAAAAAAGCGCACGATGCGCTAGGAATTGAGGTTTACTCTCGGGTCGATGTGTTGTTGAATTCATTTGGTAATCCTTACGTTTTAGAAGCCAATACTATTCCTGGGATGACTGAATCCAGTTTGTTGCCGATGGGCGCGGCTGAGGCCGGTTATTCATTTGGGGATCTTTGCGTCATGATTGCCGAAATCTCCCTAGCCGCAAGGCCCTGAAAATCTTATCCTATGTTATCCCGTCGAACATCATCTCGGACCCGTAAATCTCGGGAGCGCATGCTCCGTCTCAGGGTGAATTCGCCTCGAATCGTTTTCTTAGATTGCTTGAAGGTTTGTTCGCGTCTTATGAAGCTTGGAATTGCGATTTTGGTCATGGTAGGGGTAGGGATTGGCCTCGGTTTCGGCTGGCAGAAGGTTTTTGTAGAAAACGAAGAGTTTGAGATCGCAGATGTAAAAATTTTGACGACCGAAGGGGAGAACGCCCGCTTTTTGTCGCACGATCGATTCGTTTCGAAGACTGGAATTAATTTGGAGAAAACAATTTTCGCCATCGATACTGAGGAGCTTAAAGCCTCAATCGAGGCGTTGCCGGAGATCAAGACCGCAAAGGTCAGTCGAAGACTTCCGGGGGTTCTGAAAATCGAGGTTGAGGAGCGGAGCCCGGTAGCCTGGGTTGCGTGTCGGTCGCTTAAGATAAAAGAACGGGATCCTGCAAGCGGCCTTCTTGTTGATGAGGATGGCATTATTTTTCGCTGCGATTCCGGTGAACTCAGTGAAATAGGAGAAAAACTTCCTGTGGTTTTAGTAGAATCCGCGCAACGGAGGCAGATCGAGGAAGGGCGCTTAATAGAGCATGAAGGGCTGAAGTATGCTTTGGAGCTGGTCAAGCGAGCTACTGAGAAATTTCAAGGGCCCGAGCGGCCAGCCCGGGTCATGGTGAAAGATGAGATCATGCTTGAGATGAAGACTGTCAACGGTATTTTGGCAACCTTCTCTTATTACGATCAAGAGAGGCAAATTAACAATCTAGTAAAACTGGTTTCCCACGCCGATTTGCAGGGGAAATCTCTGGCAAAAGTAAACCTTATCCCCCGTCGCTTCGTTCCGATTCACTATCGCTGAAGCGTTTTTTTAGATCTATGGCACGTTCCAATATTCACGTCGGTCTCGAAATCGGATCCACTAAAACTGTGATGGTAGTGGCAGAAATCAAGCCGGACGAATCAGCCAAGATCCTGGGAATGGGCGAGACCCGGACTGCTGGAGTAAGGAAAGGGGAAATTGCCGATTACAAACAAGTTAGAGCGTGCGTAAAGTCGGCACTTTTGGAGGCTGAGGATGTAAGTGATGTTGTTATTAAGAGTGTTTTTCTTGCAGTCACTGGTGCCCATATCAAAGGCGTCAATAACACGGGGACTTTCCGTCTTCCCGAAGATGAGCAGGAAGTCGATCGACACCACCTTGAGGAGGTTAAGGAAATTGCCCGCGATATTGCGATTCCTAGCGAGCACGTCTACCTTCACCATCTTGCCAGGCACTTTACTTTAGATGGTCAGGCCCATTCGACCGTCCCTTATGGGCTTTTAGGGCGAAAGCTTGAGGCTGATTACCACATCGTGCACGGGGTGCGGACTCGTATTCAGAACAGTATTAAGTGTGTTCGAGAAATACCTCTTGATGTTGATGATGTTGTTTTTGCGCCGATCGCTTCCGCTCAGATTTGCCTGAACCGTGAGCGCAAGGAAGATGGTGCTCTTGTAATTGATATCGGAGGAGAAGCGACCGATTACGTTCTTTATATTGATGGTGCTATTGCTGCTGCGGGCTGCGTACCGGTTGGAGGGAATCATGTTTCAAATGATATCCACTTAGTGACCCGTATTCCTTTTTCGAAAGCTGAGAAGGTTAAAGTTGCAGAGGGTAATGCATCTGCCGATCCCGCGAGTTCGGTTGGGATCGTAAAGGTAGAGGATGAGAAGGGTTTTCCGCCGATTGAAATTAAGCGTCAGGTTTTGAACGATGTCATTCGGGGAAGATTGGAAGAGGCCTTCGAACTCGTAATCGAAGGGTTGCCTCCTGGAGCGCTTGAGAAGATTGGAACTGGTGTTTTTTTGACTGGTGGAAGCAGTCAAATGCGTGGGATCGGAGAGTTAGCGTGCGAAGTTTTTGATCTCCCGGTATACAAACCAGAGCAACCAGATGTGAGTGGTGTACATGCTTACTTTAAAGATCCCCAATATGCTACGGCACTGGGGCTTATCCGCTACGCACAGATTCTGGATGAGGAAAAGTCATCAATCGGACCGGGTAAAATGAAAGGGCTGATTAAGACCTTTTGGCCTTTCGGCTCTTAATTGGCTTATCGTTAGTGGAAGCGAAGTCCGCTTCCTGGTTGTTGTGGCTCTCCTTGGAGAGGTTGTGGGCCTAGGTTCGTTACAATCATGACTGATCCATCACCTGAGGACATTGTTATAACGACTAATAGAATTGAGATTCCTAGGACGGCGACTGTGACAAAACAACTAGGTTCAAAAGTAGTTACGTAACGATTAGACGCTTGTGCTCTAGCCTTCAATATATCGTTCTTTGCCTGGGTGTTTTTCCTGCCTAATTCAGCCTCAGTTTCCTTATTTTCTGTTTCGTCAATCACATCAGGTGCTTTGCTAGTCTTAATAGGGAGTTTGCTAATATTTCCCTCCTGGATTTTAATTGATGCTTCGAGTCTTCTTTTCTGTCCCTCTTGGGACACAATATAGGCTTTGACCATCGGGAATTGTTGAGCCATTTGGACAACGATTAGAATTGCGGAAGCCGAGAAAAGAAATTGGCCTACCATCGTCAAAGTTTTTGCTTTGTTAACAAGTCCGATTAAGGCTAGAAAAACTCCAATTCCGATTGCGATTAAGGCAATAAGGTTGAGGGATGAGCTTTCGTAATTTTGACCTTCTTCAGAGTCATCTTTGTTAATGCTGTCAGAGGTTTTGGTTTGTTGAGGGCGTTGTGCAATCGCTTCGGCGGTGATGGTTTCGGATCGGGTGATGGATTGCATTCCAGTCTGAGTCGCAAGTTGGATAATATTCTTTTCCTCTTTAAAAAAATTGAGGTCTTGTGAAACTGAAACCCAAGGAAAAAAGTAGAGGATTAGGGCGATCACTCCGCTCGCAATGGTGACGAAACTCAGCCAAATCGGGGCGCCCGTTTTGGCTTTTGATTTTGTTTGAGGCCCGATAGAGGATACTCCTGGTGCGATCCCAGCTATTTGCGGGCTAAGATTAATCCCTCCAGTGGCAACGGGTTGAGCTGATGCTAAGACTGTTGGCGCTGGAGCTTGAGGGACGATTTGTGGAACACTGGGCAAGAGTCCTTCCACCCTTCCCGCGGAGACCCAATCATCTAAGCCTTCGGTCCAGATCATTGTCCCATGAGTGATATGACCGGAGGTGTAATAAGCCTGAAGGTCCTGAAATGAGTAGGGTCCAAGCTCTTTGCCCTCGCCATCTAAAACCCGCCACTCTTGCTCACTCATCTTGCGAACCTAGGGAATAGGGTAAGTTCGTCAAGCTAAGCTGTGGCTTGTAAGACCGCTTATTTTCCAGACATTTCGAGGAAAAGTGTGCCAAGATCGAAGTCCCCTTTTAGGAAAATATCGTTGTGTCCTGCCTTCGGAACGGAAATCAGCTTTTTGTTTGTGGAAGGAGATAATTCAAAGAGTTTCATGCCGTTCGAGAATGGAACGACTCGATCTTCTTCACCATGGATGACGACGAGCGGAGAATTCACCTTTTTGAGATGACGATAGTTTGGAAATCGATCGCCCAGAAAAATGGGAATATGCGTGACAGTCTGATAGGCGCTAAGAAATGGCGAGATAAGAACCACGGAATGATGTTTCTTCTGAGATGCGAGCCAGCAGGTGGGGCCGGAGCCTACTGATTGTCCGACTAAAATGATTTTCTCGGGTGACACTCCCTGATTTTCTATGAGGTAACGGTAAGTTTTCTCAATCGCTTCGTAGCAGCCATTTTCAGTTGGTTTGCCACCGCTTTCACCATAACCCGGGTAATCGTAGGAGATTACTCCAAATCCCTTGATGTGAAATGACTCGAGAGCTGGTTTGAGTGATTCTAGATTCTGTGCGTTTCCATGTGACCAAAGAATTGTGGGCATTTTTGGGCCGGGCTTTAGATGGAAGATGGCAACAGCTTTCTCTCCAGTCCCGATGCTAGAAAAACCCGCCCGATTTATTGGGTAGGGAGTCCCTGGGGGTTGAAAAATGATTTTATCGGTCATTAAACAGCCATAAAAAGTGAGCAGGACATAGCACCAGAAAAGCATGTAAAACGGGCGCTTCCACGACCAACTTCCGATGAGGAATTTTTTCCACTTCATGGATAAATATTGGTGAGGATTGTAAATAGGTCGAGTGAAGTATTGGACAAGATCTATTTAATTGGTCACTTTGGGGGCCGATGAAACGACGATCTTTTTTATCGGGATCTGCAGCTTTAGCAGGGACTCCATTCTTGATGACTTCAAAATCCCATGGCGCTAACTACGGGGAATTTGGAGATCTTAAAAAGCGGGTGGCGCTTATTGGTTCGGGATGGTACGGCAAGATTGACCTCTTGAGGTTAATTCAGGTGGCACCTATTGAGGTGGTGGGGCTTTGTGACGTTGATTCAAGGATGCTTTCAGCGGCCGCGGAAGTCGTCGCTCGTCGTCAATTGAATGCAAATAAACCGCCGACTTACAAAAATTATCAGGAGCTTCTTGATAAGGAGAAACCTGATATTGTTTTGATCGACACTCCTGATCACTGGCATGCCTTACCCGCAATTGCGGCGATTGAATCTGGTGCCGACTTGTATCTCCAAAAGCCCGTTTCAGTGGATATTGCGGAAGGGCAGTCGATCTTTGATGCGGCTCGTAAAAAAGGAAGTGTAGTGCAGGTTGGGACGCAACGACGCTCTACGCCACATTTGAAAGATGCAAAGGAGCGGGTTGTAGACTCAGGGTTATTGGGAGAAGTTGGCCGTGCCGAGGTTTGTTGTTATTATCACATGAGATCGCGCAAAACTCCGGAGAAGGCGCTTGCTCCGGTCCCGGACTATCTCGATTGGGATTTGTGGACCGGTCCTGCGCCAATGAGACCTTTTAATACTGTGGCTCATCCGCGGGGTTGGAGGGCTTTCGAGGAATATGGCAATGGGATCGTGGGAGATATGTGTATTCACATGTTGGATGCTGTGCGTTGGATGCTTGGGCTTGGCGAGGTCAAGCGGGTTTCTTCGAGTGGAGGGATCTATGTTGATAAAAAAAGTATTGCTAATATTCCTGACACTCAGACCGCGACTTTTACCTTTGAGGAGTTGGAGGTGGTCTGGAATCATCGGACATGGGGGGATGCTCCGGATCCAGAATATCCTTGGGCTTTCTTTATTTATGGCGAAAAAGGAACGCTAAAGGCCGATGTTCGTAAGTGGGAATTCATTCCTCGAGGAAAAGGAAAGAAGTTGAATGGGAAGGTTGTTTTTGAACTCGAGGAATATCCGGAGGACCAAACCGAAGAGGGAATTGAAGCACACGTCGCTCCAGCAGTACGCGAACACATGCGGGATCTGCTTTTACGAACCAAGGACCGAGGGCGTCCTATCGCCGATATCGAGGAAGGGGTTCGGTCGACTTCGGCCTGTATCCTTGCAAATATGTCGCAAAAGTTAGGCCGATCATTGGAATGGGATGCAGTCGCGCGGAAGATTAGGAATGACGAGGAAGCAAATAAGAATTTAGCTAGACCTTACCG
>DIHU01000006.1 GCA_002420315.1 Akkermansiaceae bacterium UBA5688
CCTGTCTCTCCCACCTGGAGAAACCCTCCATCTTCACAGGCAAGAATGTAATGCCCATGCGACTCTTCACCTGACCCCCCGTGTGCATGAAACCATTCTGGGGTTGGAGGGAGCTGCGGAGTGCGGATCCGAAAAAAGCGGCGGTCGACCTGCCCCCCTTGCGCCTTCACAACAACCCGGGTCTTTTCCCGGCTCCCGGGCACCCGAGTGAGAAGGGTAAAGGTCCTCAGGTCCTCACTTCCGAGAACGTCGTAGTGAACGCCAGCGTTACTGGTAAAGGTGATTTCTACCTGCCCCGGAAAAACCACTCGAAACCCCGTAATCTCAGCGGTTCGCCCTGCCGAAGAAAGGCCAAGGTTGAGTGCAAACACCAAGAAGGACTGTAGAAAGAATCGAATCATCACCTTTTTTTACCCTGTCAAATCTCGTTCAGATATTATCATAACTATCTCCTTTTCCCGCCCAAATCGATATTTTGGTCCCCATTCGATTGAACTGAAAACCCATAGGCCGCATTTTGATGCTGGACTGCCAACCCTCACATCGTGGCGAGGTCTCCATTTTGGATTCTTTTAATCATCTGCTCACGAACTTTCCGCAAAAGAAAATCGTGACAAATTAGTTGCATCAAAAATCGTTTTAAACTCTTTCCGACCGTCAAAAGACGAAGAAATATGAAGATTTATTGTCCCCCTTTCCTCTCCGGTCCAAAGTCAGCTTTATGTTCCTTTCGCCAAAAGCAATTTCCTAGCAGGCAATTTCCTAGTGTTCCGAGCAGTAATTGTATAAGGCAAGGAACAAAATTTAGTCGTCTCACTATGAACCTCCCCAATCTCCCCCTCGTTTTTGCTATCGCTTTAGTAATTTTTTTTACCAACGAAAACGCCGCAGCTCAGTGGACCGCTTACAATGATTGCGCAGATATTGACCCAGGTTTGACGGCTGAAAATATAACATCGTATGGACTTGGACGGGGATATCAGGGTGATGGTGGAGCCGGTGAGTTACTGGACTTTGAGACGGGCGCACCCACCGATGTAGAAATTGAATTTGTGGAAACATTTTCAACAGGTAACACCGTCAACTGGGCCGGGGATTTCTCATCTGTCGATGAAGCTTCTGATGCCGCAATCACTTTCAGCGAGAAGGTCGACCTTACTGGAAATATGAGCTACAACGACGCCCCAGGCTGGCATGTCGATCTAATAATTACCGGGCTAAACCCTGAACGATCCTACACCTTCGAAGGAACCGCTAATCGTGGTGGAGGCGCCTCCTATGCGGACCGGGTGACTAACTGGAGTATTCTTGAAGCTGATACCGCAGTTTATGCAAGCACCCTGGGTGCCCACAAAGTGAGTGACGTCTCAGTCGAGTTCAGCACAGGCGAAAACACGGTAGGATACGTGGCACGCTGGACGGGAATTCAACCAGGACAAGACGGGAAGGTAATAATCCGAACTACGCATGGCGTTGGAGAGGAAGCCGGCGGAATGCCAGGTGCTCATGCCTACAAGGGCTACGCTGGGGGGGCGTTTATTGTTCGCGAAGAACCTTCAACACGCGGATTTGTCTGGCGGGCATTTAATGACAGCGTCATCACTGATGTTGGTCTTGTGTCAGAGAACGCTACAAACTTCGGACTTGGGCGGGGATTTGATGGCACCAGTGAAGGCGGCGAATTACTCGAGATCGATTCGGGGAATACTACGGGAGTAACCGTGGAGTTTGTGGAAAATTTCTCTGCGGGTAATACGATCAATACCGCACGCGATTTTTCTGAATTCAATCCTGAAACTGATGCCGCCATGATATTCGGGGACCACGTCGAAGCATCTGGAAACTTGAGCTACAACGACGCGCCAGGGTGGTATTTAGACCTTATTATCAGTAACCTTGATCCAGAGAAAACCTACTCTTTTGCGGGCACTGTGAATCGAGCGGGAGGAGCATCCTATGCCGACCGCGTTACCAACTGGAGTCTTCGTGATGCCAAGGCGTCCGTCTATGCCAGTTCAACTGGAGCTCACAAAGTCAATGATACCTCGGTTGAATTCAGCACGGGGGAGAATGGGGCTGGATATGTGGCGCGCTGGACGGATATTCAGCCAAGCGATGACGGAAAGATCACCATTCGCACTAGTCATGGTGTCGGTGAAGCCAATGGAGGCCTACCCGGAGCCCACGCCTACAAAGGCTATGGCGGCGGTGTTTTTATGTTAGGCGAGCAGTCAGGAGCATCTATTGTCCCAGTTGATTCAATCGGTGTTTCCCGACTTGCTCCAGCTCCAGATTTGCAAAATGTCCATCCAAATGCGCCTGTCGAAATCACCTTAGAGCATCGTTCTGCGGCGGTAGATCCTTCAACGATCTTACTTTCCTTGAATGAAGTCAACGTAGCTCCAGAGGTAATTATCAGTGGAGACGAAACGATCATTCGTTTTACCCCTCCGACAATGCCGACCTCCAACTCGACAACCAACGTTGATCTCAAGTTCAGCGATAACTCTGAACCAGCAATCGACTATGTCCGTGAGTGGTCATTTCAAGTGACTGATTATATCGACCAGAATCTGTATGCTACAATTCCGACATCTTGGGCGATGCCCATCGGCGGCGCTAGACAGCGGGGTATGGCTGTTCGTGTTGCTGCACCCAGCTTTGATGATAATGTTTTCCTCGAAACTCCCGAAGACGTAGAAGCAATATGGGCCGAAACCTTCGAGAATCTCGCTGATCTCACGGAAGCTAATACTCTCGGTTATTTCATTGAAACTGGCACGATCAAC
The DNA here is from genome assembly GCA_002420315.1 of Akkermansiaceae bacterium UBA5688. GTDB lineage: Bacteria > Verrucomicrobiota > Verrucomicrobiia > Verrucomicrobiales > Akkermansiaceae > SW10. Next base: position 2,790 of record DIHU01000006.1, read on the forward strand.
TATCAAACCGATCTTGAGCCCCGTGGCAACAAGGCTGGTGAATCCAACTTTCCAGGTATTCAAAGCAGCTTTGAGCCAGGAGTTCCCTTTGGTCTAGAGATCGATACATTGCTCCTGCTGGATCCTGGTTTCCACTTGTTCAATTTCACTGTGCCGGGAGATTTTGAGTGCTTCATCGGGTTTGGCAGTGACAAGATAAAACTACCGCGAACTTATGCTGAGTGTACTAACTGTGGAGGGGAGGACGGTCCGTGGTTCACCGGCGTTGTGATAGAAGAGCGCGGCCTTTACCCTTTCAGAGTCGTCTACCCAAACCCGGGAAGCTCTGGCAGCCTCGAATGGTTGGAAGTGGCTCCTGATAGTAGACGCCACTTAATCAATGCTCCAAATGAAGATTCGATTCCAGCATTCCTGCCATCGAGTATCTTTCCAGTTGGATTGCGCGTTCTCAGTATCGAGCGTGATGACTCACTACTTAACTTGATGGTAGAAACTCCAGATTCATCACTAACTCACATCGTCGAGATGAGCACGAGCCTTAAACCTAATTCATGGAAGCCAGCCCTCCTTGAGGATACCGAACAAATCAGCGCTAAGGTCTTACGAATCGAGCTCGAAATGCCAAATCAACCAACTGTTTTTTTCCGCGTCCTGATCGGCATGGGCAATGATGAGTAGAGCCTTGCAACGACGTCCTCTAGAAATGAAACTCCTTGTTTATAATTTCAAGTTCTCGCCATTTATTAATAACACAAATCAATCTCCTCGAAAAAATCTTAAGGATTCCCTCCGAAAAATCCTGATTTGAAGCCCTAGGTTTCCGCAAAAGATTTCTCTCCTAAGGCAATAATCTGGTGTGCCAAGGCAGTGGTGCCAGACAACAGAGTCCCATCCGAAAAACCTACCGAGACCGAGCTCGAAGAGAATCAGGATTACCCAAAACCTGTGAAATAATAATCATTACCAGCGTTCTGGGTGGTTATCGCGCACACGGGACATCTTCGATACAACTAGGACAGTTTTTATCATTTTAAGGGATTCCAAGCTGGTCCAAAGGCGGCTTAAAAGCCTCATATGGATACTACTCCCAAAATAACTTGTCGAACCTCATCACATAGAGCTCTGCGTTGCCTCCGAGTTCAAACCGGACCGTGACAGGAGTCGCCACATATTTGTCGAGCTCGAAGCCATTGGGCCATTGAACGATCTCTCTCATCTTAAAACCACCTGTGATCGGTTCGCTGGTTTTAATCATTTTACCTTTAGGATCAAGTAACGAGACGGTGATGCTGCCTGAAGAGACGTCGCAACTGATTTTCATTTCATCGCCAGGCAGACAGATCTTGTAAGGGAGGACATACCCCTTGGCTTTGGGATCGACGAGTTTATAGCCGGCCTCAATACTCTCGAGCTTGTCATTGCTGATCTTGATAAGTCTGGCATTTTGAACTGACTTCACAAAAGGCGGCTTTTGTTGCATTCGATAGGAATGCCTCGGAGGAAGAACGAATTCATCCGAATCAGGCCCAATCCTTGCTAGATTTTTGCCGATAGGAGCGTCTTTAGCGAAGGCGTATTTACCGGCTTTTTTGTCGTCCGGCTGTAGCAGCCAAGCCATATTGAATCGCGCTAGCCCGCCTTCAATTGAGCGGACGTAAATGAATCCCTCACTGGCAGTCCCTTTTCTCCCCTGCGTAATCCACGAATAGTTGCCAGGACCTTCCTTGATCAAACGATTAACGGGCCATGTCTTGCCGCCGTCGAAACTGGCCCATACGTTGACGTTTGCCCGATTCTGTTTCTCCGGCAAGCTCGGATCGGGCGAGCTGAATAGAAGAACATCGCAGTCGTTACGATCGAGCCTCAGCAGCCCGGCCTTGCAGCCGTAAATATCTGGCGGTCCATCAAACAACTCATCGTCTTCGTGAAGATCACGCCAGGTCTTCCCACTGTCATCGCTATAAGCGATCCAGCGATTACCCTTCCTCGCACTTGTTCGGGTATTGATGTATATGGTTCCATCGTTAAGCTCAACTAAACCGCATTCACCGGTCCCGTTTAGTGGAAAAGGTTCGCTTGAATGCCATGTCTTTCCATGATCATCGCTATAAACCGCGTTGGAATAGGAGTTTTGATCTCCGCCCTGTTTGCGATAGTCCGGCATCACATGGGATGCCGCAAGAAGGCGACCTTTATGCCGACCATGTTTAATCGTGATGCCCGGACCGTGCGCCGGGTTTGGGCTCGGCAAGAATCCTCTAGAATCTTTATGCAAGACGATCTTTTCAAGTTTCCACGTCTTACCGTGATCCCGGCTCTTATACATAAACGGCACGGGATGGAGGGATGTCATGAAGACCATGATCTCACCCGTATTCTCATCAACGACGCTTGTTCCGAGCGTCGCATAAGCAAAATGCTTATCATTACCCCACCCTTTCCCATCATAAGGCCCGATACCCAGAGATTTCCAATCCATCTCAATCGATTTGCCGATCTGCTGGCGCTCCGACCAGGTCGCTCCCCCGTCTTCTGATCGCCTAAGAAAAATCTCATGGATATCTTTCCCTCCACCGCGGCCAAACATCAAGACTGTCCCATCCATAGCGACCGAAAGAGTGCCATGTAGGCCCAGACCACCTTGGTCCCAATTCTCAAAAAAAGGTTCGGAAGTTCCGATGGCCGGGGAGCCAATGTAGCCAGGACGAGAGTCAATCGATTCGAGCGTCTCATCAGCCTTTACTATTCCGGTGACTGAATCCCAAATTGCGAAACAGGGAATAGTCCTCATTAATAATGGGAACGCACTTCTTTTCGAGTTACTCATGGTCTTTCTTATCTTAGTTCAGCGCAGAACTTCTAGTTGAAGTATTTCAGACCGGGAAGCAAGATTACAATGTTCGAGACGCCACAGCTTCAAGTATCGATAGCGGATCAGCATCACTCTCGATTGAGCGACCTCACCTAGACCAGGACATTGGCGACACCCCAGATGCGTAGACCGAGTTGGATGGCAAGTTCACCCTCTCACTCTGTGATCTCCAGTCCAAATGCGACTTCAACGCTTTCCCACTAAAAGCAAAAATTTAGTAGTGCCGGGGGCGAAGCGGGCAAACTGGGCGCCCTGCCGCCCGCTGGGGAAAGTAAAGTTTCCACGGCATTCCATGAACTGGCTGACAAGATGAAGTCAGCTATGAGCGTATAAGGGAGAATGACACACAAGTTCATCGCATCCGTCGCTCTCCTAGGGGTTGTCCAGGCCGACAACAGCTGTCAGGAAGAAGACACCAAGCGGAATCATGACTACCTATTGAGCGGCAAGCTCGAAGTCATCAGCAGTGGCCACAAGTTTGCCGAAGGCATGGCCTTTGATTTGGACGACAACTTTTACTTTACCGATGTTCCCGCCGGGAAACTCTTCAAGGTCGATCAAGACGGCAAGAAAACCCTCTTCGATGGCAATACGGGAAAGACCAATGGCATTGCCATGGGGCCCGACGGCAAACTCTACGGCTGTGCCGGAGGTGCGATGGCCATCCATCAATGGGATCTCAAGACGGGCAAGAAGGTCGCAATTACCAAAGGCGCCTTCTCCAACGACATCGCCATCACCAAACAGGGTCGCATCTACTTCACCGATCCCAAGACCTCAGCTGTGTGGACCGTATCGCCAGCACCCCAGCACAATCTCACCAAGGCCGTGCAGTTGGAGTGGAAGCCCAATGGGATTGGACTGCACCCAAACGAGGACGCTTTGATGGTCGCTGAGTTTTTCGCTGACACCGTCCACCGCTTCCCCATTGAGAAAGATGGCTCACTCGGCCAATCCAGCCCCTATTTCCAAATACCTGTACCCAAAGAGGGAAAGGATACCGGCAAAGGTTATCTCGACGGCATGGTCGTTCTCCCTACCAATAAACTCATCATCGGCACAGTAATGGGTATCCAATTCTCCGATAATATGGAAGCCACTACGGAGTGGGGAATCATCATTCCACCTTTCGATGATCGTCCCCGCTGTAATTACGTCCGCCTCAGTCCGGATCGCAAGTGGCTCTACGCCGCCTTCAAAGATGATCTGGTGCGCATTCGCTTTAAGGAAGTCATCTCTAAGCCTTCACAAAAAGAAAAACCAGGATCAGCAGGAACGAATAGAAAATAATGGAAGCAAGCTTAGTCCCACCGACACCCCCTTCTCTGCCCACCGTCTCCGCTCCAAATGCAATTTCAACTCTTTACCGCGAAAAATATATCTTGTGACACAAAGCCAACCGCTAACACGCTTTACCTCTTGAGCTGTGAGATCTTCTCTGCGTTATAAAGTCCTGGTAGGATTGTAATACCTTATGACGTTTCACTTCGACATAATCACAGGTAAATATAAAAGTGTCCCTCAGCACCCAACTCCGGCCTAAACGTAGATTCACAACGCTCCCGCCAAAAGAAACCCCCTATCAACGAGACAAGAGCTCTTTAGACTAAATCCCGTATCTAATGAAACGTGCCGCAAAGATAATCTGCATTTTGTCTCTCATCATTCTTATTCCTTTAGGAGTTCAGAAACTAATTCAATATCAACAACTTCCTGATTCAATTACCATTGCTACCGGAAGAGAGGGAGGCCGTTATCTTGAAATAGCGAAGGCTCTAGGGGGGAGAATTGAGCAGGATTACGGAGTAAAGGTTAAGTATGTCGAGTCTGCCGGTTCGATTGAAAATATAAGATCAGTTAATTCAGGAGAAGTTCAGTTTGCCCTTTTTCAATCTAACGCAATTAAAAATTTTACTGAATATCCGGATGTGAGAACGGTCGCTAATGTTTTCCCCGAGGTAATGATTGCACATGTTAGGAAGGGCCTTGGATTTGATCCGTTTTTAGAAGGAACTATTGACGGAAAACTGATTAATGTTTCGATGGGAGAAAAAGATTCAGGGAATGCAGTGACTAGTCATGCGATTCTCGAATTTTATGAAGGGACCCAGACTAGAATGAAACCCCATTATCTCAGTTACGAGCAAACAAAACAGAGTATGAAAGATGGGAGCATTGATTTAGCTCTAATTACTACTGAAAAAAACGCTTCGATTCAGCAGGAAATGACGACTAAGGAAGGGACCACTATTATAGGACTCCCTTTGGTGGAATCCCTTTTGGATCAAAACCCTGAATTTGATAGTTACTCAATTCCAGCAGGATTTTATGGAGTTCACCCTGAGGTTCTTCCGGCACAAAACACTTCGACAGTCGCGGTCAACGCCCAGCTCATTTGCAGTAAGAATGTCAGCCCTTCAATGGCAACATTGATGACCGAGATTTTAATGGATCCAGAATTTATTTCGAGTCAAGGCCTCACAGATCTGCGTCTCAGAGCAAATCAATACGCAATCTCTGAGGGCGCGATCCCAACGCATGAGGGAGCACTTCATTTTTTTGAGCCAGAATTAAAGCCCCCCCTTAATCCCGATTTCGTAGAGGCGACTGAAGGCATGAGATCCTTTTTAGTCTCTATCATCATAGCCTTTTACTTTATTTTCCGATGGAGCAGGAAACGCAAACAGATAAAATCTGGTCACCATCTAGATCTTTATTTGCACCGATTATTAGATATCGAAAATGATCAAATCAAGCTCGATGAAGGGGGCGCTAGTGAAGATGAAATACTAGAGCTGGAGCGCCTTCTTGATGAAGTAACGAAGTTACGGCAAAAGGCTTTATCATCTTTTAGTGCAAATGATTTTAACGAGGATTCAGGATTCGAATGCTTTATTTTAATGTCTAATTCTCTTACTGAGAAAATTAACGCTAAACTCACAAGACAAAGGCTTTGTAAGCAAATCTCATCGGTTGGGGATCAAATTGTCTCCAGAGGCGATAGTTGAACTGCCTAGGGTTTAGAATGCCTTCAAATAGTGCCCCAATTGACCTGAAAAAGAAATGAAGATATATGAATAAGACAGAATTTATAAATGCGGTCAATACCGTCAAAGCTAACAGACTAATGTCTGCAGAAACTGATGCCTCATTGGCTCCTTTTAAGGAATCTCCAATATCTTTTGATTTGGAGCTTATTTCCTCTACCAAAACTCTCGGTTCTCAGGGAGGGGCTGCATATACCGGCGGCTATAGTATTGTCTGTTGTGTCAAGAATGAGGACGTAGAAGTGCAAGTCCTTTTGGGACCTAATAGCAACAAAATGATAGAGTCGCTTAATAAGGGCGACAATTTAACCGAAGAATTGAAGTTTGTGTCGTATGATTCACTCTTTCAAAGACCAATAATGGGACAGGTCACTTCTGGCTCCAGCTTGGAAGACAAGGTTGAGAAAAATGATGAGAAAATTAAAGGCCCCCCACCGCTTATTGTGTCTGACCTAAAAGCGGATTCGGAACACAGCACTTCTAAAAAACACCATTCTACCGTGAATTCTTTGGAGGTAGAAAGTAGCGAACAAAAAGCTGAAATTCCTACAATAGACTCTAGTGGAAATTCGAACACACATCCTGCACAAGCAAGCGTTTCACTATCGAACGCTCCTCCTCGGCGGAAGAGCAATGGCAAGCTCCTTACTTTCAGTTTAATAGCCGGAACTCTGCTCATAGCCGGTATCGTCCTATTATTTAATCTTTTAAGTAACGGGGTTAAATCTGATGCCGATGTAAAATGGACCTCGGAAAGAGAATTTACTGCCATCTATAGCGTGAATGAGGTCAGGACGATTGAAGCTAAACTTAAATATCTTGGTAAATCACCAGATCTACCCTTTCAGGGCAAGGGACCAAGCTACGATTGGCGCAGTCGCAATACTGATTTTTATACCTCCTCAATGACAAATCTAACAAGCCATCCGATCAGGATAAAATCGATTCACTATAAATTAAAAAAGGGAAATTTTTCCGGGAAAAATCCCCAGGATGAATCATACCTGAAGAGCTATTGGACGAGTACTATTATCCTTCCCGGCGAAACTGTAACCCGCAAAAATAATTGGACCTGGGGTAAGGCCCAAACAAACACCCTAACGAAGACGTATTCTTTACAGATTGAAATGGGTGAAGATAAGGTTGCAGATCCTGCTGATCCGTTTTTTCCAAAAGAGGATCAGGACCCCATTGAATTTGAGGTGCAATTCCCTTTGAAGTTTATTAGATGACTAGATGAGTAATATTTCTAATCTACAGATCCTTAGCGATATCCCTAAACTTGGATCGGGTATCGGATTTAGGGGGCCTTGGTTCTATCCGCTTACCTCGGGTGAGGGCAGGAAAATTGATTTTCTTGAAATAACTGCTGATCATTTCATGGATGCTCCTAATTGGAAAATTGATCAACTTAAGAAGCTTAATGAATCTTTCACTCTCATCCCTCATGCCCTTGATCTTTCCATCGGTTCGAGCGAAGGGATCGATGAAGTTTACCTAGAAAAACTTGCCGAAGTTGTCGATCTTACATGCCCGCCTTACTGGAGTGAGCACTTGGCTTTCACCAAAGCTGCGGGCTTAGAGCTTGGACACCTTGCACCTTTACCTTTTACTAATGAGGCCGTTGATGTTGTCTCTTCTAATATTGAAAAGATTAGTTCAGTCATTGGGAAGCCTTTGATTCTTGAAAATATCACATATGGAATAGCTATGCCTGGTCATGAAATGAGTGAGGCAGAATTTATTGCAAAGGTTCTAAGTTCTTCAAGTTGTGGGTGGTTACTTGATGTGACCAACCTTTATATTAATTCAGTAAATCATTCATTTGATCCGATACTTTTTCTTCAACAAGCTCCTACAGAACGAGTTGTGCAGTTGCACTATGTGGGATTCACGAAAAACACAAAAGGTTACCTCATCGATGACCATGGAAGCGCAGTGAATGAAGAGATTTGGGCGCTAATGGATGAAGTAATAAATCAATGTCGAGGGGTGAAAGGAACAATCTTAGAAAGAGATTCAAAATTGCCTTCATTCAATGAAATCATTGAAGAAACTGACCGCGCCCGTAATCTTGGTAGGAAACACAAGCGGTGGGACTAAAAGAAATACAGGAACAATTCGTTAAATTATCGCTTGATAAGCAGACGAGAGAGCGGGCTTTTCAAGCCAACTCGGACCTTGCAAGCGAGTTTGATGACCAAGAACAATCATTGAAGAATCATGCGTTTTCTCTTGTCAGAAAAAGACTAGGGGCGGTTAAAGGCATACTTAGTAGCACAAGAGCCGTTCTGGGTGATTATTTTGATGAGGAATTTTTAAAGTATGCGCAAGTATCACCCTCCCCCACTGGTCTTAATAGGCATCGATCCGATGCTATTAATTTTTCTGATTGGTTAATCGAAAAACTTTCCGCGACGGGCCACCATAAAGGCATTGATGTTTTATTGTCGCATGAGCTAGTTCCGGTCCGAATGTGGATGAACAAGAAGCAGTTTCGTTTACAATTCTATCTAAGAAACCCCTCTCAGCTAATAGAGCTCTCGAAAAAATATTCTTCGATTTCTAGGGCCAGAATTTCTCCGACCCTCATGATTTGGAAAGAAGCGCCCAATGGGTCGCCAGGCTATCATTGGAGATCCTTCAGCCTCTAGTCACAGGAATTTTATTCACCACCACCACAACCGCCACCACAACTACTGCCACAACTACTGCCTCCGCTATCACCCGAACTACAACTGCTACAACCTCCACTACAACCGCTACCTCCTCCACCGCGGCTACTTCCAGAAGCTTTTGAAGCAATCCAACCAATCAGAGCCCCAAGGCAAAGAATAATTAACAAGAATATTACTATTTCCATAACATTATAATTTTAAAGGACTATCTCGTCTTAACACAATTCATAGTGCTCTAGTAACTCAAGAAAACTTCTATCCGCCACAACCACCACCACAACCACCACCACAACTACTGCCACAACTACTGCCGCCGGAACTACTACAACCGGAACTTCCGCCGCCACTTCCACCGCCTTTACTCGAGGACGCAGCAGCGATTAAAAAAACAACGAAACAAATTCCAAGTATTATAAATACACCTCCATCCATACCATTAGAAGAATGTTCAAACCTTTCCCGTAATACAATTATAAAAAGGTATTAATTTTGTAATAGACTTACAAAACTCAGATCATTAGCGTGATGGGTAGATAAATATTTATTCTACCTCTTAACTACTAAAACAATGAATCCCGCTATTCCTAAAACTCTAGCCTCTGACATCAACTCATTTACCTCTAACCTTGAAAAGGATCTGGGAGATTCACTTGTTTCAGTTGTCCTCTATGGAGGTTTGGTTAAGAACCAAATGATCAGAGAGACTGACCGCGTAAAAATAATGGTGGTCGTCAAGAGCGTTAAAATTTCAAGCTTAAATAAGGTTGGTGATGCTCTTTCATCGACAAAGAGAGCCAAGCAAATTCAATTATTGACCCTCACTCCTGCAGACCTGAGTAGCTCCACTGACGTTTTTCCTATCAAGTTCCTAGATATGCAGCAAGACTACGAGATCCTCCATGGTGATGATCTTGTTAAAGATCTTGAAGTTGGGAGGGACCATTTAAGGATCCGATGCGAACAAGAGATCAAAAATTTGATGCTGAAATTGCGCTCGATGTATTTGCGCTCTCGTAAAGACAGCAAGGTTCTTCAGAAAGTTTTACTTAAAGCATATTACAGCTTTCTTCAATCTGGTGATGCTCTCGCAGAATTAAAAACTGGAAAAGTTTACCGCAAAGAGAATGAGGTTCTTGATGGGATTGAATCGATAGGACTCGATTCGGCCTTGATGAAAAAGATCCAAGCATTACGAACATCTGAATCAGCTCCAGACCAAGAGACTTTACATGATCTTTATGAGCAGTTTATGGAGATGATAGTGAAAGCTGCTGAAATCGCAGACCAAGCCTGATTTTTTTCGATAATCATGCCGGCAGGAACCTTTAATTTCAGTGTTAAGGAGGA
>DIHU01000031.1:0-776 GCA_002420315.1 Akkermansiaceae bacterium UBA5688
TCCGTAATACCGGGGAGGCTTTGGTTGTTGGCTTTAAGATCCTTGGCAGATGCGGTGAGGAGTTGGTTGCTGTGACCGAGGAACGAGATGCCGGCAATTTCGGCCGCGAAACCACCTTGAGATTTGGTTTCTTTACCTGTTTTTGGATTCCAGAGTTTGTAGAGACGGTCGACTCCCGCCGAGGCTAGAATGGATGCGTCCGGACTCCAAGCAAGCGAGAGGATATGATTGTTGTGGCCTTCGAGAGTCTTTTCGAGAGTCGGGGGGTTAAGTTGATGGATTTTGATTGTTCGGTCGGTGGAGGCTGAGGCGAGTCGGTTTCCATCGGGTGAGTAACTGAGAGCGGTGATGGTATCGAGATGGGCCTTTGAAAGAGTAGTGATGCTAGCTTCGTTTTCGAGATCAAGGAGGTGGATGAGAGAATGTCGGGATGGAATGCCGGAAGCGGCTGCGAGTTGATGTCCGTTTGAATGGAAGGCGACAGCCAAGACACGACCGGGAAACGGGGTGGCTTTTTGGGGGTTGCCCCATTGGCGTTTGATGATCCAGGTGGGAGTGGTGGAGAAGGCGAAAACGGAGTTGTTTGGAAGATGAGTGAGAACGGTGGTTTCGTCTGTAAATATGAGAGCGGTTGGTGTTTGCGGGGGTGCGAGGGCATCAAGGTCCTGTCCGGTATGAGAGTTCCAAAGATGAAGGGGGAAGGTATCGCTGGCGGTGGCAAGGGACTTGCCATCAGGAGAAAAGGCGAGAGCTTTTACGGGTGAGAGATTTGTTTT
>DIHU01000031.1:1165-7499 GCA_002420315.1 Akkermansiaceae bacterium UBA5688
CGCGGGCTTGGATTGTAAGGAAATTTTGGGCAGCAGTCGTGCCATCTTTGATGGTGAGTTTGTGGGTGTGCTGGGCACTTCGGAGTAAGGCGCGGGAGCTATCACGTTCATTGCGGCGTTTGTTGAGTTCGTCGGTGAGTTTTTTTATTTCGTCCTTTGGTTTCTTGGTGGTTTGTGCCGAGTCAACAAGCTGCTGTTGGGTTTGAAGGGCGTGCTCTTTTTGATCGAGAGCTGTGTTCGCTTTGGCGAGAGCCAGGGCCGCTTCTTTGGTCTTGAGAGAAAGATCGGTCCATTTTTTTTCGGCACTCCCAAGTTGGCTTTTCGCTTGGTCGTGAACTTTTTGTGCGAGTTCCTGTTTAAATTGGAGTTGTTTGGTTTTACGCAGAATGGCTTGGTCGCTTTTGATTTCGAGGATCAGTTTGCCGTCTTTAGCATTCCAAATTCGTGTGGAGCCATTGGGGTGCCCGGTCGCGATTCTTTGGGAAGACTGGTGGAGCGTGATGGCGCTGATGGGCTCTTTGAGTTCTTGGAGCGGAATTGGGGGCGATGCGGGATCTAGGGGGGGGAGCTCAGGAAAAGGGGTCTCAACTTTGGCTCCTGCCGGCAGATGGCGTTGCCAGAGTTTGAGGGTCCGGTACCCTCCAGAGGCGAGGACTTGATATTGATTGAAAGCAAGGGTGTGAACGAAATCGCGGTGAGCGGAATTGGGGAGGGCTGGATCGATGAGTTCCGCATCCAAAGCTCCGCGATGGAGATCGTAGACATAAAGTCGATTTCCGCGGGAAACTGCGGCAAAGCGGGCTTGTGGAGTGATGGCGGTTGCGTAGCTAGCTTGGATCTCGTTGAGAGAGGACCACTCAGTAGGGCTGGAAAGGGTTGCGGATGAACCTTGCGCACCTTGGACAATCCAAAGTCTAAGGAGTGCTAGTTCTTGGGGGTTAAGATTTCTTGCGTTGGATTTGTTTTTTGAGGGGGGCATGGGGTCTTCCTCGAGGTGAGCCGAGTATGTGAAGACTAGGCTTTTGTCTGGGTTTCCCGGAACGAGAGAGGGGCCTGAGTCACCACCCGTGATCATATCCTGAGGGGATTCAAGGTTGAGGTCTGCTTTGGCCTTTTTAGCGTTATGGCAGGCGAAACAGTTTTGTTTGAGCACAGGAACAATCTCACGCGCGAAGTCAACCTGGGTATTTCGTTGAAGAGAGGCGACGGGAAGAGCGGCGTGGGCCAAGATTGGACAGAGGGCGAGGAGGATCAGTCTCATGGAGTGATGGTGAGAGTGAGGAGCGAAGAATAAGCTGAGTGGGTGAGATCGCGAGGCTTGGACCGTTCGCTTTGTTGGCGGAGGAAATCAGCGGCTTTCTTTTTGGCGGTGTTGAATGCAGGGGGGATGGGTTTGGATTCAGCTTTGAGTGATTTTTCTAAATCTTCGAGGCGTTTAAGATCTGCTTTGGCGCTTTCGACGGCGGGAAGATTGTTTTGGTGCTTTAGGGTGAAGTTGGCCTGAAGAGTGAATTGGTAGGCTTGGTTCATGGCGATTTTAAGCTCGTTGGATGAGTTGAGCGGAATCGTGATTTTCCCCTCTGTCGCATCAGGTTTGATTTTGATCTGAGGTGGTTTGGAGTGAGGGGAGTTGACAAGGGTGACTGTAATCTCGCCTTTAATTTCGGCATTTTTGGTAATTTTGAATGGGATCTCGAGAGTCTCGCCAATTTTATGAGCGAACGAATTGCTGGCGGGACTGAGGACAAGAGGTGCTTTTTCAGCGTGTGTAATACTGAGGGGAAGAAGTTGGGCGATCCGGGTGAGGTGGCGCTCGGCGTCCCAGTTTCCGACGTGCCAGGATGAGGTGGCGGGTAGGGCGGTAATTATTTTTTCGTTGGTTGTTCCTTTGATTGTTAGAAAGCTGTGGGCAGTTGCAGTGCTAGGTTGTGAAGTGAGGATGAGGGTGGCGCTCGTTTTGTCAGGGGGGATTGATTTGGGGTGGAAGTCGAGCCCGGGAGGGAGACCGTCGATTGAGAGATTGATGGTTTCGTTGAATCCCGAATCTCGGATGACGAAGATTCGAATCCGTGCAGTTCCACCTTGACGGATGATGGTGGTTTGCCGGGGAAGAGATTTGTCTTTTTGGTGCAAATGCCACGGGGTGGCAATGAGCTTGTAACCGGAGGCAGGGGGGCGGATGCGGAGTTTAGCGGAAGCAGACTTGCTAAATTGATTGAGAAGGGTGAGGCGATATTGCCCGTCGGCAGGTGGATTAAATTTGATTGCGGAGTCACTTGTTCGAAGAGGGCAATGGCGGCCGCCGTTTGGAAGGATGAAGTCGTCGTTGGAAGTGATTTCCTTGTATTGCGAATTGCCATTTTGGTCGGTCGTCACTTGTTCGACTATTAGGAGGGAATCGGAAGGTTGATGCAGGCGTGCGGAGAGAAGTTCGATCCAAAGCGGGTGATCTTTTTTGGCAGAAAAGGAATGATAACTCGGAGATTTTGAGAGGGTTACCGTAGTATCTGTGGGGTGGTCTTTGGTGCGCAAGAAAGAGGTATCAATATCGGGAACCGCTGTGGTGGCAGCGATCAGTCGATAAGGGTGCTCAACACCGCCACTAAAGGTTACATCGTGAATCTTGATCAGGTAAGTGCCGGCGGTGGGAGCTTTGAAAGTAATGGATGCGTCGCGGTTGTGAGTGGAGTGATCATTGTCACGGGCAAGTTCGTGACCATCGGGAGAGAGTAGAACAAGGGTGGGATCCAAGCGGGAGTCGATGACCTGAGCTTGGCAGTGGAGGTGGACAGTTTGCCCTTGGGCAAGAGCGATTTTGTAATGGTCGATTGCGGTGTTATCGGCGTGGCCATTAACGATAGAGTCGAGGGGAAGAGTTTCAGCGGTCTCAGGCGAGTGATTGGTGCCGTGATTTTTTTCAGGAAAGTGACTGACGACGAAGGAACGCGGAGCTGTAAGGCCAAGGCGGGTTTGAGCACAGACTTCGTAAATACCGGCAGGGGTTTCGGGGGTGGCTGTGATACGGTAACGCAGAGGATTGGGTCTGGCAGGGGAGTAGTCGGTAGCGGAATGCTGGATGGCTTCGGCGGTGAGCCCGGGGTGTGAGAAGTGAAGAGCCGTTGTTTCTTCGAGTTCGCTTCCACCGATCGTGATTTCGGTTGAGGTGCCAGCTTGCAGGCCCTGGGGAAAGACTGTTTTTAAATCAGGGTTTGGGAGTTGTGCGAGCAAGGCGGGCGAGCACAGAACTGTGAACGCTAAAACATTTGAAGGAGAGAATGCGAAAGATAAAGGAAACACCGGGGTGGGCTTCAGTGGTTGAAGAGGAATTCCTTCGTGTTGAGAAGGGCCCAAATGAGATCTTCGTAGGCTTGGCGGGTGGGGAGAATTGGGTCGGCCGGTATGGCCTTGTCACTTTCCTTGGGCGAGGTGGGTCTAGGCTCGTTTTGTTTTCTCTGCAAATAAGCAAGCGCAGTGGCGAGTTCTTCTGGTTGGGGTGGGCGGGAAAGAGCGTGGAGATAGAGTTGGGTGAGAAGATTTTGGGGCTGTGCGTCTTTTTGTTTTGCGAGATTTGCAGGCCGTGATTGGTCAGAAGAGAGCTTGAGTCGAATGTTGTTCGAATTTACGAGGTGGAGCGCTTGCGCAAGATTGACATCGGCACTGCGCTCGCATTCGCATGCGCTGTTCATATCGGGGCGTCCGAAGACAGAGAGAAAATAGGAGGATTTGGAGAAGGTATCATCCGGAAGCTGAATCGCGCGAGTTCCAGCAGGTTGGCCGGCGAATGACTCATTTGCTCCGGTGACGGTGTTGATCCCATCGAGTAGGATTTCGGCAGGAAGTCGTCGCGGGTAAAAGCGCGAGTAGTTTTGGCTATCTTCGGAATTATGCTGATTTGGAATGGCCGAGAGTTGGTAGGTGTGGGAGTTGGTGATGATGCGAACGAGCCTTTTAAGGTCGTATCCGTTGGCGATAAAATCAGAAGCAAGGCTCTCTAATAATTCGGGGTGGGTTGCGGGGTTGGTGACGCGTAGATCGTCTTCGGGATCAACAAGTCCACGGCCAAAAAAGTGTTTCCAGTAGCGGTTAACGAGCATCTTGGCGAAGAAAGGATTTGCTGGGTTAATCATCCAATCGGCGAGGTGTTCGCGAGGATCTTCATAGGATGGAATCGTGAGTTCTTCTCCTCCGAGGGGTTTTGGTTTTAGTGTTTTGCCGGTGCGGGGATTTTTAGAGGTGGCTTGCCCCCGATTGTGAAGAACGATTTCTTCTCCAGGCTGCAGACCAGGTTTTCTGGTGATGCGTGAGAAGAAAGCCTGCAAACCGTAGTAGTCATCTTCGCTCCACTTCTCATAAGGATGATGGTGGCACTGAGCGCACTGCATACGGACTCCCAAAAAAACTTGAGCGACGTTTTCAAGTTGGTCTTTGCTGTCGCGAACCGTGCGATACCAGACGACGGGTGGATTGGTGCCGGTTTCTCCGGAGGCGGTGAGAAACTCGCGTGCGATTTGGTGATAGGGTTGGTTTTTATAGATGGCGTTTCGGAGCCACTGATGAAAGGCAACAGAGCCTCGGGCGTGTTCAGGTTTAGCGCGTTTATTACGGAGGATGGCGGCCCATTTTCCGGCGAAATAATCAGCGTGGTCTGGAGACGCGAGAAGTCGTTCGATTTTTTGCGGCCGCTTGTTGGGTTCAGTATCGCTCAGAAAAGCGTTGGTTTCCTCGATGCTAGGAAGACGTCCTGCGATATCGATCGTGACACGCCGGAGGAAAGTGGCGTCGTCGCTCTTTTCGGATGGAGGAAGCCCGAGAGTCTGAAGTTGAGTAAAGATGTGTTGGTCGACGAAGTTCGCGGGTTGCGGAAGGTTTTCGACGGGGGCTCCGAGAGGGAGGATCGCGCGGAAGACATCAACGTGTTCCTGGAAGCGGATCATGATGGAGGCTGAACCAGGGATGTCACCCATCGTGACGCGACCATCCATCGTGACGCTGGCTCGTTCCTCATCGTTGGATTCGTACTGCGCGAGGTGGCTAATATCGCGAGCCGAGTTGTCAGAGAAGTGAGCGGTAACGCGGAGTTGTTGTTGGGAGTTGGGCTGTGTCAGGCGTTCCTTTGGATAGACTGAGATGGAGGTGGCTTTGGGAAATTCCTTGGGGTCGCTGGGGAGACCTTGTTTGATCCAGCGAATGATGGCTTGGTAGTCAGGCGAATTTTTTTCAAGACGGGAGCCTCCCTGATGGGGGATTTCGCCGGTCGCTTTGAGGACCAGGAGAGAATGTTCTGGAGCGGCCCGAAAGATACGGCGGCCCCGGGAATCGCGAACAAGATAGTTATAGTCGTTCCAGGGTTCGTAACCAAAGAGGGAAAGTTTGAAGCCATTTTGGCCGGCGGCTTTTCCGTGGCACCCTCCTCCGTTGCAGCCGTATTTCGAGAGAACGGGAACAAAGTCGTTGGTGAACGAAATGGCGGTGGTTTCAGCAGAAGCTACTTTGATGGGCTTCGAAATGCTGAGTTCACCGTGGGTGGCAGTGAGAGTCGTTTCGCCAGCGGTGAGAACGGTGACGAGACCGGAGGGGGAGACAGTAATGATATTGGGTGGATCGCTGGTGTAGGTGGCGATGTGGGTCAGGTCGGTTGGGGTTTGACCCGGAGATTGCGATTCCTGAGTGAGGACAAGTTGGTGTGTATCGTGTAGGTGTTTTAGGGTAATGGGTGAGGAGTTTTCGAAAGCGAGATTTGAAGACTGGGCCGACGCACAAGAAAGAAAGAGGACGAATGCCGCGATGATGGGGAGCTTGGGCATGGGCGCTGGTGATAAAGTGAAAGTTATCCGACAAGTTCCTTCATAGGGGCGTGCTGGGAGTCCACAAGGAAACGGGGGCGTCCCGTAAGATCCTCGACCGTGGTGCGTCGAGCATCGATGCCAAGATTATGGTAAAGAGTGGAAAAGACTTCTTGGAATTCAACAGGTCGATCATCGGCTTCACCGCCATCACGAGTCGTGGATCCAATGACTTGCCCGTGGGTCATGCCTCCGCCGGCAAGGAGAGCCGTTGAGACTTTTGGCCAGTGATCACGCCCGCCTTTGTCATTGATTTTTGGAGTGCGTCCGAATTCGCCCCAGACGACAACTGAGACATCGTCGGAGAGACCACGGTCATGGAGGTCCTGAACTAGGGCGGTAATCCCCTGATCAAGGAGAGGGAAGTCGGTTCGAGCGCGGCCGAAGTTGTTGCCATGCCAGTCCCATCGAGAGAAGCCTAGAGTGACGCAGCGGGCTCCGGCTTCGACGAGTCGCCGGGCCATCAGGAACTGATCGAGCCGCTTCCAAGG
>DIHU01000031.1:7891-17599 GCA_002420315.1 Akkermansiaceae bacterium UBA5688
GCCTCGGCGAGCCTTGAGGAAGTGAGAACCCCGAAAGCTTGTTCGGTGAAAGTGTCCATTCCGGTCATAGCGCCCGAGGCGTCGACATCACGGCGGAAGTTATCGAAAGATTTTAAGAGAGCTTTGCGGTCCGCAAGCCGTTCGATGGAGATATCTTTAAGGATCATATCGTCCTTTCCGCCTCCTCGGAACGGAGCGAAGGCCGCGTGGGAAGGCCCAAGGAAGCCTGGCTTACCTGGGTCGCCCCATTGGTCGTGTCCGCATTTTGGCGAGAGGCCGAGAAATGAGGGGACCCCGGGAGTGACTTGGCCCTGAAGTTTGGAGAGGACAGCGCCGATCGAAGGCCAACCGCCAGAGGGTTGAGGGCCCTGAAGTTTTCGACCGGTCAGGCACTGGACTGCGTCGTGTCCACCACCGGCCCCAACCATGGAGCGGATGACGGAAAATTTGTCCATCATACCAGCCATTTTGGGGAAAAGTTCTCCAATTTGGATGCCTGGGACGGTTGTGGAGATGGGATTAAATTCGCCACGAATACCGGAGGGAGCTTCGGTCTTAATATCCCACATGTCTTGGTGTGGCGGGCCGCCAGCGAGAAAAACCATGATGACTGCCTTGTGTTCGAGCTTTTTAGGCGTGGTCGCCTCAGCTTGGAGCAGTTGAGGAAGGGAGGCCCCGCCGAGGCCGAGTCCCCCGATGCGGAGAAAGCCACGGCGTGTCATGCCATCGCAGAAAGTTTCGCCTTTGGATCCAGATATTGTGAGCATAGTGCGAGTCTAAGTTATTGTGAACAATACGTAAAAGAGTAGGGAGATCTTTCTGGATGAGTTTTTTTGGTTTCTTGGCCATAGTCAGAGCGGGTGTTTTCGACTAGAACGGGGATTCGAGATCCACTTTAAGAGGCTCTTTAGAAGTCAGCGTGGGCAGAAAGGGGTTCGAATGAAGTTGCGGTTTCATACTCACCCGCCGGAGTAGGGTTCGCTGGAGCACGATTTTCGTGAAGACTTGATCATCTCCGCAAATCTCCCCGACGACGTTCTGAACTAGAGTGTGGGATTGAAGGATCGCGCTGTAGACCTTGAGAACGCCCCCCCCTGCATCTATGACAACACACACACTCACGCAATTAAACCACAGGACAGGGAGGAGCTTGCACTCCAGGGAAGCTCATTAAAATAAAAATGGCTTGGGGGGGCTCATCAGCAAAAAAAACATAACTCAAAAACATATCTCTTGCTTATGTTCGGTTGACAATCTCTTGCTTTGAATTGCGGTTAGTTTTTGTGTTTTAGGCCCACTTTAGAACCGATTCTAAATTCCCTCTCTGAGGTTACTTCCACAATAATGGGAGCTAGATTATTTGGAATTTTCACGTAAATCATCTGAGTCTTTCCCAAGAATTCAATCTCGTGAATTATACCAGATCCAAAGCCTTCATGGCTTTCTTCAACCAGCTCGATTTCATTAGCCCGTAGCCAACTGGGAAAATTAGAAGAGGGGAGCTGGCTAACTTGGTCAAAGAGCGAGGCAGCTACGGGTGATACAGGATTTTTCCAAAGATTACGTGGGGTGTCACACTGAATAATGGTTCCAGAATCCATTACTGCGATCGAGTCGCCAGTGGCAAAGGCGTCTTCGGGATGATGAGTGACAAAAATAGTAGTTGTTTTCTCTTTTCGAAGAATTTCTTCGGTGAGTCGTCGCAAAGATTGGCGGAGCTTCGAGTCGAGGTTACTAAAAGGTTCATCTAAAAGGAGAAGAGGAGGGCGAGGGGCTAAGGCTCTGGCTAGTGCGATACGCTGTTTTTCTCCACCTGAAAGTTCATGAGGGAAGCGCTTTTCAAACCCAGTAAGGCTGATTGCTTCAAGTAGTTCCTTGCAACGAGGTTTTCGGTCTGCACGGCGCCAATTGATCAATCCGTAGGCTAGATTTTGAAACACGTTAAGATGCGGAAAGAGGTCACCGCTTTGGGAAACCAAACCGATTTTCCGCCGATCAGGGCGGACAAACTTGGTTGAACTACCAAGAATTTTACCCCCAAGTTTAATGGTCCCACTTGTTGGGGACTCAAGGCCACATAGGGCGCGTAGAAGAGTTGATTTACCGCTTCCGCTGGCTCCTACAATGCTTAAGATTGAAGATGCTTCTACATTCAAAGTGACTTTTTGAAGAGCAGGCTCCTTACTTTTAGGATAAAAAACCGTGAGATTTTCAACAGTCAGGGAATTGGGGGAGGTCATCATCTCATTTGGTTTTGGAAAGCTTACGCCAACCATTCAATTCTACGATTATCAGCCCAAGCATACTAACCGAAATCAAAAAAAGAGAGGGTATCGCACAAGCGTAAATTGTACCTTGATCGACCTTGCCATAAGTAAGTGTGCTCAAGGTTTCAAAATCAAAAGGGCGTAGAAGTAAGCAAAGTGGCAACTCTTTGCAAACATCAACGAATACAAGTGTTGCACCTCCCAAAATACTGGCCTTTAGGAGCGGAAGGTTGATTCTAAAAAACGTTTTGGTAGGTGTTTTGCCAAGACTAAAAGAGGCTTGATCAAGGCTCTTATTCTGTCGAGCTAACCCCTGTTGAACCATCTGGGAAGCTATGGAAAAATAGCGGGTAACGATTGCAAAAAGCAGCCATATCAAACCGCTTGGGACGAGGAGCCTTCCTATCCAATTTTCTGGGGGAAATCGGCTTCCTAGAGCGACCGCAAAGCCCATGACACCAAGAGCGATGACAGTTCCTGGGCAAGCGTAACCAGCCACAGTCGAGAATTTAGAGACGACGCGCAAAATTGGATTTTTAGAAAAACGAGCGGCTCCGATAATTGTTAGGGCAGCTGCAATACAAATTACAGTCGAGCTGAGTGCGAGAATGAGGGTGTGCCGACTTGCAGTGATGATTTCTTCCCAATCAATCTGATCGTAGATGCTCGAAGATTTTAGGAGCCAGTTGATAAGCTCAAAGAGTGGTAGAATAAGGCCAAGTGAGATGGGAACTAAACAAGAAAGGTAGCAAGCTATGCGAGTGATGATTGAAGAAGGAGAACCGAAAGATCTTGCTCCTTCAGGGTGAAGGCTACGAAGAGCACGCCCACGATGCCAATGTTCCAATGCAACGAGGAAGAAGACACTTATAAGAACCCAACTGGCTAGTTTTTTAGCAGTCTCGATCTGATCCATCCCAAACCAGGTTGTGAAAAGGGTGACGGTTAATGTATTGAAACCAAAGTGTTTCACCGCTCCGTAATCATTGATTACCTCCATCGCAACAAGGAAGATCCCTGCGGCAAGGGCAGGACGAGCGAGCGGAAGTTGGACTGAACTAAAAACTCGCCAAGGAGAATGTCCAAGCATCCGACCAGCCTCTCCCATGATAATTCCGCTTCCGGCGAAAGCGCTTCGGCCTGCAAGAAAAACGTAGGGATATAGGACTGACCCAAAGAGTAAGATGAGACAGCCATAACGCAGATGCTCTTCCCACCAGAGAAAGGATTCAACTCCTTCTTCTCTGCGAATTTTAATGAGGAAAGGGATCAATTTCTCCCTTAGGTCACTCGAGATGATTGCCGCTATAAACGGGGGAATCGCAAGGGGTAAGACGAGTGCGATGGAAAGAAGCCGCTTCCCAGGGAAATCGAAGTTTTCGACAAACCAAGCTGCTGGGATGCCTAGTAACGAGGCTATAAAGCAGGAGCCAACTACCAAAATAGCTGTTTCTTTTATGGCATCCTTAAGAAGGAAGTTATGGATTTGTTGCCAGGCTTCCGCGGCGTCTGTCGAGATGTTACTAAATAAAGATAAAAGAATTACTAGGACGGGAGCTAAAAGAAGCAGCGCTAGCGCCCAGGCTAAAAATTTCCATAATCGGAGCCCCCATGTCGCTGAATGATCGGGCTTTTGCTTAAGGAACATCTATTCGAGATTTTAGAGGATTAGCTCCACCCCTCTCTCTCAGCATTTCTCTCAAGATGACTGGTTAGGAAAAGTGATTTTTCTGATGGAAAGCTTTTTGGATCCCCAGAAATTTGGGAAGGGGCGCCGTCGGGTGTTGGAACTATTTTCGTTCTACTTATTTCCTTTGCTAAAAAATAAAAAAGTAAAATGAAAATAGGTATCACTAGTAGCAGGCCGAGCGCCCAGGCAAAAAAGTGGCAAAGGCAGGAGCCAATTTTGGCAGTTGCTTTCTCTTTAATAAGGCACATTTTACCTCCATCCCACGACATTGAAAATTTTCTGGGCTTCTTGGTCATAGATCCCGAGCTCGTGAATCGATTCAAGGTCTGGGGTAATTTTACCCCAAGATTTTTGCAGCGGTTCATGCTCAACCCCGGTTGAGACCGCATATTCTGAAGTGAGCCGTTGATATTTTTTTTGGACCTTTTCTGAAACGAGGTATTCTAAAAGCTTCCGAGCGTTATTGGAGTTCTTAGCTCCCATAATAACACCACCTCCGCTGATGTTGACGTGTGTCCCACGATCTCCTGATGTTGGTAAGATCACTCCCACGGCAGCGTGCGCGTCACGGTCTTCCTGGCTTTCTCCGTTTTTTAGAAGCCCGAGGTAGTAGGTGTTGACAATAGCGTAGTCTGCGATGCCCTTTGCGACGGCGCGGACTTGGTCACGATCATTTCCTTGAGGCGGCCGGGCGAAATTATTTTTTAGTCCAGTAGCCCATTGCATAGCCTTCGATTTTCCTTCGATTGCTATAATAGAGGCGAGGAGGGACCGGTTGTATTTGCTCGTTGAGGAGCGAATCAGAAGGTTACCTCGATACTCTGGCGAAGCGAGATCTTGATAACTTTTCGGGAGTTGTCCTTTAACCCGGTCCTTAGCATAGACAAGGATACGCCCTCTCATCGTAAAAGCGGCCCAAGTATCTTGCTTTCCCCGAAGCGCCTGAGGTACTGCAGCATTGATAAGTTCACTTTTAAGTGGAGCTAGAAGACCAGCTTTAGTGGCCTTTGTGAGACTTGCAGCATCGGAAGTGATGTAGAGATCAGCTTGTGGAGAATTCTTCTCTGATTTGAGCCTAGCAATAAGTTCGTTGGCACCAGCTTTAACAACTTTAACTTCAATACCAGTTTCATCCGTGAATTCAGAAAAGACTTCTTTGTCAGCGTCGTAATGGCGTTCGGAATATAATCGAACTTCTTCAGCTTGCGCCAGGAAGCTTACCAAGAAGGAGATTGCTGCTATATGTGAAGAAACTCGTGTTTTCATTTGTGGAGAAAGTAAAATAATTTCAGTGGTAATATGCTTCTGATCGGTTGTGACATTTTAGCGCCTGAATGAGCTTTTGGTAAAATTTAGGGGCCAGATTATCGATCTTCATGTGTTTTGGCGGCTCTAGCAGTTATTCCTTAATCTTGAAGGAATATTAATATTCCCGCCCTATTTTATAATCTGGATCTGATATCAGGGGATATCTTTATTGGCTTAATGAGTGGGCGAAGATGAAAAATCCTTTTGCTAGTCCTGATTTTGGAGAAATTTGATCGAAGGATGAAGCAGGTTCTCTTAATTGCATTCAGCATCGCGTGCCTGATGGGCTCGGAAGTTTTTGCCGCTTCTCTTGATGAAAAAGCGGTTGAGCTATTGGAATCCTATTGTTTCGACTGCCATGATACTGCCTCGCAAAAGGGGAATTTGAATATGGAGGAGCTCCTCAAGAAGGACAGCTTCGACGGCGCCTTGATGTTCGACAATCTACTTACTGGGAAAATGCCTCCCGCTAACAAAGATCAACCGGAGGCGGAGGAGAAACGGGCTGTTTTGGACTGGTTAGCGAAACAGCAGAGAGATCACCATCAAGAATCTTTCCGTCGCCTCAGTCGGCATGAATTTATTCATTCGGTAAATGATTTGTTGGGGACAGATCTTGATCTTACCGGCGACATTCCCGAGGACCGGGGAACGAATAATTTTGATTCTAACCGGAAGATCCAGTTGAGCCGTGAGATGCTCGGATCGTATTTTTCAGTGGTAGACGAAATGCTTGATCATGCCTTTCCCACCGAAGGGTTTCCGGCTGAAAGAAGGTGGGTCACGAACAAGGTTCGAGACAGTCACGAGAGCTATCGAATTTATCATCGCCCCTACCAAGAAGGGTCTCTCTTTTCTTGGACAAGGGCTAATAACGGGAATAGCTATTCTTTCTTTTATGACGGCTTCGAGTCTCCCGTTGCGGGGTGGTATGAGCTCACTTTCGATGCTGCGAAGGTGGCGGACTTTGAAGACGATTTGACCCTGCAAGTTTACGCCGGAAAATACTACTACGCCGACGATCGACCACAACCCCAGCGTCTCGTTGGGGTGATTTCCCTTGGGAAGAAGGAAGTGGAATCAAATACCGTGCGGGCATTCTTGCACCCTGGAGAAAGCGTATCTGTGCATTGTTTTTCTCAGCATAATTTTCGACAGAGAAATCCAAAGGAAGGAATCTACATTAAGAAATTAAAGGTCCAAGGTCCGGTGGTGGATTCGTGGCCGCCCTCGTCTTTCTCGCAAGTTTTTGGAGGGCTGCGAGTCAAAGCCACTCCCCGGAAAGCTGTGACCCCAGCGGGCTTTCAAACGAAGCTCGAGCGGATCGGAGGTTCGGTTACGGTAAGTAGTTCTCAAAAGGGAATGGAAAAGGAGAAGATGCAAGATGGTTCGAACATGACCTTCTGGCATACACGTTTTTCTCCGACGGTCGCTGGGCCGCCACACTATGTTATTTTTGAAAATCCGAATCGAGCGGGCATCAAGGGACTTTCGTTCGCCACTTGGACTGGTGGAAATGGCAACGGCCTTGTGAAGGCTTACGAGATCTATTTTTCCGACGACGGGAAGAATTGGGGGAAGATGATGATCTCGGGTGGACTCGATATCAGATTGGGCAATGAACAACCCATCGTATTTGCAAAGGAAACGAGAACCCGCTTTATCAAGTTTCAGGTGACGGACTCTGTTCAGTTGGATGGCAAGTCGATAGCTTCGATTGGGAAGCTCGATGTCATCGCTGATGTTCCGGAGCAGTCCAAGGTTTCCAAGGTCACGATTGAGAGCGATTCTCCTGATGACTTGAAGAATGTTTTAAAAGGTTTTGCAGAGAAGGCGTTCTCTTCAAAACTCAGCAATGAAGAATTGGCTCCCTACTTTAGGGCGAGTCTTGCGAGGTTGAAGAAGGGCGGCGATTTCGTGCAGGCGACCAAGTTGGGACTTAAGGCGATTTTATGTTCACCACGTTTTTTGATGGCTCCCGGTGAGCATGCCAACTCGTCTTATGCCAGAGCTGCCGACCTAGCGCGAAGTCTCTGGCTTTCGGTTCCCGACGACAAACTCCTCCTCCTTGCGGCTGAGGACAAATTGCAAGGGGAAGTCTTGCAAAGGGAAATCCAGCGGATGCTGAAAGGGCAGCGCAGTGAGCGCATGATTCGCTCTTTCAGTGACCAATGGTTGAATCTGCAGGGACTCAGTAAAGTGACACCATCGCTGAAACTTTACCCGCTATACGACGACCTGCTGAATCATTATTTCCCGGTAGAAACCCGCAAGTACCTCCAGCATTTGGTTCAAGAAAATCTTCCTGCCCGAAATCTTATCGACTCGGATTTCACCTTTCTCAACCAACGTCTCGCTCGGCACTACGGGATCGAAGGCGTGACGGGGCAGAACATGCGAAAAGTGAACTTTTCTGACGAAGTGCCCCGTGGAGGACTTTTGACAATGGGCAGTGTTTTAAAAGTGACGACGGATGGTTTCGATACCTCGCCCATTCTACGTGGAGCTTGGATCTCGAAAAATATTGTAGGGACGCCGCTCTCGCCACCTCCTGAGAGCGTTCCGGCCTTGGAACCAGAACATGGAAAAGCGAAGACGCTCAAGGAACAGATCGATCAGCACAAAAGCAACAAGACTTGTTACGCCTGCCATAAGAGTATCGACCCCTATGGCTTTGCGCTGGAGAGCTTTGATGCGAGTGGGGAATGGCGCGAGAGGTACAAGATCAAGCAGGCGCACAGGAGCACTTTCCAATACAGCCCGAAAGGCTACTTCAAGATTGGGGCCCCGGTGGATGCTTCGGGAGAAATGGGCGCAGACAAGTTTGAGAATATCTTCGGGCTAAAGAGAGTCTTGGTCTCCAACGAGCGGAAGATTGCTTATAACTTTGCTAAGAAATTCTTTGAGTATGCCCGGGGCGGAAAACCGAACCTTGAGCAGCGCCTTTCCCTATGGGATTTTCTGGGGAAGGCGGAGGAAAACGTCCGCTTGAAAAATATTGTTACTGAGGTGTTAATCAAAACCCTCAACGAATCGAAGGAATGAGTAATTTCAGCAGAAGAGAGTTTTTGAAGTTCGGCGCGGCCCTACCCTTGGCGATGCAGTCGTTGAATCTTCGGGCCGCCACCTCGGTAAAAGCACCTCCGAAGCGGGCCATCTTCATTTGCAATTCGCTGGGGTTCTACGGACCCAATTTCTTTCCGAAAGAGCGGGGGGACCTGACCAGCTCGAGGTATCTCAAAGAGATGGCCGTGAAGGAGAAAATGACGGTCTTCCAAAATTTCTTTCACCCGGGAATGGAGACTAGCAATCATGACTCGGAGAAATCTTTCCTCACTGGAGCACCGAGTCCCGAGGCCGCGAATTTTACCAATACCATTTCACTCGACCAGATCCTCGCCCGAGAGGTGGGAGGTGACACTCGCTTTCCGTATCTTTCCTTCAGTATCTACGACCGCGGTTGGGGATGCTCCTGGAACAGCAGGGGTGTCGCCATCCCTCCGATGCACGATGAACGGGAGATCTTTGAGCGGCTCTTTGGTGAGGAAGATCTGAGCGCGAAGCGCCAACAGATTGGGAACGACCATCAGATCGTGCAATCCCTCTACCGGGACATGGAGCAGATCAAGAAAGGGGGCGGCGATGCTGCTAAAATTGAATCTTACCGGACTGTCATTTCAGAACTCGAGGCGCAGCTGAAGCATGAGGAATTTTGGCTCAAGACAAAAAAGCCGGAAGTTCCCAATACCTTGAGCGATGATCAGGAATTCGCTTTTTCGACCAAAGTGCGCAATCTCTTCGAGCTTTCCAAGGTGGCGTTGCAGACGGACTCGACCCGGGTCATTACGCTCTCGCTCGATTGGATCTATGGCGCGATCAACGTTCCCGGGGCGACGGGGGGCTGGCACACGCTTTCCCATCATGCGGGTAAGGCGGATTTGCTGAACAAACTCAGCCGAATTGAGAGCGACATCGTGAAGCACCTCAACCAGTTTCTGAGCGAGCTTGATCAGATTGAGGAAGGGAAAGGGAGTTTGTTGGACCATACCACCGTTGTGATCGGCAGTAATTTCGGGGATTCCTCAAATCACACCTGCAACAATCTTCCAACCATCGTGGCAGGCGGCGGTTACCGTCATCAGGCTCACACTGTCCTTGAGAAACCCACTCCGCTTTGCAATCTCTACCTGGAGCTCCTCCACAAACACAATGTAGACCTAGGCTCTTTTGGCAGTAGCGAAAAAGACCTTGGTCTACTTAAAGGGTAAATTCGACGAACAATAGCGTCGCCAAACTCGTAAAAAGAAAGCCTCACTCTAATTCATTATGAAAAACCTCACCCTTTTCCTCCTCGCATGCAGCCTAACAAAGGGCCTCCTCGCAGAAGACAAAAAGCTCAAGGTCTACATCTTGGCGGGGCAATCCAATATGCAAGGGCATTGC
>DIHU01000071.1:0-44828 GCA_002420315.1 Akkermansiaceae bacterium UBA5688
GGAATCCCAAGAAAAAATCCCCCGCAAAAACAAAAGAAGACCAAGGAAAGTATACCACAAATCATACTCGCAATGGCGAGACCGTTAGTGACTGGCAGAGAAGGTCCCGGTGTGTGTGAGGCCCCCTCGAGACCTTCAACGGGGGGAGCGTATGGCGACTGGGCGGGGGCGGGAGTTAAACCTTCCGATTCTTGGCTCTGAGAATCATTTTCACTTGGAGTAAGGTGACGAACATCCTGTAAAGGCTTCCAGGAATCCATTCCTTCGTGCCAAACCAAATCTTGAGAACCGATTTCACCCGTTGCGATGCGTGCACGCAGAGTCACTTCATCAATTGGGCCATACTGCTGCCCTTCTTTGCCATAAAACCATTCAACCATAGAATCATTGGTAGTTTACATTCCCATGATTTGGTAACCACCATCGACATAGAGGACTTGTCCAGTAATCGACGCTGCGCCCTCGCTTGCAAGGAATACCCCGGTAGCACCCAATTCAGCGGTTGAACAAGAACGCTGCAAGGGGGCATGCTCCTCATAATGCTTAATCATAGTGCCAAACCCGGAGATCCCGCGCGCTGCCAAAGTCTGGACGGGTCCAGCACTGATGCAGTTTACTCGAATTTTTTTCGGGCCAAGATCGTACGCCAAATAGCGGGTCGATGCCTCAAGGCTCGCCTTAGCAACACCCATCACATTGTAGTTCGGCACAACCTTGGCCGCACCATAATAGCTCATTGCCACGATACTGCCTCCATTAGTCATCATCGGCGCAGCCCTCTGAGCCAAAGCTACCAATGAGTAAGCGCTAATATCGTGAGAAGTTTTGAAAGCGTCACGTGTAGTGGTGAGAAAATCTCCTTCGAGCGCCTCCTTAGGAGCGAAAGCAACCGAGTGCAGAACTAGATCGACAGTATCAGTGTGCTCTTGCACCTTCTTAAAGAACGCATCGAGTTCCTCGTCGCTGGTAACGTCACAAGGATACAGAGGAACATCGTCACCAAAAGTAGCAGCCAATTGCTCAACATTATCTTTAAGGCGCTCGCCCTGATAATTAAAAATCAAATTTGCGCCGGCATCCGCCCATGCCTTGGCAATCGCCCAAGCTATGCTCCGTTTGTTTGCAACTCCAAACACAACTGCTGTCTTTCCGCTCAATGGCTTGTCGCTCATGAGGGACACCATCTTCCAAATCGCTTGCAAAAGCAATGGTTTTGCGACGTTAGGATATCCTCTCAGGATTAAGACGAATTCGAAATCCTACTCTTAAGAAACCACCAGCCATTGGCCATCATAAGTCGGTTCTTCTCTATCGAAAAAACGATAGTCTCGTCTTTCGAAACTTAATTAAGACTATCCCTATTTGACAAATGAATAATCCTATTTTCCTTGCGAAAGAAACCTCTTACACTAAGCGCCCTTGACTCTCTAAATTATATCTCGACTCGAAAGACATCGATCTATCAGTCGGTAAAGCTGCTATGCCCCACTTCGCTTCCATTTTCCTTTGCCTAATAGGCTCCTTGGCTTGTGGTTTCGAAAATTCATCAAAAACCCGGGAGCTGTCTCCTCACAAAGACCACTGGGCCTTTAAGATGCCAGTCTCTGACGAACGCTCAATTGATCAATTGATTAATTCAAAGCTGATCAAGATCAAGCTGATCGCGGTGCCAAAGGCACCTCGCGAAGTTCTCATTCGCCGTGTCTTCCACGTTATCAGCGGACTCTTACCAACTCCAAAGGAAAAAGCTCGATGGATCAATGACGCTCGTGCTGATTGGCTCACTCACCTCACTGAAGATCTTTTAAATCGGCCAAGCTTTGGCGAAAAATGGGGTCGTCATTGGCTGGACGTCGCTCGCTATGCCGACACCCGCGGAGCTGCCCTCCCCGACAATGAGGACTACCCTCATGCCTTCACTTATCGTGACTGGGTCATTCGTGCATTCAATGAATCCCTACCCTACGATGACTTTCTCCATTATCAGATTGCAGCAGACTTAATGGATCTTCCCCGCGAGGAGCTCGCAGCCCTAGGATTTCTGACCGTCGGCCGCGCATATCAGGGAGGACAAAACCACCTCGTCATCGCTGACCGAATTGATGTCGCCACCCGCAGCACAATGGGGCTCACCGTCGCTTGCGCACGCTGCCACGATCACAAGACAGACCCCATCCCTACCGCTGATTACTACGCTCTCTATGGTGTTTTCAATAGTTCTATCGTTCCCAAAGAACTCCCGGCCATTGCCGAACCTTCGCAGAAACCAGGCGCGGTTGCCTACCGCTCAGCATTGAAGGAAAAGGCCCTAGCCGTGCATAAACACGTTGAGAAATACGTTCCCAATTACAAAACTCCCGAAGATCACCTAAATTTCAATCTACCTCCCGGGACCAAGTTAAACCAAACACAACGCGATAAATTTCGTAAGCTCACCGGTATTGTCACCCGCCTTCAAGCCGACTCTTCCTTTGCAATTCCACGAGCCATGGTAGTCAGGGAAAAACCGAAACCAGTCAACCCACGTATCCACGAACGAGGAAATCCGCGCACGCAAGGTAAGCCCGTCCCTCGAGCCTTTCTTTCCTTCCTTCGCGAGAAAGACGAACACTTCACCGAGGGATCAGGCCGCCTTGAGTTTGCGCATCGGCTCACCGACGACCGGAACCCCCTCACTTCACGCGTTTGGGCAAATCGTGTCTGGATGCACCTGACCGGCTCACCCCTCGTTAATTCTCCTGGCGACTTCGGACCACAAACCGAAAGCCCAATTCAACTCGAACTTCTCGATTCCCTAGCTCTTTTCCTAACGAACAACGGGTGGTCCACCAAAGCGCTTATCAAACACATTATTACTTCGGAAACTTTCCAAAGATCTAGCCAGACCACCTCCGAACTCCAGGAAAAAGATCCTTCTAATCTCTACTACGCCCGAGCTAATCGCCAGCGAAAGGATCTGGAAGCCTGGCGTGACTCAGCCCTTCAGGTCAGTGGTCGCCTTATGCGCAAAATGGGAGGGAAACCCTTCACTCTCGACCAGCCTCCATACGAGGGGCGTCGGACTGTTTATGCTAAAACACGGCGTGGTTTCCTCCCCTCAATTATGCGGGCCTTTGATTTCCCCGGTTCCGAAGAAGCCTTAATGAAGCGTTCTACCACAACGACACCAACTCAGGCTCTCTACCTCATGAATAGTCCATTTCTTATCGGAGAGGCAAGAGCGATTGCCAAGCGAAACCCTTCGATTAAAGCGATCTACCGAACCGTCCTCCAACGTAATCCAACCGCCATTGAAATTGATTCGGCCGAGGCATGGCTTGCCCGAGCAGAAAGTAGCCGCACCTCAGGAGTCTGGGAATACGGATACCTTCAAAAAGATTCTCTTTTATTCAAACCCCTGCCCCATTTCGAAAAAGGTCAATGGAGAGGCAAACAGCAGATTCCCGATCAAATCCTTGGTTGGCTCAATTGGACTTCAAACGGTGGACATCCCGAGAAAGATAAGCATGCCACACTTAAATGGACCGCAATAGAAAGCGGGAAAATTCACATCACGGGAAGCTTTGTCGCACCAAGCAAAAAAGGGAATGGACTCATCGCCCGTATCATGAGACCTAACGGTAAAATCCTTGGCGAATGGACCCTTAACCCAACCGATGTTGTCTCTACCAACCTTAAAGGGATCAGAGTCGAAGCAGGCGATGAATTATGGTTTGTCGCCGATAGTCGAGGAGAAGTCGCGTTTGATTCTTTTCGTTGGGCACCCCAAATATCCGATCTAAAGGGGCTCATCTCAGATGCTGAAAATGATTTTTCTGGTCCCGGCCTTCCACCCCAAGCCCAACTTGCACAAGCACTTCTTTTAAGTAACGAATTCTTTTATATTGATTAAATGATGAAAGAAAATCATGCCTTCGGACACGGTGGTTTTATTTCTTCGCGGCGCGATTTTCTTCAGCGCTGCGGAATGGGCCTTGGAGCCGTCGCTGTCCCCACACTGAGCGGCCAATCGATCAGCCCGCTTGCGCCCCGCCAATCACAGACCGAAGGAAAAGCGAAAGCCGTCATTCATCTCTTCATGAATGGGGGGCCATCTCAAGTTGACACTTTTGATCCCAAACCCGAGCTCACCAAATACCACAACAAAAAAATCCCCCTTGAACTGAAAACCGAACGACCAACCGGCGTCGCCCTAGGCTCACCCTTTAAATTCCAAAAGCACGGTGAGTCCGGCCTAGAAATCTCTGAACTCTTTCCAAATGTTGCTAAATCGGCGGATGAACTCTGCGTCATACGCTCAATGCATGCCGATGTCCCTAACCACGAACCATCCCTACTCCTAATGAACTGTGGCGATTCCCGACTATCACGCCCAAGCGTTGGTTCTTGGGTAACCTATGGTCTTGGAACCGAAAACCAAAATCTTCCCGGATTCGTGACAATGTGCCCTGGCGGCTACCCCATCTCGCGCACTCAAAACTGGCAATCCGGATTCCTTCCCGCGGCCTACCAAGGGACCTACGTTGACCCAAAAAACACTGATCCCCGGAAGCTCATTGATCATGTCACCCCGACCCACCTATCCCGCAAGCGACAGCGCGATCAAATGGATTTCCTCCACCAATTGAACGAAGCACACTCCAAGAAGCGCAACACTGATTCTGATCTTGAAGCGCGCCTTGAGAGCTTCGAACTGGCTTACCGTATGCAGCTTGAAGCAACCGATGCCTTCGACGTCAGCCTAGAACCCAAATACATTCGCGAACTTTATGGGGACACCCTGCAAGGGCGCCAGATGCTAATTACTCGGCGACTCGTTGAACGCGGAGTTCGCTTCGTCCAAGTTTGGCACGGGGCAGGCCAGCCATGGGACAATCATGATGACCTTGAAAAAAACCATCGCCGACTAGCTCAAGAATGCGATCAGGCCATTGGGGCTCTCCTAATTGATCTTAAACAACGCGGAATGCTCGACCAAACCCTCGTCCTCTGGGGAGGAGAATTTGGGCGGACCCCGGTCGTCGAAATGCCCAAGAAGGGAACTAATGCCGGCAAGATCAACGGGCGCGATCACAATCACTATGGCTTCACCACCTGGATGGCAGGCGGCGGCGTCAAAGGAGGATATGTTCACGGAGCTACTGACGACTTCGGTTTTCAGGCTGTAAAAGACAAGGTCCATGTTCATGATCTCCACGCGACCATGCTCCACCAGCTCGGCTTCGATCACGAGAAGCTCACATATCGCTACAGCGGTCGCGACTTCCGCCTAACCGATGTCCACGGCGAAATCATTCATGACTTACTTGCATAGAAGGAGGGATACCATTGTTCCCTAAAGAGCTCCTCCATAGACCGTGACCACCAAGAATGAACCTACTTCCTTCGTTGACGAATATCAACGTAGAAACCAGAGGGTAATCTTGAGATGAAGCATGAACTAATTACGATTTACGCAATTTTCCAAAAAGCAGCTCAATCAGTCCGCTTTTTTGTTGGAGTAGCCTCCCCCCTTTACGCTTGAATCATCTCTGTGACTCAGGAACGGCAGGATCAACTCGCGGATGGCTCTTATGAGTTCCTCGCAATTTTTTTGGAGGGACTTCCTTTCATCTTCCTTGGCACCCTCGTTAGCGGATTCCTTGGCACCTATTTACCGCGTGGGGCTTTTGAGAAAATCCTTCCAAAAAATAATACCCTCGCTGTTCTGATGAGCGGCCTTCTGGGTGCTGTTTTCCCGGTCTGCGAATGCGCCGTTGTTCCAGTAATCCGCCGTCTTGTAAAAAATGGACTCCCAGTTTCCTGCGCACTCGCCTACATGTTAGCTGCTCCGATCTTTAATCCCGTAACTGCAATCAGTACTTACAAGGCATTTAACAACTCGCCAGAAATCACAATTTCGAGACTCGCCATGGGCTATATGATTGCGGTGTTCATTGCCTTGATTGTAGCGCGCAAGGCTCACAGTTTTTTCCTCAAGGCATCCGTAAAGGCAGAGAATGGCGATGACCATCACCACCCACGAAACCTCAATGCTGCGCTTAACAACTCGCTGCGGGATCTCATGGATGTAGGGCTCTACTTCTGCATTGGTGTCGTCCTGACCGCTATTTTAAAAACCACTGTCATCGACCCAACTGATGACTTCTGGAAGGAGCTCGCTAATAATTCGATAGTAGGATCAATTGGTATGATGTTTTTAGCTTTTGTGCTTTCACTTTGTTCAACTTCGGACGCCTTCATCGCCGCAAATTTTCATAACTTTAGATACGGCCCGAAACTCGCCTTCATGGTCTTTGGCCCTATGATGGATGCCAAGTTGATCTTCCTTTACTCCACTGTTTTCAAGTGGAAGTTCATTCTCTTCCTCTTTGTCGCCATCTTTATTTTAACTGGAGCTTTGAGCATTCTCTTTGAGACAAGAATCCTTCCAGGTTGGATGTCTCAACAAACAGAAATCCTTTTGGCCCCATGACTTCTCTAGACACCCGTCTCTTCGGATTCCTCGCCTGCCTCTGGGGCGGCCTCCTGATCTATTTTTATCACTCGACCCGAATCCGAGACTACCTTGATATTGGCTTTCACCACTTCATCATGGTTGGTGGAATAGGCATGTTGATCCTGGGAACCTACTCGCTCATCAACCCAAAGTTACAATCCAAAAAAAATGAATCTTCGAAATCATGTGACCATGATCACGGTCACCATGATGAAAAGCACCATTCCCACAACCATAAGCAGTGCCATGACCACGGGGATCAATGCGACCATGATCACGAAGAAGGACATGGCCCTTTCATTACTATTTTCCTGACGCTTACCCCCCTCATCTTGGCTATGACATACACCCAAGATAAACTTTCCAATGGAGGAATGGCAAAAAAAGGGCTCTATGAAAAGCCAGCTCTTACCAGCGCCAATATCCCGCCCTTCTCACGGCAGGACCTTGAAAAGAATGTTCCAAAAAACGAGCATGGCGAATTTCAACTTCGAATGATCTCTGCCTACTACGCTGCTGGAGATCTTGAAATTCAGGATATCTTTGAGGGACTCCCGGTCGAACTTGAAGGCAGGATTGCTCCCGAAAAAATTAACAATGAATCCGGTGACCGTCTCCGCATTTTCCGGTCCATTATCACCTGCTGCGCAGCCGATCTTCAGATCGTTGGCGTCTCTCTGGAATTCCCCGAAGGAGCCAAGCGTCCTCAACTTGAGGATTGGGTAAAGGCTAGTGGCACCCTCACTTTCGAAACGGTAGAGGGAGATGTCCTCCCGCTTCTTAAAATTCGAGAAGTTGTTTCTGCTGAAGAGCCATATTCGGAATTCCGACGCCGTCAATAAACTCCTATGCCTCTCAAATCCCTCCGCAACGAACTACTCCGGACAATCCTTGGATCGAGTGAGGCCGTGGACCTTCTTCTCACCTCGCTTCTAGCCAGAGGTCATGCGTTGGTGACCGGTCCTCCGGGGATCGGGAAGACCACTCTTTCTCAGACTCTCGCGACTCTTCTCAGTGGAAGCTATCGCCGCATTCAATTTACCCCAGATTTACTTCCCTCCGACATTCTCGGTTACCAACTCTATCGACCTCAAAACGGTGACTTCGACTTTATCGCAGGCCCTATTTTTGCAAACTTTGTTTTAGCAGACGAAATCAACCGAGCTTCTCCCCGCACCCAATCATCCCTACTCGAAGCCATGAATGAGCAACAAGTCACCATCGATGGCTCAACCCGAAAACTTGCTGATCCATTTTTCGTGATTGCCACCCAAAACGACACTTCTTCGACCGGCACTTTTCCGCTCCCCGAACCACAACTCGATCGTTTTCTGCTCTCAATTCCAATGGTCCTGCCGGATGACCAAACTCAATTAGAGATCTTACGCTTTCATGCGGGAGGAAAATCCTCCCACGCTTCGGAGCCTATCATTTCGCTGGAGCAACTAACCCAGCTCCAAGCCAAGACCTCGAGGATTTTCGTATCCGACACTTTGCAACGGTATCTTCTCGCGCTTTGTCAGACGACCCGCTCTATAATCGGTCAAAATCATGCTGTTTCAACCCGAGCAACCCTTGCTCTTCAAAAAGCAGCCCAAGCTGCTGCTCTTCTTGACAACCAGGAGTCAATTCATCCGGATCACATTCAGAAAATCTTTCCCCACGTTTTGCGCCATCGACTTCTCTCAGAAGAAGTTCCCGATCGCGATCTCCTCCTCCAGGCAGTTCTTGAACAGACGCCTGTCCCTTGATTCAAGCATTGAGCACATTTAAATTCAGCATAAACTGCAATTAATGATTCGAACTATCCGCGTTGCTCGAACTGCACTCCTGCTCTCGTTGGCGCTAATTGGTCTGACAATCGTAGGCGGTTTAATCTACCTTAATCAAGTTGGTTTCCCCGGTCGCTACGGTGATTGGTTAAAAAGTGAACTCGCCAACAAAGGCCTTCATCTTTCATTTAAAACTCTTCGCTTTGATTTCAAGCAAGGATTAGTTGCCACCGACGTTTCATTCTACAGTGATGAAAAACAACTAGTTCCGCTTCTTGAGGGTAGCAAAATGGCCTTAGGTCTCGATAAAACCGAGGCACTTCAGGGGAAATTCAAACTCCACAGCCTAACGATTATCGACGGAACTGCCCATATCCCAATCGACCACGAAGGGCGGAACGTGATCGTCCAAGATATCCATGGCAAGGTAAAGATCACCGAAAGTGGCCGCATCATCGTTGACGGCGCCAGCGGCTTAATTGAAGGACTTCGAATCAATCTTTCTACTGACCTTCGTATTTCAAAAATTAAACCAACAGATGGTGCGCCTAAGGCACCGGAAACTCTAGAATCGAACCGCATCATAAAAAAAGCACTAGACGAATTGGCTCTCTGGACTTTTTCAGCAGAAGCCCCCCCCCAACTGGCATTCAAAATTAAAGGAGATCTAGATTCCCCCGAACAACTTCAAACCTCTTTTCGGCTAAATGCTGTCCAATTAAAACGAAACCAATATCAACTCAGAAAACTCTTTATCGCTGGTGATCTTCAGGCCCAAATTATAACCCTCGATGAAATTCTACTGCAGGACGAGAGTGGTTCTGCATCGGGCCAAGCTGATTGGTGCATATCCAGAAACGACGGACGCTTTAATCTAAACTCTGACCTGCATGTCCAAGATTTCCTGAATAATTGTTTTGATGTGAAGGTCCTCAAAGATCTCACTATCATTGATACTTCACCCGTTTTAAAAATTAATGGTTCTTTCTCCTCAAGGAAGAGCGGAGGGTTTTTAGTCACCGCTAACGGCCACGGCAACATCAATAAATTCTCTTTCCTTGAAACGGACTTCGACAAATTATCTTCTGATTTTTCATGGAAAGATGGTGATCTTTACCTTCGAGATCTGGAGATCATTCGTGAAGGAGATCATTTGAGCGGCAATATTATGAGGCAGGGTGATCAGGTGCGATTTGATTTGATGTCATCGCTCCCCTTGAAAGCCTTCAAGCCATTCATCAAGGCAGACGGCCCTCTCGAAGAAGCGCTCTCGCATGTCACTTTTTCCGAAAACTCGACTATCGCTCTCGATGTAATCGGCACTCTATATTTAGGTGATCGCACTGATTGGTCCGCCACCGGCACAGTCTTACTGAACGA
This sequence comes from Akkermansiaceae bacterium UBA5688, assembly GCA_002420315.1. Taxonomy (GTDB): domain Bacteria; phylum Verrucomicrobiota; class Verrucomicrobiia; order Verrucomicrobiales; family Akkermansiaceae; genus SW10. Next base: position 9,652 of record DIHU01000071.1, read on the forward strand.
CCTCACCTATAAAGGAACAAGATTCCATCACCTCGCCACAAGCTATCAAATCGCGCCAGATAAAGCTGAGTTTTTTGATATCGAAGGACTTCTTAATGATGATCAAGAAAGTATCCGCCGTCGGTATAAAAGCGCTGCGTCTGATCCTATCTATGTCGAGCGTATACTCCATGATCTCGAAACAAATCTTATAACTATCGAAAATCTTCGAGGCAAAGCTTGGGCTACTCCAATCGTAAGAATCTTTGCCCCAGATACTGCCAAACATATCGAGGAAACTTATCGCTTTCATAGCCCCCCAAGCCTTACCTTGAACGGAACATTCGCTGAAAAAAAAGAAGATAATAATAAGAGTTCTTTTATCGTAAAAGTCAGAACAGAAGGTCAAACCGATTACCCCTTTCTTGGATCCAATCTTCCTCTTCAAAACCTAGAGGCAGATCTTGAGGTTCGGGGAACCGGAATTACCGTGCGAAATCTCACTTGTGACACCTTGAACGGTAGCATCGCAGGGTCAGTTTTTTGCGATGTCACTCCAGGGCAAAAAACAAAGTATCGCGGCGCCATAAAATGGGATGACCTCTCATTCCAACAACTTTCTCAGGTCTACGATTTTAAAGAAGAAGAGAAAGGCACTCTTACCGGAAGTATCGATTTCCGAGGGAGCGCCGATGGGTTACGTGGCTTCAATGCAGAGGGTCTCCTCGCAATTAATCAGGGTAATCTAATTTCACTTCCCATTCTCGGCCCTCTCTCCCCGATCATCTCTGGATTACTTGGCGATAAAAGAGTGGGATATGAGCGGGCCAAAGATGCTTCGGCTAAATTTAATATAACCAACGGAGTTCTCACAACCAAAGACTTTATTGCCATCTCCACTAATATCATTCTTACCGGCGAAGGGTGGATAGATCTGCTCTCCGAAGAACTAGATATGACCATACGGATGAACGCGCGTGGCCTCTTGGGCTTCATCACCCTTCCCCTCCAACCCTTAAAGGGTATTTCCCAATTCCGGGGCACCGGGACTTATGAGAACCCAAAATGGCGAAGCTCACCTTTCACGCGACCAGAAAAAGGAAAAAACGACCCGATCTACCAGAAGACCGGAAAAGCTCAGATTATTCGTGAATAAGCCAATCTATTTTCACGAAGCACCGAGTATCCTTTGAGAGATATTTGTAGATCGACCCGCTTTTTGACTAATGGACTATAAAAAGGCGATTCACTTCTTCCGCAATCACTTTGATTCCGGACTCAACCGTCTCAGCATCCATCGTGTAACTCACCCGGATACACTCGCTCGCGTGTTTCCAATTGGAATCTTTCGGCAACCCAAAGAAAAAATACTCGCTCGGAACAATTAAAACCCCGCGGTTTTTCAGGCGTTGGTAAAGCTCCTTTGCCGTGATGGGAAGGCCCTCAAACCAAAGCCAGAGAAATAAAGCACCTTCACTTCGATGAATAAAATATGGAACGGTATCATCAAGCTCCCTCGTAAAAAGACTCTGTGCCATCTTGGAGCGTTTCTCATAAAACGGCTTCACTTCTTCTTTACTCAACCGCAAAATTTCACCGCTTTCCACTAGCGGACGCAGAATCTCTTGGCCGATATTCGCGTTAGCCAAGCCAACAATCGAGGTCATCGACGACACCTGCCGGCAAACTTCTTTTCCTGCCACAACAATCCCAGTGCGGGTTCCCGGCAAACCAATCTTTGAAAGACTCAATGTTAAAATCATTCCTTCATCCCAAACTGGTATGACTTCTGAAAAGATGACATTGGGAAAAGGAGCCCCGTATGCATTGTCAATAATTAGCGGAATCCCCTTCTCTCTTGCGATTTTCCGAAGCCTCTCAATCTCATCATCTGTCAGAACATTTCCTGAAGGGTTAGTCGGGCGTGAAACGCAAATAGCAGCAATATCATCGCCGGGATTCACCGCATCAAAGTTGACCCTATACTTGAACTCATGAGGCCCGGTTTTTTCTATGTGCGCCGGGAGTGCCTCAAAAAAATCCGAATCTACCGATTGATTCGCATAACCAATATATTCAGGAACTAATGGCAGTAGAATCTTTTTTCGGGAGCCATCACCAAATCTTCCTGCCAAAGCGTTGAATAAAAAGAAAAACGCAGTCTGTCCTCCCATCGTAACCGCAAAATTCTCATGAGTAACTTCCCAGCCAAATTCCTTTTGAAAGAGTTTGGCCAAAGCCTTTCGAAACAGGTCACTTCCCGCCGGAACGTCATAATTGCCAATCATTTTTTCAAGCCCTCCTGGCTCGCTCATGATTTCTTGCATTCGATGACGCCAAACGGCATCGATTTCTGGAATATGAGCCGGCTGCCCACCTCCCAACATCTTGACATCACCACCAGCAGCAAGAGCTTCCCCCAAATCATCCATCAATTCACCGATACCGCTCCCTCCGCAGAGATTTTCCCCAAATTTTGAAAGCCCCCAATTCACGGACACATCATCCTTTCCTCAGCGCCCCTTGTCACTGAAATCTCTCTACATCGACGAAAAAATCTTTACCTTTAAGCCATAGATTCCCCTTGAATGTTGAAACCTGTCCTCATCGCACTTCTCACAACTTCCCTCCACGGCTCCGAGTCCCTTTTAGTGGAAGCCGAAGCCTTCTCAGATCGCGGAGGATGGTCCGTTGACTCCCAGTTTATTCTTAATATGGGGTCTGCCTACCTCATGGCGCACGGCCTAGGGACACCCGTGGCAGACGCCACAACTGAGGTCACATTCCCTTCAACCGGCACATACCACCTCCATGTCCGCAGCAAAGACTGGGTTGCCAAATGGAAAGCACCCGGCACGCCTGGAAAATTCGCCATCAGTATCGATGGAAAACGGGTCGCCACCACTTTCGGAACTGAAGGAGCGAACTGGTATTGGCAGAGCGGCGGCACAGTTGAAATCACCTCACAAAAAACAACCCTTAAGCTTATAGACCTTACCGGATTCAATGGGAGATGTGATGCTCTCTACTTTACCAAAGATTCCAAAGACATTCCCCCTACCACAGGCCAAGCTCTTTTTGAATTTCGTAGAAAAGCTCTCAAACTTCCCTCAATCCCACCCACCAAAAACGGTTATGACCTTGTAGTGATTGGAGGTGGATACTCTGGAACAAGCGCAGCTATATCGGCCGCCCGCCACGGATTGAAAGTCGCTCTCATTCACGATCGAGCTATCCTCGGCGGCAATGGATCCTCAGAAGTTCAAGTCTGGGCGATGGGCGGGACCCAACTCGGAAAATTTCCTCACCTTGGCGAAATTGTAAATGAATTTTCCGACTTCTCGCGTGACTCGCCAGGATTAGCCGAGGAGTTTGTCGATGACTTGAAAGAGAAGGTCGTTCGCTCCGAAGAAAAAATTGACCTTTACCTCAATCATTTCGCCTTCCGCACTAACACCAAGGAGAACCTAATTGAATCCGTAGACGCCGTGGACACCACCACTGGAGCGTTCACCCGAATTGCTGGATCTCTCTTCTGTGATTCCACGGGGCATGGTACTATTGGGGCACAAGCTGGGGCCGAGTTTATGATGGCTGAAAAAGGCCACATGGGAATGTCTAATATGTGGTCTATAAAAGACACCGGCGAAAAAATCGAATGGCCAAAAACGCCATGGGCGCTACCGCTAGGCGAAGGAGACTATCCCTCTCTTCACGCCTCGCGCGGCCCCTATCAGAAATTCAAAAAAGCCGAATGGTTTTGGGAGGGCGGCTACGACAAACACCCGATCAATGATCTTGAGGAAATCCGCGACTGGAATCTTCGCGCAAACTTCGGGGCTTTCGCCCACATCAAGCAATCTGATACTGGCGCCAAGCTCATGTGGATGGCCTTTATTGGAGGTAACCGCGAGTCTCGGCGAATCAAAGGAGACATTGTCCTCACCGGAGATGATATCGCCGCTAAAAAGGAATTCTCTGATGCAAGTGTCCCCACCACTTGGTCGATCGATCTTCACTATCCAAAAAAAGAATTTCAAAAGGGAGTCGCAAAAGAGAACCCTTTTATTGCAATCGCGGTGCACGATCGAAAAGTTGACCGGAAGTCTGGTTATAACATCCCCTACCGTTGTTTCTACTCCAAGAACATTAATAATCTCTTCATCGCAGGCCGCTGTATTTCGGTGGACCGCCGCGCCCTCGGTACTACCCGTGTCATGCGCACCTGTGGAATGATGGGCGAAGTGGTCGGAAAGGCCGCCTGGATTGCTACCAATCGTAAAACCTCTCCCCGCGGAGTTTATCAAAACTACCTTCCACTCTTGATCGACTTGATGGAGAAGCCAGGCCGCGCCCGCAGGCAAAGCCTCAATGCGCCACTGACCGTCCCGCCGATTCCCAAGGGCGGCCTCAGAGGCAAACCGCAGAAACGGAACATTATTAACCTCAAGGGACTCGTTTTTGACGACGTTAAAGCAAAGCTCAAGGGATCGTGGAACAAGGGCAACGGTCTCAAGCCATACCATGGACTGAGCTATCAATATGCTCCCCACCCTGCATCGGCCACCTACAACGTTCGGGTCAAAGATTCCGGGGAATACGAAGTACGGGTCCACTGGCTCAACCACGAAAATCGCACAACCACAGCCGAGCTCGTCCTCACTCATGCTAAGGGAACTGAGACCGTCATTCTTGATCAAACTAAACCGCCAGCCCAGAAGACTTACACTTCACTTGGCACCTTCGATTTTATCGACGTCCTTCCTGCCGTGTTTACGATCAGCTCAAAGGCAGCCGGCAATCTGCACATTGATGCAATCCAGCTTCTCAAATCAAAGTAATTCGACAAGATGTTAGGGGGGACAGAGCTCTGGGTTCGGCTCTACCGACTTCTGGTTGTCGTTTTGATTTCGTGGCTAATCTTTGAAAAATCTAAGCCTAACACATCGTACTCGGAAGAAGATTTCACTCTTCTCTTCCCAAAAGCGGTCCGCATTGAGAACGAAAAAGTCTTCAATCAAGAGGGCGACTCTCTTGGCTACTTTCTGACAACTTCACCACAGTGCGATCACCTCAAGGGATATTCGGGACCAACGAACCTTGCCCTAGCCCTCGATAAAACTGGGAGGCTGATCGAAGCCCGAATCATTGAATCATCCGACACTCCGGATCATGTTCAATCCGTAGTGGACGATCCTTACTTTTGGAGAGCTCATCTCGGCCTTAGCCTTGGCTCTCCCGGAAACCCAAAAATTGATGCCGTCACGGGGTCAACTCTCACCAGCGCAGCGATTTCAAGAAGCATCATTGAGCGTCTTGGCGGACCAACTACTTCACGCCTTTTCCCCACTAAAATTCTGGCAGCCGAACTGCCCGAGGCTGACACCATTGAAAAGCACCCCGATTGGCCAGGTGTTCTGTGCGTTTACGACGAAGGCCGTAACATCGTTGGCTACGCTCTTCGAACAGCCCCCTCACAAGAATTCCTCCATGGCTACCAGGGGCCAACCGATATCCTGATAGTGCTCGACCGAAAGGCAACAAAAGTAACCCGGATCCGTTTTCGCAAAAGCTACGACAACGAGGAATACTACGAAAGGATTCTCAATAACTCGGACTGGCTTAACCTCTACAATGGAATGACCATCGAAGAGATACTTGCGATCGACCAATCAAAAATTGAAGGGATTAGCGGAGCAACGCACACATCCTGGGCGATCGCTGACAGCGTGGCTCGCCGTCTCGCAAGATTTGAATCGGATCGCGAATCCCACCCCCGTGAAATCCCTTGGCGCAATCTTGCCCTAGTCACTCTCACAATAGGAGCCACTCTCTTTTCCTTTACCCGCCTTCGAGGCAATCCTAGGGCACGTATTCTCTGGCAAATCACCGTTGTGGTCTTACTGGGAATCATTTTGGGGGATCTTCTTTCCCAAGCCCTTCTCATCGGCTGGGTACGACATGGTCTCCCCTTTAGTGAATCTTGGGGGCTCCTCTTCCTCGCCGCAGCATCCTTCCTGACCCCCTGGGCAACAGGACACCACCTCTACTGCCACCAGCTTTGCCCTCATGGCTTCCTGCAAAGACGGCTTGGGAAACTCCCAGTAAAGCCAATCAAGCTCCCAGCAAAGCTACATAAACTTCTTTCCATGTTGCCTGCTCTCTGCCTCCTCATTTTGGTTGCTTCAACTCTCATCGGAGCCTCGTTGAATCTGGCAGACTGGGAAGGCTTTGATGCCTGGCTCTGGCGTTCGGCCGGTTTAGCCACGATTACAGTCGCCGTGGTGGGGCTTATCGCATCAATATTTAGCCCATTGGCATACTGTAAATTTGGCTGCCCTACCGGAGCGCTCTTTAAATTCCTTAGTAAAACATCCGGGACAAAACATCTGAGCTTCCGGGATTTGATCGCCGGACTTCTCTGTTTAGCCGCTTTCTTTTCCTAATCGATGGCGAAAAATCTATACGATGATCTCGACCTTCTCTACCGTGAGATTTGGGGTCATTCTCTTCACCATGGTGCTTGGGTTACAGGTCACGAATCGATCAAAGAAGCTAGGGAAAAACTTATCGACCTCTCCTTAAAACAACTAGATCCCAAAGGAACAATCGCTGATATCGGATGTGGTTACGGGGTTCTTGCACACAAAATCTTGGACCAATACGATTGTAAGGTATTAGCGAATACTAACTCTGAAAGGCAAGCCTCACAAATTACTCCTCGTTCCGGATTAACAATTCTTCAAGGGGATTGGCTTCAACAGCCACTCGAGCCAAAATCACTTTCAGGTATCATTGCGGTCGAAAGTCTCTCACACTTCGCTTCCTTTGAGGACTTTCTTAAGCATACACTCCCCGCGTTGAAACCCGGTGGGCGCATCGTAATCTGCGATTGGTTCTCCGAAACAGGCTCTCACTTTTTTCTACGCCAACTTGCAAGAACTGGAAATCTTCCACCATGGCGTTCTTTCTCTTCTCTTTCCTGCAAGGTAACAGATCTTCAAACAGTCTATTCTCAAGATCTCTCAAGAGAGGTCGCTCCGACTTGGACGGCACTCTTTTGGAGATCGATTCAGCTACCTCTCCGAAAACCATATCTACTCGTTACCTTATTGAAAAAAATTATCACAAGACCTTCCCTCTTGGTGGCATTTCCATTGATTCGTTTAGCCTATCACACTGGGAATCTTGAATATCGAGTGCTTGCCTATGAAAAGTAGCTTATTCTTTACTCTCGTGATTTGGCTCGAAATCCCATAGCTTTGAGCAAAGCTATGAGAAAAGCAAAATACCCCCGCTCCATTATCCTCGCGGTTGCGCTTTATCTGGTCGCTGCCATCAGTGCTGCAGTAACCCAGCAGAATTGGGAATTCCTTAAAGTTTACATTCCTTTTTTTATTATCTTCGCAGGTGTCGTAGCCCTAATGCATGCGCGAGTTGATTTCTCCAACTTTCTCCTTTGGTGTTTCGCTTTTTGGGGAGCCATCCACTTTGCCGGTGGACTGGTCAGCCTTCCAGATGGATGGGATTTCGATGGTGAAAATCAAGTCCTCTATTCATGGTGGGTAGCAGGAAAGTGGCTTAAATACGATCACTGCGTCCATAGCTTTGGATTCGGAGCCTGCACCTGGCTTACATGGGAAGCTCTTCGAGCAAGCGTCCAGCAACGCTTAGGTAGAAAACTCTTTCCCTCCTTGGGTATGATAGCCCTTTGTGTGTTTGCAGGAATGGGGCTTGGAGCTTTAAATGAAATTATTGAGTTTGTTGCCGTTCTCATAATCCCTGAGACAAACGTAGGTGGATATGTCAACACCGGCTGGGACCTTATGGCAAATCTCGCAGGTTGCCTCTTTGCTGGGATTCTCATCCTCTTCCGCGGCTAAGAATTCTTCTGTTGTAATGACTCTTACGGTGTCAGATGGGGATGGCAAAAGGCTTGATGCCTTTCTAGCTTTGGCGCTTCCAGAACTATCACGCTCGCGTATTCAAAACTTGATCAGGGAAGGTCATATCCTCCTCAACTCAACGAAAGTAAAATCTCGAGCTTCGGTAAGCATTGGCGATTCAGTTTCCGTACACATTCCGGAAGACAAACCAAGCGAGCCTCAACCACAGAATATTCCTCTCTCGGTTCTTTACGAAGACGACGACCTTATCGTCATTAACAAGACAACTGGCATGGTCGTCCATCCTGCTGCCGGAAACAAAGATGGAACGCTAGTGAATGCATTACTTCATCACTGCTCGGGTAAACTCGCGCAAGAAGGAGGAGATAACCGCCCAGGTATTGTTCATAGACTAGACAAGGACACTTCCGGATGCCTCGTCGCCGCAAAAACTAATTCCGCACTCAAAAATTTGATCCAACAATTTTCCGAGCGCAAAACCGTCAAACTTTACCTCTGCGTCGCACAATCAGAACCGAAGGCAACCCATCAAACTGTCTTCAATAATATCGGACGACACCCCGTTCACCGTCAGAGGATGGATGTCTGTAATTCGGGGGGCGGAAAGCCCGCAATCACCGACCTTCATCTACTCCACACTGCGAACGATGGAACATCACTGATTCTTTGCGCATTGCATACTGGCCGGACGCATCAGATCCGGGTTCACAATCGTTTTCTTGGACATCCCTTACTTGGTGACCCCATTTACAGCAAACCAGGCCGCCAACCTTTCAGGGTCTCTAGGCTTATGCTTCATGCCTGGCGCTTGGGAATTACCCACCCAAAAACTGGCGAGTTGATTCAACAAGAAGCCCCCATCCCAGAAGAATTTCGACCTTGGTGTGACGAAGTAACAGAACACCTTGATCGAATTCGTTTGAGTAAAAACAGCACGGAGTTTAACGATCTGTGGTAAGCCTTTCTTTAGAGCTACATCTATTAAAATCATCTTTTACCATTCATGACCTCAGGACTGAAACGTCGCTATCTTCGAATTGTCCGGAAGACTTACCGCTTCCTGAGAAGTCCGGGGTTGCGTCGACGCATCTGGCTTCAAAAGACGATTTTACCAATGTTCGAAAGAGATCTTTGGCACCCTTGCCGTGATTCAGTGGCAAGCGGCCTTGCTATTGGTCTCTTTGCTTCCCAACTTCCGATCCCGGGCCAAATGCTTTTGGCTGGAATTTGGTCCGTCCCATTTCGGGCAAATATACCGATTGCCTTAGCCGCTTGCTGGGTCACCAATCCCATCACCCAAATTCCTATTGTCCTCTTCCAGGAAAGTTTCGGTGACTTTCTCAGAGGATCTATGCACATCCCGATTCACCCTCTTCTCGAGAAGATTCAGATCCCACTCAGCCTTTTCCCCGGTATGGAGGGAGAATATCTGAACGGCGGAAGCTTTATTCTTGGGTTTCTTTCCCTGGGCATACTCCTTTTCATTGTCGCTTACCCGCTTGTCTACCTTCTCTCAGCATTAATGCCCAAAATCCTCCCTAGAACCCGGTATCAAAGGGCAAAAGCTAAAGTTATCGCTCGTCAGCGCAAGGAACAACGCCGACCTGAAAAAAACTAAGCTTCAGGCGGCTTCTCTTTTTCTCCCGCGGATTCTTCCGGACGAAATGCCGAAAGTAAAAGTAAAACGGCGGCTACTGAAATACAGGAATCAGCAACATTAAAGGTTGGGAAGAAACCCCGACTCTGCGGAGCAATCTTCTCGTATCCAGGTAACTTCACGCGGATAAAATCAACGACGTATCCTTTAGATAGCCTTGTCATAAAGGGCTTTTCCTCGTGCTTCTTCAGCCAAAACCCCTGGAATAATCGATCCGTCAAATTACCTAGAACGCCAGCAACCAAAAGTGCCGCAGCCAATTTCGCTGGGAAATTAGCAAAGGCACCTTTTCTCCAAAAAACAAAAATTAGAACCAGGGCAAAAATTAAAACTAGAAGGAATACAAAAGGGGCCCAAGAAGTCCCGTTCCCCAATCCAAAGGCAGCTCCTTGGTTATGGATTCGCCACCACCAAAGAAAGCCGTCAATTACTTCCACATGCTCATCGGGACTGTGGAAGTCATTTGATAGGGGCTCGCGAAACCGAAATACTATCCACCACTTCGTAATCTGATCCAGCAGGTAGAGAGGGAGGCTAAGAATAACGAATATAATCGGGAGACGTTTCATGTTGTGATCAGGCTACAATCAAAAGCTTTTCAGAAATCAAGCACCACGCATCAGGGAAATTTCAGCCAGACTAATAAATGAATTTACAAGATCTTCTGTGCTCGCTTCCTTCAATACAGCCACTGGCACAGCGCGCTCGAGATTAAACTTTCCAGAACGAGTCCGTCGGAGTGAACTAAGATGAGCTCCGCAGCCCAGATCCTGCCCGATATCATGCGCATAAGTTCGGACATAAAACCCCTTAGAACAATTCACCACAAAATCAACATTTGGCACATAAATTTTAGTGAGGTCGTAATTCTTAACATAAACTGAGCGTGGCTTCCGCTCGACCACTTGGCCTTGACGTGCCAGTTTATAAAGAGGGATTCCATCCTTTTTTATCGCCGATACCATTGGAGGAATCTGTTCAAAATCGCCTGTATATTTATCAAAAGCAGCACAAATCTGCTCAGCATTAAGGTCAGGAACATCTTTCTCAACCTGAATCTCGCCTTCCTTGTCCTGTGTCGAAGTCGTTGCTCCGAGGGTGAGAGTCCCAGCGTAGCTTTTGTCTTCACTCATTAAAAGATCCTGAATCTTTGTCGCGCGATTGATCACCAGCATGAGGAGGCCAGTGGCCATCGGATCAAGTGTCCCACAGTGGCCAATCTTTTTCATGTTGAGCTGGCGACGAGCGATCGCAACCACATCGTGAGAAGTCATTCCAGGAGCCTTGTCAATCAAGAGCACTCCACTTGGTAAATCGTTAGAATTTTGCATCAAATCAGTTCACTATGAGATTCCAGCCCGCTTTATCGCTTCGCGAATTTCCACCAAAACTTTCTCCCGGGCATCCTCCAAGGGCCCAGCCATCCGAATTCCAGCTGCAAGAGAATGACCACCACCACCAAAAACTCCACAAATCTCACTAGCATTTACACGTGAATCCTTTGAGCGCATCGAAACACGTACTTTACCACCGTCAAGGTCTTCAAAGAAGACTGCCACCACCACCCCTTCCACTGACCGAATAAAATCAATCATGCCCTCAGTATCATCATCTACTAAACCCAATTCATTTTTAGTCTTCATTCGAAGATTCCACCAGACGAGCAATCCGTCATGACTCCGATCGAGACTATTTAAAAGAGCCCTCATCAGTTCAACTTTCCGATAAGGTTGATTATCGTAAGTCAATTGGTTGATTTCTCCCACATCCAATCCCTGCCCCACCAAATCAGCGGCAATTTCATATGTTCTTTGGCTAGTTCCAGGATATTGAAACGAGCCAGTGTCTGTTGAGACTGCCACATAAATTGAGTCTCGAGAAATTTCTGAAATCGGAAGATTCAGCGCGATTAACAACTCGTATATAATCTGACCGGTGGCCGGACTTTTTGAATCGATATAATTCAAATCTCCATAACCGGGATTGGAAATATGATGATCGATATTAATCAACAGCTTCGCATTTTTGATCGCCTCAAGGCTTTCCCCGCCAATCCGCGCATGAGCAGCCGTATCCAAAGTAAATGCGACTTCGACATCCAAAACACCGACTTCTCTGGAAATCTCGACTTTTTCCGAACCTGGCAGAAATTTTAAACTCGGAGGACATCCGTCATTATTCAAATAACGGACTGATTTACCCAATTGCTCTAATGCATGCCCAAGCGCCAGAATCGATCCTATAGCATCTCCATCAGGACGAACGTGGCTGACGACAACGAACGAATTATGATCTTCGATGGCTTTTCCGATTCCGAAAAATGTGGTATTCTCTGGCATCCGTGTAGGGCAATAAGCTTTCCCACATCGCTCTTTCGATCAAGTATTGATCCAAAGAATCGTAGCTGTGTAGTCTGCAATTTCTTGTTGGGAAAAAGCCTCTCTAGACCCATTAATTTCGAAAGGTCGCGGTATTAATGGGGTGGACAAGGGTCGTCTCTTTTTCGCTTTCCCTTAAAGTATTGTCATAAAATCAATTCCATCTCGAAATAGAAAATCCCACGAGTCAAACACGACCCGCAGGATTAAGATAATGAAGCCGATAAGATTCCCTGATTTGTCATCCCGCCATCTTCGCCTTCACCTTCTCTTCAATCTCGGCGTAAAGGGCCTCGTCTTCTTTGAGAGCAGTCTTGGTTGCATCGCGTCCTTGGCCCAGCTGTGATCCGTCGTAGCTAAACCAACTTCCCCGTTTTTGAATGATTTCAAATTCCTGAGCGAGGTCTATCAAGGATCCAACCGAGGAGATTCCTTCATTATACATGATATCGAATTCCGCATCTGTGAACGGAGGTGCAACCTTGTTCTTCACGATCTTAACCTTAGTACGGCTCCCCTGAACGGTTCCGTCAGTTGCTTTAATTTGACCAATTCGGCGAATATCAACTCGAATAGAGGCAAAAAACTTGAGCGCACGCCCACCGGGAGTCGTCTCAGGGCTTCCAAACATCACGCCAATTTTTTCACGAATCTGGTTTGTGAAGATACAGGTTGTACGTGCTTTGGAAATAAAACCAGTCAGCTTCCTCATTGCCGCACTCATAAGACGGGCTTGGGTTCCAACGGTCGAATCTCCGATCTCTCCAGAAAGTTCCTGTTTGGTTACTAACGCGGCCACCGAATCCAAAACAACTACATCGATCGCATTGGAGCGTACGAGGGTCTCAACGATTTGAAGAGCTTCTTCTCCGGAAGAGGGTTGGGAGACCAATAGATCATCCAGATTTACGCCAAGACGACGAGCGTACTGAGGGTCGAGAGCGTGCTCAACATCGATAAAAGCAGCGAGACCTCCAGCTTTCTGGGCTTGTGCAATCGCGGTTAAAGTAAGCGTAGTTTTACCAGACGATTCTGGTCCGAAGATCTCGACAATCCGGCCCCTTGGGAAACCACCTACCCCGAGAGCTCGGTCAATAACAAGGTTCCCAGTTGGAATAGCTTCAACATCCATTCGCTTATCATCTCCCAAGCGCATAATAGCAGCTTCACCAAAATCTTTCTGGATCTGGGTAATCGCAAGATCGAGATTCTTCTTGCGAGCGGCGACAAGTTTTTCATCTCCTTTTGCTACAGCGGCAGCGGGAACTTTCTCCTTTTTCTCGGACATATCAGTATTTTTAACGGTAGTAGAACTCATGACAATATTAGGTGTAAATTAACTTCAAAAAAAGTAAATCATATGAACAGTGTTCAAAAAAGCAAAAACTTTGGGTATTTTGCAAATTTTCACTCCAAGCGAATCGACTTTTGGTTATTTCAAAGAGGATCGATATCAATTGCACCTACTCCCGGCCTTCTCTGCCTCTTTCCCAAACTGTATCGATTTTCCCGTCCTGGTTAAGCTATGAGGTAGATGTGGCCCGAAAAATATCTAGAGTAATACTATTAGGACCGAAGAAATCTAAGAATCGAAAATCAACTTTTGCAGGGGAAAAATAAACTCAATAGGAAAATCAAACGAAAATATTCAGACGGAGAAGAACTTCCAACTTCCCTCATACCGCCAATCTCCTATCGCTGTAAGTGAATATACCACCTTCTGTGTTATGTTCGCGCAGTAAATCCAAAAGAGGGTAAGGGTCCGGATCCTTTAATCTCGTTTATTTTAACGATATCCCTAAGCAAGATCCATAACGAGGACCTTGGACCACCATTCTTTAAATTCAGAGATAAATTCATCGTGGATCGGATCTCCCTCTTGGTAAGATTTATGACTCTCAATCGAGTCAAACTTTAACGAAATCGCGTAATCAAACGAATGATCGGTCACCGTACGTTCTGGAGTTGCGGCTGGTTTTCCCCAGTGGGAAGAGGCGACATTTGGTGACAGTAAAAGCGCTTCAATTCCCTTTTCAAAAAAAACGCGGTCGTGATCGGTTTGTCGATCTTCATTCAGCCAGAAATAAACATGGTGTTCCATACGCAGATTGATAGCTAGACAAAGCTCCATGGACAAGCCAACTCCCAATCTGCCTGAGGTTGATTTTTGAGTCCGATCGTGAGAACCTCGTCGCGCGAGCCACCATCTCGCGACCACAATATTGCACCATGGCAATCTCCCAATCGATACGGCATACGTTCATCACCCTAATCTTTAGCTATTTTGCTCTCTTCCCAGCGATAGCACAGAGCAGGAAAGAGGAGCGCGCTTTTCAGGAAGCCGTAAGATATTACGAAGCTGGTATTCGGCAGTCCGACAGTCTTCAAAAGCAACGTTATACATCCTACGCGATTGAGCTCTACACCAAATATCTCCGATCTCATGCTGGATCCAAAAACGAGTCAGCGGCCCGATTCCATCTCGGTTATGCACGCCAAACCCTCGGGCAAATCGAAGAAGCAAAAAAAACTTACCGTTTTCTAGTCGAGCGCCACCGCAGGGGACCTTATGTAGGACAGGGCTCCCGGCAAATGGCCTATCTCGCTATCGGTGAGGCAAATTGGGAAGAGGCTGCTAAATACTTTCAGCTTGCCTCTCAAAATCTCTCGGAAAAAAATTTACGTTATAGTGCGATGACCAAGCAAGCGGAATGTCTCTTCAAGCTTAATCGTCAAGCCGAAGCCACCGTTGCTCTTCGCCGTATTATCGATACCAAACAACATCCTCATAAGGACTGGGCCAGCTTTATGCTCGCCTTCCAGTATTTCGAAAAAGACGATTTTGAGACCACTATTCGGCTACTGAAAACACTCGTCACATCAGAACAACGCAGCCAATACCATTCTCAAGCTGTTTTCTACACTAGCTTGGCCTCGGTTGAGCTGGCGCTAGAAGACGCAAACGATTCCCATCTGAAAATGATATTAGGAATGTCGAGTAACGCCCCCTCGCTCACGCCCGATCAACGACGAAACCTCGCTATCAATAAAGCCCGCGCTCAAACCTCACTTATGGGACTTTATTCAAAGAAAAAAGATTGGGACACTGTCATCATTCTTTATGAGAAAGGTGACTTTGGAGCCACGGGCAAGCTAGAAGCCCGCCGTTGCGAGCGAGCCGGCCTAGCCTATCTGGTTAAGCAGGATTACCGAAGTGCGAGGGCCTGCTTCCGTAGGGTTGATCGAGCACTTCCAAAAAGCCCTGAGGCTTTCGAGGCCTCCTTCAAGTGTCTCAAATGTGATTACTGCCTCAAAAATCCGGATTTTGGCGAGCGTGTAGACATTTTTTTTGAACTCTACGCTCAAGAATATCCAAACCATAAATACCTTCATTCCGCCCGCTTTCTCCAAGCAGAAACTCTCTATGATCGCAAGGACCTCGAAAATGCAGCTCTGATTTTTTCCAATATCGATCGAAGTTCCCTTGATGCTAACATGCAATGCGAACTTCTCTTCAAATATGGATGGTGCCTAAGCGAATCTGGCCAGTTCGACGGAGCCAACAGGGCTTTTTCGGGCTTCCTTGCCGAGTTCCCAGAGGATCCTCGTACCGCAGAAGTTTACAACAAAAGAGCCGAAGCTCACCTCTCACTCGGAGATTACACATCGGCTTTAAAGGATTTTGAAAAAGCACTGACTCTCAATCCTGTACCAACCCAAACCACTTTCGCCCTTCAAGGTAGCGCTCGCGTGCTTCGACAGGAAAAAAAATATGAGACTATGATCGCCCGGTATCTCCGGATCTTGAGCGAGTTTCAAGATCTACCTGTCGACACTATTGCTAATTCAAACTACTGGGTTGGGTGGGGATACTACAAACTTGGAAAATATAGTGAAGCCCCTCCCTACCTCCGCAAGGCAAGAGAACTTGTTCCCGAATTTTATAATCAACCCGTGGGTGACCTTCTCATTTTGAGCTCTTTTAATTCCCGTAATAAGATGGCGCTGCACACAGCTCTGCAGGAAGTCTACGCTCGAACTCCAACTAAAAAAGCTCCCCACAACATTCTGTCATGGCTCGGCGTTCAGATGTTTCACGATGGCCAAATCGAAGAATCTGTCGACTACCTTGAAAGAGCGACTAATCTGGAAAATCCAAAAGGCACAGAACTCGGCGTCTGGAGAATTTTATCCAAAGCACAAAACCGTTCAGGACGCTTTACCGCGGCCCAGAAAACAAGCCTTCTTTTACTTGACCAAACACAAGAACCCCGTTGGCAAGCAGATGCTTACCTTGACCTTGCCGAATCCCGCCTCGGACTCAGGCTCTACCCTGAGACCCTTGAAGCAGTAACCAAAGGCCTCGCTATCGATGCTCCCGGACCCCATGTCGCCGGCCTTCATATCGTAGGCGGTGAAGTTGCCTTGCTACAAGGTCGTTGGCTAGGAGCTCTTGAAGAATTCCGCGTCGCCATCCCTACGGTTCCAGACGACCCTCTATTACAACCTCGGGCACTTCACGGAGTCTATCTGGCAGCCAAAAACTACGGAAATAAAACCCTTGCTACTAAATACCGCACGAAGCTTACATCAAGTTTCCCTAACTGGAAGCCCGCCCTGACAATTGACTCAGAATAGAGCCCCTGGTTATTTCTCGTTTTGGTCAAAGTCTCCCTGCACAAGCAACCGTGAAATAAGCGGCTTTAGCGTCAATCCTTGCACCGCTATGGAAAATATTACGACCAGGTAAGTCGCCATCAAGATTGCCTGTCGAGATTCCACGTCCAAACTCCCATCCTTTGGCAAGGCAAGTGCCAAAGCCACAGAAATTCCGCCTCGTAGCCCCCCCCATGTTAGTATTCGGATGATTCCCGGTGAAAACGCACGGGCCCTTTGAAGCATTACAACTGGTAAGGAGACCGCGATTATACGTGAGGCTAAGACCACAACGATTAGAACTAATCCAGCGGTGAAAGCCTGACCACTCCAAGTTAGCACAAAGATTTCAAGTCCAATGAGAAGAAACAAAAGCGCATTTAATATCTCGTCGATCAACTCCCAAAAGAGATCCAAATGATCACGGGTCGTATCACTCATTGCCATCAAGCGCCCATGATTACCAATCATAAGACCTGCGACCACCATCGCCAACGGACCACTCAAATGCCAGCTTGTTGCTAGCTGATAGCCTCCCGTCACAAGAGCCAAGGTGATCAGGATTTCAACCTGATAATTATCAATCGTCTTCAGCATCCAATAGGCAACATAACCTAAGACTGCCCCAAGAATTATTCCACCACCCACCTCAACAAGAAACAATTTACTTACCGAAATTACCGAAGCCTCAGCCTGACCCGCAGCCCAGCCCACCAACACCAAATAAACAACAACCCCGACACCATCGTTAAACAGAGATTCGCCAGTAATTTTAGTCTCAAGCGATTTGGGTGCTCCTACCTTCTTAAGAATACCGAGGACCGCAACAGGATCGGTGGGCGAAATTAAAGCTCCAAACACCAAGCACCAGAGCAAAGGAACATCAAGGCCTACCCACGAAAAAACAAAATAAGACACCACCCCAACTAAAAAGGTGGAAATCAGCAATCCCGCACTTGCCAGAATTGCAACCACCCATTTTTGATCACGAAGATCGCCAAGGTTAACATGCAAAGCTCCTGCAAAAAGAAGGAAACTCAGCATAACATTCATGACCGTCTCATTGAAGTCGATTCGCGTCACAAATTCATCTGCACTTTCTTTCATTGCATCCCCGCCAAAAAGTAAAAGTAGAATGCTAAGAACTAAACCAATCAAGAGGATCCCAATACTTGTGGGCAACTTAAAAAAACGGTAGTTGATATAGCCAAAAACAGCGGCAAGCGTCAGCAAGATAGCTGCGGTATCTAAAATATTCATATCAGGAATTTGGTTGAATGGAATTAAGGTAAAATAAAATAGCGTTCCTCCATTTATCTTCAAAATCGCGCTTCCTCTGGCTTAAAAATAGACCTTGTCGATAAGCTCTCAACTTTAAATTCGAACGCTCTCCCTGCTTATTGGACATCAGGCTTACCGTCACCCTCAGGGGAAAGACTACCCCGTCTTTATCGCACTTTGAGCCATCGCAGAAGTAAAACTCAATTTGATCTTCTTTTTTTCGCTTCTTTAAGCCGTGAAATTGTTGAGGCGAATTAGACTCTAGGAAAAAGGTGGTTTCGCGAACTTCCCTTGGATAACGCTGGCCTGTTGGAGTGGAGCACGAGCTCAAGATCAACGGCAGCAATATCAGACCGATGAAATCGAGCTGAATAATCACAGATTTCTGAGATGACATTTCACTAAATCACGCGCTTCTTTGGGAACCCATTCTTCCCAGTCTTCACCGTTAGCAGCGGCCCTCAGGAGACTGCGCCCAGTCCTTTCAAGAAGCTTAACATCACCGCAACCGATATCCGTAATCATACCATTCTCAATAAAGTGCTCATAAAGCTTTTTCCATCCCTCGGGCGCATGGAAATTATATGCGGTAACGTATTCCCCATCTTTCCCATCCCGCCATGGATAAACCATAAGCGAGAGCTTGCTTTTAAATAAGCGCCCAAACGACTCTAGGATTCCTCCATCTAACGATTCAGACCACTTCTCTTTAAACAACTCGTTTAAAAGCCCTATCGATAAAATCATACTAATAGGCTCCCTAGTAAACCTTCTAAGGAGCGCAGCCACCCGATGGAATTCCGGACAATTAGAAACCATAACAACCTTACCCATTGCTTGCAGGGCGTCAGCACGATCCAAAAATGACAAAAGATCGACTTCCCCATTACGCAGGAGATTGCTGAGTGAAACCTCACAGACTTCCTGGCACGGTCGAGCTTCCGTAGAAACCCCATTCGGGGGGAAAATTTTTCCCGCTTGATTCAACATATCCAGGTGCAGATTTGTAACTGGTAAAAAACTTCCTCTCAGGACCAAAAGCGGAGTCTTGTAAAATGCTTCAGCAGCTTGCACCACTTCGCCATCCGGTAGAAATACAGTCGCTGGAGACATACCCTGCCGCACCAGCTCGAGCGCACAGATACGATTATCGACCATCGTAAAGGGCTCCCCCTCAAATCTAAGCATGTCAATTTCAATCCGACCTGGCGCGATAAATTCTGTTAGTGAGCTAACAAACTCTCTGAGATTTCCACCCTGATGATAGGCCGCATCGATGAAATTGACGCCTAAAATTCCAAGAGCATCCATTTGATCCACGTTCTCATCATCTAGAAGATTAACGTGAAGAACAATCGTTCCGGATGGTCTCTCCGGCTGGCCCTGAAAACGAATCGCTAACCACCCATGACACTCGGCGGTGTCCTTATACCCCCTCGCTCTCACCGTATTCGCAAAGGCGAAAAAACGAGACTCCCGCCCCCTCGTTTCACTGAGACGCTTTTCAAGCAACTCATACTCATAATTAACCATGTCCACCACCCGCTCCTGGGAAACATACCGTCTGCTCTTTCCATACAGCGCATCGCTAATCGTCATATCATATGCTGAGATCGACTTAGCAACCGTCCCAGCAGTCGCCGAAGCCCTGAAAAACCAATTAGCAACTTCCTGCCCCGCTCCAATCTCAGCAAAAGTGCCATAGATCGAAGAATCAAGATTCATCTTTAGCGCCTTATCTTCAGGCGTCTTAAAAGATTCAATCATTCCCATTATCTTTGTTGCGATTTTGCACCCACCCATCTCCTAAAATCTCGAAAATCTCAACCTGATCCTTGGCACGTGACCCGGTGGGGTAAGCAACCTTCACCATACAAGCGACTGATTGCACTTCCTTCATCATAACACGAAACCTTTTGTCCTGCTCTGAGTCTCTCTTAACATAACCGAGGAATGAATAGATCGAATCCTTTGACTCCAGCTCCAACGACCTCCATTTTCTATCATCAGAAAAATCATAATTATAGTAGCTCGTAGGCTTAACGAGAACCCTCATCAGGAATGGCTTGTCCGGCTTTTGCGTCCTCATTTGCTCAGGAGTATAATCGCAAAAGCCAACCCAGCTTTCCCAATCCACCTGATAGCTTTCTTCCTCCCCATTAACGACTCTTTCAACCGCAATCGGAGAGGATAAGAAATCAGCCTTTTGCACTAACATGGTAACAATATCTCCATTATACTTCATTTGCGTCATATCCAACGCTTCAAATCCCTCCTCCTCATAATCCACTGTTTCGTAATATCGATCGAGCAAAGGGCCAACACGCTCGGAATCTCGAATATACTTTTTTAACTCCGCAGGAGATTTAGCTGTCACGAAGTTCTTAATAATTCTTTCAACTTTAGCATTATCAAATTTCTCAAAATTATCTACCTCCTTTGCGGCCGTCTCTCCTTCTTCAATCTGTTTGGTATTTCGATCTGCTTTCTCAATATCATCAAGCCAAGAATCAGCTTGTTCCCGGTCGATAACCGGCCCGCTCGAACCAGCCATGGGATTTAGTCCCGAATTTTTATAGTAAACAAGACTGAGAGCCAGAAGGACAAGTGCTGTTAAAACAATACTCACAACAACCTTCCAAGACACTTCATTTGAGGCTTCCTCGTTTTCCCAGGCCATTGCTCCCGCCTCTTCTCCCACATATTGACGCCGCCGGCCTTTGAGAGCGCTCTCTTCCCTTCTAAGATGCTCGGAAGTTATTTCCTTTGCCACTGCCACCCTCGAAAGGAGGTCATCATTATCGTTAGTCGAGATAGCCGCTTGATCCAAAACTCCAGGTTTTTCGCTTTCGCTCAACTCCACCGCTGCATTGCAAACCGGACAACGCCCGATTCGCCCAACCTGATTCTTTTTGATCCTAAAAAGACCAAAACAGGTAGGGCATTGGAACGGAATCCATCGATTGGAAGAGGCAGTTTCACTCATTGCTATACTTAATTATTATTCGGCGTCTTAAAATCTAGCGGAGGCAGTTCAAAACGCGGTGGCTTAGGCAATCTCAACGCAGCCTCAAGTTCTCCCCGCACACGATCCTCCACAATCAGAACCTCATCTTCTGAAATCCAAGCCTCGGCACTACTATCCTTTATTCCTAGAGTCGGAGTTTCACTATTATATGGGTCAAACCCAAGCAGAAGAGGAACCTGGGCCTTGATGGGGATGGCGTTTATTGTTTCACGCACTTGAGCTTGATTAGCAAGTGCCTCAATATCGATCCCGCCGCCGTGAATCGCACAAATCCCTATCTCTTCCCCCTTTTGTAGAAACTCTTTGTAACTGGTCGTAGGAAAGCTAATTTTCCCCGTCACAGGGTCTACAAGAGACTCATTGCAATAACGAGTCGGACGCATACCAGACACACGACAAATCGACACTTCCTCCACAGAATCCGGGGGTAAGATTTCCAAGCCTACGAACGCTGGCTGGGAAGCGTTCATCATATCTTCCCAAATCGGATAAGCCAAATTCTTGGCGAAAGCAGTCTCGTGAATTGCTTGGCGGTCTCCTTCATAAAACCCTACCCACACCGCACAAGTGATCCTACTATTGTAGCCAACCATCCAAGCATCGGTCAGACCATAAGGAGTTCCGGACTTACCACCACCAAGTAGTAGGCTCGACTTCAGTCCTTTTGAAGACTCAGCGAGATTTCCTTTTCTCATAACATCATTAAGAACGCTATGAACCTGAAAGGCAACGGCATCCGAACAAACCTCCTGACTCTCTAGCGCCGGACCATTCCCATTTAGCGGATAGACAATCTTACCTTCGACATCCCGAATCTCTAATATATAATGGCCCGCTGTAATTCGACTTCCTCCCCGAGGAAACGTCGAGTAAGCCGAGACAACTTCAGGCATGCTTACGTTGTCAAAGCCAACGATCATCCGGTTTAAAAGCTTTTCTGAAGGAAGCCTTAAACCAAAATTTTCTGAAACTGCATGCACGTTTGAAAGACCAATTTTCTGGCCGAGTTCAACTGTTGCCGCAATTTTGGACATTGCGAGTGCTCGGCGGGAGGTAATCTCTCCTTCATATGCCGGGTTGGAAACTTCCATTCCCCACTCCCCGGCGACTCCTTCTAGTCCGCCGACCTGAAGCTTGCGGAGATCCATCTGCTCATCGGTCAACATGGTCGCAGGATGTTTGCCTCGTTCAAAGCCAGTAGCATAAACGAAAGGAAAAAAGGCTGTCCCGAGTGGGCGGCTACCGTTCTGAATGAAATCATATTGTGAATGCGCAAAGTTGCGGCCGCCCACATGAGCAATCACTTCACCATTCTCATGATCTATCATTAATGTTGCGCCTTGCAGATATTTCGGTGGTCCGTCCGACTTTTTGTATTCCGAATACCTTGGATGCTTATATCCCTCTTGGTTTTCAACCTGTAAAAGTTGGCTCGCCATTTTTTCTTCGGCAGCCCATTGGACAGACGCGTCGATGGTAGTTCGAATCGTGTAACCTCCGCGTGAAAGAGCTTCTTCTCCCACTAAATCACGAGCTTGTTCAGCAACGATTTCATAGAGAAATGTTTTACCACGGCGAATCGGGTTAGGATTTAACACCACCGGACCAGAGATCATCTTGTCACGATCTGATCTGGAAATCATACCTTCCAGAGCCATTCGGCTAATGACCATGTCACGATTTTTTTTATTCTCATCCAGATTATTCAGCGGCGAGATCCGCTTTGGATTCTTAAGACAGGCAACGATAGAAGCTGACTCCGAAATGGTAAGATCCTTAGGTTCCTTACCAAAGTAGCCAAGGGAAGCGGAGCGCACCCCGTAAAATCCCGAACCAAAGGGGACAAGATTTAAATACATCTCGAGGATGTCTTCCTTCGCCGCCTTTTTGCGTGCCCCTTGATCGCCCGGATACTCAGATTCCAATTTTCTCTGGAAATGCTCCTCAATTCTCAGCGCCACAAATGCCTCCACCACCTTTCGCTCATAACCCGTCCACTCCCGACGCCTCGCCTCGCCCAGCAGATCGAAGGATTTCCGCGCCAGCTGCATCGTAATCGTTCCCGCTCCCTGAGTGATCGAACCGCTCTGGAAGTTCAACCAAGCCGCACGCACCACGCCAACCCAATCGACCCCATCATGAGCATAAAACCGTTGATCCTCCTGCGCCAGAACTGCATCCACAAAGACTGGTGGGATTTCCTCCAACGGAAGAGAAAAACGATTCTCCACAAACATCGTACCGATCTCAACGCCGCCACGATCATGAATAAAGCTCATCTCCTCCTTCTCTCCAACCCGCTGCAGGTTATACTCCATTGCTATCTCGCGATAAGGATCCAACCTCCTATCCCCAAAGCGCGCCGCAAAACCACATGCGATTAGGCACGACAGGCAAAAAAGCCAAAAACCCTTTCGCTTGAAAAACCGGCGCTTTGCCCTCTTGTTCCTTGTTCCATACATCATGTCTCGCGAAACCGTCGATTTAACTGGCCTCCAACATGCATTTCCTTACCCCCGATCTGCCACGGGGGCAATCACTGACTTGGGACGGCTTATCCTTGCTAGCATCGAGAAATCTGGTCCCATTTCCTTTGCTGATTACATGGCGCAATGTCTCTATCACCCCGAATTTGGCTACTACGCCCGCCCGGGGCAACCAACCGTCTCAAAAAATGGTGATTTCATCACTAGCGTCTCTGTCGGACCGGTCTTTGGAAAACTCCTTGCTCATCGGCTTTATAAATTCTGGCGTGCCAATGGGTCACCCGCAGTCTTTACGATCCTCGAGCCCGGTGCTCACGATGGCACCCTCTGCCTTGATATCCTGGAAGCTATAGGTGACCTCGATCCTACATTCAGAAAAGCGATCGATTATCTTGTTCATGAACCACTCCCAATCCGGCACAAGTTGCTACGGAGCAAACTCCAAGGCAAAGCGTCAGTCATCGCTACGCCTAGCAAATACCAAGGTAAAATCGGGGCACTGATCGCTAACGAAGTCCTCGATGCCCTCCCTGTGCCTCTATATTTGAGATCAAACGATCAATGGCACGAAATACTCGTAACATCAAATGCTGGCTCGCTTGGCTGGGACAGCCAGCCCGCCGCACCTAAACTCCCAAAAGATTTACCGGAAGGCTATGTCACAGAAGGGCCTCCCAAACTCTCTTCATTCATGACGCCACCCGCCAGAATGTTCAAAGACGCTCTGTTTATTTGGATCGATTATGGTCTCGATGAAGAAGCACTTTATCACCCAGCCCGAACAGCCGGCACTCTACGATGCTACTTTAAACACGAAGCCTGTGCACATCCCCTCGAGAATCCCGGAGAGCAGGATATCACGGCAGACGTTAACTTCACTGCAGTTGAAAAATTGGCTTCCTCAATGGGTTTCCAAATACACCCTACCATGAACCAAAGCCGCTATTTAACCTACTGCGGCAAAGACTGGCTCCTCTCTCATCCCTCGCCGCATGAAATTAGTCAGTTCCAAACTCTGATTCACCCCACGCAATTTGGCAGCCGATTCTATGCCCTCGAGATGACAAAAGGTAATGTCGATCCCGCAACAGTCTTTAAATAAAATGGAGAAGGAAAATCTATAAGGAGCACGAACTCAAAATTCGGGAGAACAAAGAATTATTTCACACCGAAAATAACCTCCACACTAGGGAGTTCAGCATTCAAGGCCTTTGCCCCTTCAGCTGTTGCCTTGGTTTGCCAGAGATAGATTTTCTGTAAATTTCCCAATCCTTTTAGCTTCATCAACCCAGCATCGGTAACCTTGGTCCCGTATAGATTCAACCACTCGAGAGATTCCAGCTGTGCAACGGCATCAAGCGCGGTATCGCCAACCTGGGTCTGACTAAGATCGAGTTTTATCAGGTTTTTCATTTTGGGTAATTCGGCCGCGAGAGTCTCTTCCGTAATTGAAGCAGACCCAAGCTTAACGCTGGTGAGATATGTCGAAACCGACGCCAATTTCAAAAAAGTCGTATCATCCAGCTTTCCGCGCAGACTTACTGCCGTAAACTCAAGATCGTTGGAATCCTGAGATGAATAGTTCAGTGAAGTCTTGAAAGCCGGATCCTGCTTCAAAGTATCTAGGGCATTTTGAAGAGCCTCACGCTTTGCAACTTTTTCTTGCTCAACCTTGGCTTTGGCGGCCTCGGCAGCTTCTTCTATTTGCTGGCGCTCTTCTGGGCTCACCAACATTTCGGCAGCCTCAACGATCTCAGGCGGCGCTCCCATTTCTTCAAGCGTATTGTCCTCTAAAGTTTCGGTGTTCGGAATATTGTCAACCCACCAAGTGAGAAGCTTAATCTCATGCTCTTCCATTTGCTTCTTTTTGGGTGGCGGCATGTGCATATCATCGTCTTTTGGAAGAACCATAACTTCGATCATATAGCTTTGCTTAGAATCCCCCGGAACAAGCGTGCGATATTCGTCACCATCGAGACTATCTCCACCGATTAAAAGATTCTCATAAGTGTCCATCAAGAGCCCACCTTTACTCTTTCCGGCCTCCTCCGAGTGACAATAGAGGCACTTTTCATCCATGATTGGGTAAACAACCTCAGCAAACGCGAGACGATCCTTTGCCAGCTTTTTGCCAGTTGAAGCAGGCTCTTCGCCCTCACTATCGTCATCACCAGCCCATTGCTTAAAGATTTCAACATTTTCGGTGAGACCGCTCCAGGTATTCTCAACAGGGTCAGATCCGTGAGTGGCCAAACCTCCAAAGTGAGCTCCATAGCCCATGGCTCCGCCTGCGACGATGAGAAGGGTTCCATAAACAGGGCCGCGCGATCCACTCCGGCTCCCCCAGAGTTTAGCTAGGAAGGCAAAGCCAAGGACCCCTACAAAGCCGATCCCCACCCACATGTGCTTGAACATGTCGTCGTCCCACTCCTCAGCCTTCCACCCTTCAACACTCAAATCAAAAACACCAGTAACGCAGGCAATTATGCCGGTGATAAAAGCTAAAAAAAGAGCCACTGCTGTCCGCGGGCGATATTTCCCAAAGGAAAACCAACAACAAACTTCCATCACCAGAGTGAGAAAGACGATTCCAATCGGGAGATGCAAGATTAGCGGATGATATTCACCGACATTCGAAACCCACCACTGCCCAGAATTTAAGATCTCCAACATTGGGTCTTGTTCCATATAAAATGGCAGATAGATCAGAACGCCAATGACAGTAAGAACGAAGAGTGTGAGAAAAATGGGCCCAACGGCACTGCCGTCTTCGGCATCTGCATTTTCATATTTTTCCGGTGAGTTAAATTTTTCCGGTGAGTTAGGTTCTTCGTCCATGATCTTAGTTAGCCTTGCTACGATTCGTCTTCAAATAGTCTTTCGATTCCGAAAACTTAATCAATGTTGATTACGAACAACTGTAACACGAGTATCGAACCTATTGCTTATCAAAACCCGTTCCAAAAGACGTTGTATTTGATAACGGCCTCCAGACATTCTTTAACATGAGCAAGATTCCCAAAATCTTTCATTCGCTTGAGCATGATCGCCCTTTTAAGAGCTGCCTCACCTGCGATAGACGGTTCGAAAGAATTGATGAGCCCCATATAATTAACAAGGTATTTCAGGGAGCCGAGTGCGTTTTTGAATTCGCCATTTGCCAGACCTGCCGAGAGGACACAATAGAATCATTCTCTGACGAATCAAAAACACGCCTCCGTAAAATGGCGGAAGAAAATCCTATCCTCCAAAAGCGCGGCGAACGCTTTACGGAAAGTGAGGATCATCAGGATTGGACTTCGGAGTGCGCCCATTACGGCACTCCAGCTTCAGAAATCAAGAACTTCACCACCGAATGCCTTGGTTTCGGAGGCTACATGGTCTTCAACCCCTACCCTATTCTAGTCTGCGACTCATGCGTTGAGAAAAACCAAAAACTACTCTCTAAAGCCACCCAAGACCAATGGAATAAGTTTATCCTCGATAACTTCGAAGGCCCTCCTGCCGACGCTCTCAAACCGGACAAGGTTCCCGTTCTAGTCTAGGAATACCCCCCACCGTGCTCCCCATCGACCGCCCTGCTCTCTTTCTCGCGCCCATGCAGGACGTGACCGATCTGCCTTTCCTGCGGACAATCGCATTTTTCGGCGGGGCCGATCTCTATATCACAGAGTATTTCCGGGTGCATATTCACTCACGACTCGATCCCTATATCTTACGCTCGATCACCGAAAACCCCACCGAAAGACCCATTATCGCTCAACTGATCGGTCAGGATGCCCCCGAATTAGCCCGCGCCGTTTCCGACCTTAAGAATTATCCCATCTCCGGGGTAGACCTTAACCTTGGCTGCCCGGCTCCCGTTGTTTACCGCAAGAATGCCGGAGGTGGACTGCTGCGCCACCCAGATCAAATCTATGAAATCTTGGGCCGGCTTCGTGAGGCCTGCGGGGTGACACCATTTACCGTCAAAACTCGAGTTGGTTTTGAATCAGAAGAAGAATTTGATCGCCTTCTTGGAATCTTCAGAAGCCATGAAATCGATCTCGTTACTATCCATGGTCGAACCGTGAAAGAACGGTATCAAACACCGGTCCACGATGATCGCGTTGCACAAGCGGTTCGAACCCTCACCTGTCCAGTTATCGCGAATGGTAATGTCGTAAACTGCCAAACCGGACTTAGTTATCTTGAATTAACCGGGGCTGCCGGGCTCATGATAGGACGGGGAGCGATTCGCAATCCCTGGATCTTCGAGCAAATCCGTTGCGCGACATCAGAACAAAAAATCCCGAAAATCACAGGCCGAATGATTCTCGAATACATCACGAAACTTTACGACGAAACGGCACGTGAAATACCCGAATTCATAGAAGACCGACACGTCCAAAAAATGAAAAAATATCTCGTCTACATCAGCCAAGGACATCATGCCGACTTCGAGCACCAAATCCGAAGAGTCAAAAACAAGACCGAATTTTTTGAGACCTGCGCTCGTTTTCTCGACTACGAGGGTCATGCGCCCGACCTTCCCTCGGAAAACTCGCGACTTTTTTGCGGCTTCTCACAATTTCTCTGATTAACTTTCACGTTGACTTTGTCCGGTCTCCTGTGAAACCTCATATCGTAATGGCCATGAATCAGGAAGTGCTCCATACCGAGAAGATCCTCGCAGACCGCAAAATCTTCTTTTTAGACCTCAAGGAAAATGCCCGGGGGCGGGTGGTCAAAATCACTGAAGATGTGAGTGGAAATCGCGACACCATCATGGTCCCCGCGGAGATTCTTGGTGACTTCATTGAAGCTCTTACCGATATAAAAGAGACTGCTGATCAGCAGGACTAAAAGTCTCGCCAAGCGGGCCCAACCATCAAAGTTTAAGCTTATAGCAGCTCGTTTTTCTTGCTGCGATTTGCGCAAGTCAGATTCCTCGGGGAATATCCCAGGCCATTTTTTTTGACCCATCTATGAAGGTGGATCACAACAACCTAGAGGGCGGAAAACTTCATACCCTACATGATCCTAGCAGATGGCATATCTAAAGAGACTCTTAGCTATTATGAATTGCTGAAAATTGAAGTGCCATTGTAAGCATCGCCTCTTAATTCACCATCTATGTTGCAGGGATCCAATAAACTATCGCTTCAACCGAATCCGACGGTATTCCATCTGCCCACGATCTCCTTCTAGTCCAATCGGACCGCTTTCTGGGAGCTTAAACTCTTCTTCAAGGACTTCGCCATTGCAAGTGCAGCGAGCAGTCCTCCCTTTCACCACGACAATAATTTCATTCCATTCACCTGGCTTATAACTTTTTAGATCTTTGTAAGGCCCCGCAACCAAATAATCGCGACACTGCAGCTGGGGACGACGAATAAAGACCCCGCTATCGGCGTTTGCATTGGCACGAAATTCGAGCTTGAGCGTGAAATCCGTGTCAAATTCCTCTGACGTCCAAAGCTGGGTGAAACTTCGGCCTTCCGGTGGCGTGGTTACAACGAGACGACCATGCTTCGCCTTGTAGCGCCCTTCGCTACTCGTCGACCTTCCATCAAAGCTTTCTATTTTAGTAAGAGCTTTCTTATTCCGATATCCCCACCCAGTTAAATCCTTTCCATTGAAAAGAAGTTCATATCCTTCTTCGCATTTAAAATTGTCTGCGGATACTTCAACGAGATCCATTAATTCAAGGACAGGGCGTAGAGTCTTTTCCCACATTTTGTATCCCACTGCATTAGGATGAAGGAGATCAGGGAATTCCGATTTTTTAGCGTCTCCATTCTCATTAGCAAACATGGACCAGGTATCGATCGAAGTAACCTGTTTATCCCCTTTCACTACCTCAGCATAGAGAACATTAATCTTCTTGATTTGCTCTGCCGAACGACTCTTTGATTCATGACTCGGGAAAACATTGCAAAGAATGATCGGCATCTCTTTACTTGAAGACTTCAGTTTTTTAATGATGAGTTCCAAATTGCCTGCAATCTCCTCTGGGCTTGCACCTTCCTCAAGATCATTTGTTCCCATCAAAAGCACCACGCCAGTGGGATTCAGTGCCAGAACATCTTCCGGCATCCGGTAAAGCATTCCCCGAGTGGTATCTCCACTAATTCCACGGTTTGCGACTTTTGTGTTACCAAATGCGCCTTTCAAATCATCACCCCAACTCTGGGTAATAGAGTCCCCCAAAAAAACCAGCGCTCTCTGCTTGGCCTCCACCTCTTTCGCCCAAGTCGTGCGCTTGTTTTTCCAGAGGTTACGGAACCATTCGTATCGACGAACCGGTCCCTCGCCCGCAATTTCGGAATCCGGAGGAATCACTGCCACCGGCTCACGGGCTGTGAGCGAGGCGAACGAAAAAACGACCACAAAAAACGCAATAAAAAAACGCATGGCTAAGAGCATGTGGCAATTCTAGCAATCTGGCGAGAATGGATTATCTGAGACTTATCGTCGAATTCCTCGGAAACGATCACGCGGATCCTCCTCCTTTTCTTCCTCGTCCTTGTAGCCAAGAATCCCGCCCTTTTTGAGATTACGAACGAAGTCCTTCATGTCGGTTTTAAGTTGCTCGTCGGAAACCAAAGCTCCCAGCGCACCCTTCCGTTCGTCAACTTTCTCGAGTGCTGCTGTTGCGGTATCAGCTGTGCGTTCGATCGAGCTTAAAACGCGCGGCACATCTTCCAGCGCCGGACTCACCCGCTTGAGCACAGATTGAGCAGTCTGATTTGTCTCTCGAACCTCGTTGATCGCGAGATTAAAATCCCCAATCGCTGGATCGAGCTTCTCGCCTAATTTTACGAATGATGCCGAAGCTTTTTCGAGGTTTTCAAGGGTCCCCTCAAACCGTTTGATATTCTCAGCAGCAAGCACCTCTCCGTTTATTTTGTCCATCGTTTCGGAAAGTTTCGAGGCTACAGTCTTAACCTCATCAACCGATTCCTCAATTTTTAACAGTGCTTTTTCTGCCTCTTTGATCACCTCCCGGGTGCTTCCCGCAATCAACTCCGCTTCACTCTGGAGAAGATCCAAACCACCTGGCCCTGCTCCTATAACAGTTTCTCCTTGTTTTATGAAATCATCTGTCCCCACCGAAGGTGGAGTGATCAAAATTTCTTTATCTCCAAGAAGACTAGCTTGACTGATTCTCATAAACGCCCCCTTTTCGATTCGCTGATCTTCATCAATCGCTAGAACAACCTGAATTTTCGATCCGCCAACGAGCTTGGGTTTTTCTGCCACTTCTCCGATTTTGGCACCCCGCAAACGCACAGTACTCCCCTTAATGATCCCCGGGGCCTCCTTGAAACTCACCTTAATTTCATAGCGCTTTTTAAATAAATCACCAATATTCCCAAAGAGGAGGATAAATGCTCCAAGCATTGCCAGCCCGAGAAATAGAAAGACCCCAATAAGCGTCTCGGTTTTTTTGGAATTAGTTGACATGTCGCTACTATGGCTGCACGGAGCCGAAATCACAAATCCGAATCCTGAGAACGCCCTTCAACGAAATTCACCAAGACAGAATCCTTGCTAGCCTTCAATTCGTCTGGAGTCCCTTCCCAGTAGATCAAACCATCCTTCATAAAGACCAAACGGTCCGCGATTCGGAGGGCACTACGCATTTCATGAGTGATTACGACGTTGGTGATGCCATGCTCCTTCGCTAGGTCCCTAATCAATCGGTCAATCGAATCCCCTGTCACGGGATCAAGTCCCGCATGAGGCTCATCGTAAAGAACACAACACGGCTCTTCTACTACCGCTCGGGCCAGAGCTACCCGCTTACGCATTCCACCCGAAAGAGCTGCAGGCATTTTATCTTCCTGGCCCTCTAAATGAACAATTTTTAGAGCATCACTTACCCGGCGAAAGAGTTCATCGCGATCGCGCACGCCAGCTTCCTGCATCGGAAACGCAATATTCTCTGCGACCGTCATTGAGTCGAACAAAGCCCCACCTTGAAACATGATGCTAATTTTCTTTCGAGCCCAGCTAAGCTCCCGTTCCGATAGATCAGAAATAACCTTCCCTTCCAAAGTCACCGTCCCCTCATCCGGCTGAAGCAAGCCTACCATGTGCTTCATCAGGACTGATTTTCCACCACCCGATCCACCAAGCAAAACTAAAACCTCCCCTCTCCGAACATCTAGATCCACCCCTCGAAGCACGACTTGGTCACCAAAACTCTTCTTAATGCCCCGCATCTTCAGGAAATTATCACCTTTCATGGCTCTTTTCTAAGCGCTTGAATGAAGAATTGCACTCCGGGAAATTTCCGATTTGCTCCCAGAGATGAGTTCTCCGCAAAATCCCAACAATCTTATCGTGATCGGAGGCGGTGCGGCGGGCTTCTTTGGCGCTATTTCGGCAGCCGAAGCTGGTCTCCAAAATATCCTCATCCTAGAACGTGGACCAGAAATCCTCACCAAAGTTCGTATCTCTGGTGGCGGCCGATGCAATGTCACCCATAACTGCTACGAACCCCGAGAACTTGTGGAAAATTATCCCCGCGGAGTCAAAAGTCTCATCGGCGCTTTTCATCGATTCCAACCAGCCGACACTATCAGCTGGTTCGCAGACCAAGGCGTTGCACTCAAAGTTGAATCGGACGGTCGAATGTTCCCCACTACAGACAACTCCGAAACCATCATCATCGCCCTCACCTCGGCCGCCCAAAAAAATGGAGTTGCGTGGCACACCCGCTGTGGAGTGGCAGAGGTTCGTAAGATCAACGAACTCTTTGAAGTTAAAACTTCTGAAGGCCAAATCTACTTCACAAAGTCGCTTCTCGTCGCCACTGGCGGGATTCGTAGTGAGCACGCCCGCATTCCTGCCGAAGACCTTGGCCACGAATTGAGTGACCCTGTCCCTTCACTCTTCACCTTCAAAATCGACGACTATCGCCTGCACGGACTCCCCGGAGTCTCTGTTCCCAACGCCGTCCTCCGGGCTGGGAAAATTGAAACACAAGGACCGCTCCTCATCACCCATTGGGGCCTGAGCGGTCCAGCCGCCCTAAAAGCCTCGGCCTGGGGAGCGCGTGAACTCTCCGAAACCGACTATCAATTCACTCTTGAAATCAATTGGACCGGAAGCGAAACCCCCGATTCCCTTGAGAGAATATTCGACGAACAACGTCGTAAAAACGGAAAACGGAAAGTCGCAAAACGTAGTATTATCGACGGTATTAGCCACCGTCTCTGGCAACGCCTAACCGAAACTGCGAGGATCACCTATGCCACTACTTGGGCCAACCTCACCCGAGAGCAATCGTCCCATCTTGCTTACGAATTAGCTGCTGCGAAATTCAAAGTGACTGGAAAGAGCCTCAATAAAGAGGAATTTGTGACCTGTGGCGGAGTCTTGCTCGACGACCTGAACTTGAAAACTATGGAAAGTAAATCTGTTCCAAACCTCTACTTTTGCGGTGAAGTTCTCGACATCGATGGAATCACCGGCGGCTTTAATTTTCAGTCCGCCTGGACCACCGGTTATCTTGCGGGCCTCGCTATCAATGAACGCCTGCATTGCATTTCCAGCGAGATGGTCTAAATCATCGCCATGAGCGATTCGCACCCCTTTCTTAGCCATGATTTTAAAATCAAATGGTCGACTCTGACTCCCGATCACATTAAGGCCGACGTAACCAAAGCTATTGAAACCGGCAAGGAGAACATCGACGCAGTCAAGGTGATCACACCAGACGAAGCCAACTTTGAAAACACCTTCGGTGCCCTTGAGTCTGCCACCGACGATCTAGACCGCTCTTGGGGGCGCGTGAACCATCTCGATTCCGTTGCCAACTCCGATGAACTCCGTGAGGCTCTCAACGAAATGCTTCCAATCGTCTCGGAATTCTCGTCATCCATCTCACTCGATGACGACCTTTGGAAGGTTCTGAAGTCATACTCGGAATCTGACGCCATCACGACGCTCACCGAAATTCAACAACGCTTCGTTCAAGAAACCTGCAACGATTTCAAAGCTGCCGGGGCCGATCTCGATCCCGACTCAAAAAAGCGCATGTTCGAAATCAATGCCGAACTTGCCAAAGTCACTCAAAAATTTGGGGAGAACGTTCTCGATTCTACGAATGCTTGGGAACTTTACGTTCATAGTGAAGACGAATTGGGTGGTCTCCCCGAATCCGCTAAAACCGGTGCAGCCGAGGATGCCAAGAGGAAAGGAAAAGAAGGCCAGTGGCGCTTCACCCAACAATTCCCATCCATGTATCCTGTCATGCAGTATGCCAAGACTGCCGAGCTACGTAAAAAGATTTGGGAAGGTGGCGGAACAATTGGCCATGGTGGCGATCACGACAACACCGAACAAATTTGGCGTATCCTGAAGCTACGACAGGAGAAAGCAAACCTCCTTGGATTTAGCAATTTCGCCGACCATGTTCTCAATCGCCGCATGGCGAAATCCGGAACCGGCGCACTTGATTTCACAGAAGACCTTCACTCAAAAATCAGCGAGAGCTTCAAAGAGGACATGAACAGTCTTGAAGCTTACTGGATGAAGAATACTGGAGCGGAAAGCGGCCCAATGGAGCCCTGGGATGTTGCCTTTTGGTCCGAGAGGCGCCGCAAAGAACTCTATGATTTCGATGACGAAGCCCTTCGTCCCTACTTTCCGGTGGATCAGGTTATGGACGGACTATTTTCTCTGACCTCCAAACTTTTCGGTATCAAGATTTCCGCTTCCGAGGCTGAAACATGGCATCCTGAAGTGAAATTCTACGAGATTCACGACACTGCATCAAGCGAGCACCTTGGTTCATTTTACGCTGATTGGCATCCTCGTGAATCAAAACGTGGAGGAGCCTGGATGAACTTCCTTGAAACCGGAGCTCCTAGCCCACGCACCCCACATCTCGGGCTCATCTGTGGAAACATGTCCAAGCCCACCGGAGACAAACCGGCCCTCCTCACTCACAACGAAGTAGAAACTGTCTTCCATGAGTTTGGCCACTTACTTCACCACCTCTTGTCCGACGTCAAGATTAAGTCACTCGCTGGAGTCAATGTCCCTTGGGACTTCGTAGAACTGCCATCCCAAATCATGGAAAACTTTTGCTGGGATCGTGAGTCTCTTGACTTCTTTGCCAAGCACTACGAAACCGGTGAGACCATTCCCAGCGAGCTCTTTGACAAAATGATCGCAGCCCGCAACTACATGTCGGCCTCGGCTTTCATGCGGCAACTCTCGCTTGGGAAACTGGATCTCGAATTACATGTCCATCCAGAACGTTATCTTGGCAAAAACCTCGACGAGGTAGATCGCGAAATTCTTGTAGACTACAAAGCCAAACTGGCTACTCAGGGCCCTTCAATGGCCCGACGTTTCAACCACCTTTTCTCCTCACCCGTTGGCTACGCAGCCGGCTATTATTCGTACAAATGGGCCGAGGTTCTTGATGCTGACGCGTTCACCCGCTTTCGTGAAGAGGGGGTCCTC
This sequence comes from Akkermansiaceae bacterium UBA5688, assembly GCA_002420315.1. GTDB lineage: Bacteria > Verrucomicrobiota > Verrucomicrobiia > Verrucomicrobiales > Akkermansiaceae > SW10. The sequence goes on from DIHU01000071.1 coordinate 44,490, forward strand.
AATCAAAAAACTGGGATGAGCTTCAGAAAGGAAATACTTTCGAAAGGAAACTCCCGTCCCGTCGACGAATCCTATCGGCGTTTCATGGGGCGTAACCCTGAGCAAACCGCTCTTCTCGAACGTTCGGGGCTTGCCTAGTTCAGACCGTAAGTGTGCGCCTCAAGGCTCTATTACAATCAACTCTTCACATTGCAGTTTAACACGTTCATTTTTTCCTCGTTCCGTAAATTACAGAGAGTTTTTTCCAGACATGCCCGATGCCCTGACCGCTACTGCCAAAGCACTTAATCTCGATGGCTACGAAAGACATATCTTTCTCTGTGCAACGCCAACCGAGGC
>DIHU01000071.1:45200-52669 GCA_002420315.1 Akkermansiaceae bacterium UBA5688
CCTCAATGAATTGAACCTCTGTGGGCCTCAAGCTCTAGTACACCGCAGCAAAGCTGACTGCTTGCGCATATGCGTCCAAGGGCCTATTGCTGTGATTTACCCAGAAGCTATTTGGTATCACTCCTGTAATCCTGAGAATCTGGAGCGCATTATCCAGGAATATCTCATTAGAGGCACTCCAGTCGAGGACCTCCAAATCGAACCTTAGCCGAAATCCATATTCGCTCTATGCGCTTGCCGCTCCTCACCCCTCCAGCTAAAACTTTTTAATGCCCGTTCACGTTGTCACCGGAACTGACGAAGGCCGCGTCTCCGAAGAGGCTGCGTCTCTTTTTGAGGAACTAAAGGCACCAGATAGCGATGATTTTTCTAACGAAATCATTGAAGGAGTCGCTGATAACGCAGAAGACGCATTCCAAAAATGCTCGCAAACCATTGAGGCGCTCCAAACGCTAGGGCTCTTTGCTGCTAATAAAGTCGTCTGGCTAAAGGCCGCTAATTTTTTTAGCACCGACCGCACCAGCGAAGCAGAACGCGCTGTCACGGGTGTCGAGAATCTGCTCGAGATTCTCCAAAACGAGCTGCCTGAGGGAGTCGATTTTCTCCTCAGCGCCACTGGAATCAATGGGGTTCGGCGGTTTGGAAAATGGGCCAAAAAAAATACAAACTATCAAGCCTTCGATAGAATTGACGTCTCGAAGGAAGGCTGGGAGGAACAGGTTGCGCGAATTGTCAAACGAGTCGCTGGCGAAAAAGGCCTGACTATTCAAGGAGAGGCTCTTGAGCTCTTCGTACAACGAGCCGGAGCAGAAACCCGACAAATCAGCAATGAAATCGAAAAGATCGACCTCTATCTCGGCGATAACCGCCGAGAGGTGTCCGTCGATGATGTCGCCCTCATGGTCTCAGTGAGCCACAAAGGTGTCATTTGGGAAATCTCCCGGGCAGTCGAAAAGCGAAATGCCAAACGGGCTATCGAACTCATTGATTCACTCATCGCAAAAAACGAGAATGCGGTCGGCCTTATTAAAGCCTCGATTATTCCGACTGTTCGGAATCTCTTTTTCGCTAAGCTAGTGTCAGCCTACGGGTCCGCTAACCGTGCTCCCGCGGGAATCCAAGCCGTCCTTCCCAAGAAAAAAGACGGCACCGTTAACACATGGGGTCTTAAAATGGCCTCGGCCGGTGCAAAGAATTTCACCCTTTCCCAACTTCAACAAGGCATGAACGACTGTCTTGATGCTGACAAGGCATTGGTGACTTCAGGTCAAGATTCGCGAATGGTTCTTCACAAGTTAGTCATCCGCCTTTGTGATGGAAAACGCGCTGCTTGAAGGATTTCAGCCAGCCAAAGTCTAAAATTGGATCTATGCCATCAAGAGGCCTGATACTATTTCGCTTACCTAAAGGATATGACCATTGCTAAAAAGAATTTTTCTCCACTATGCCCCAAAGAAGACCGCAATTAGGACGCGTGGGCCCATCTGACTTTCAGTCAGCACCCGCACAAAAGCTTCACTAGGTTTGTTCTGCTTCGAATTTGTGATAGTTCTCTTCACATAATCTCCAGCTCGAGAAGGAAACGCCAAAAATCGTTTTCCGCCCACATTAAATCTTCTCAGTAGCGCTCTCTTGACGAATCCCAAGCAAAAGTTGAGAGTTCCGCCACGAAACCGCGTATGAAAATGCCCATGAAATTCCGAACCCTCGCCCTCGGGACCATCCTCGCCCTTTCCTCGTCAGCCATCGCCGATGTCACAGGCTGGCTAAACTGGCGTGGCCCGAATCAAAATGGCACATCCAATGAATCTAATCTTCCCGACACCTGGGCGCCCGGCTCCGGATCCCAGCTCTGGAAATATGACCTCAACGGTGCAGGTGCGCCCGTCATTGCAAACGGCCGACTCTTTATCTTTGGATACGGCCAGTTCGGCGACGACCCGGCCGAGGACGTGCAGGAGACCCTGCTTTGCCTCAATGCCGATACCGGCAAGAAAATATGGGAGAAACGGTTTCCCGACTATATTTCAGACGTTGTCTACAACCGATACGGCGTAGGCTCCCCAGTAATTGATCCCGAAACCGGCAACGTCTACCTCCAAACCTCAAATGGCCGTTGCGTCGCATTCACTCCTGACGGCAAACCTGTTTGGGAAATCTCACTCATTGAAAAGCTGGCCCGCCTTACCTTCCCGAATGGACGAACAGGATCACCCGCGATTTTCGAGAATCTTGTCATCTTCCACTGCGTGACCGCGAACTGGGGTACGACTGGTCCTGCCCGCGATCGCTTTTATGCCTTCGATAAATTGTCTGGCGAACTCGTCTGGTATTCCACTCCTGGAATACGCCCAGTTGACAGCTCCTTTTCGATGCCCGTCTTTGGTCAACTTGGTGGCCAAGCCGTTTTTTATGTCGGCACTGGCTGTGGAAATGTAGTCTGCGTGAACGCCCGTACTGGGAAGCCAGTCTGGCGCTTTCAGCTTTCCCAAGGTGGCGTCAACTCACAGGTCCTCCTTCACGGGAAAGACAAGCTCATCGCCCTTCACGGAAAGGAAAATATCGACGCAACCTCAAAAGGACGCCTTGTTTGTCTGAAAATCCCAACCGAGTATCCCAAAGAGCAACTGGTTCTTGATCCCAAGGTAGAAATCTGGCGTAACGACGATCACATTGGCTTCACAAGCTCTCCTATCCTCGTCAAAGACCGCGTCTACACCACTAACTTCACCGGCGAACTGATCGCCGTCGATGCTGAATCCGGAAAAACCCTCTGGCAGGATAAGCAGGCACCCGATCAAATCCACGCCTCCCCGATTTACGGAGATGGCAAAATTTATGCTCCTTGGTTCGAAGGTTCATTCGTGATCACCAAGCCCTCTGACAAAAAAGCTGAAATCCTATCCCACGCCGACATCAAGTCATCCGATGGCTCCGGTGTAAAATGCCTTGCGGCCCCCACCATTCTTAATGGCAAAGTTTACCTTTCCACCCGCGATGGACTCTACTGCTTTGGTTCAAATAAAAGTCTCACCCAGCAAACTCCCGCTAAGATTGCTAAACCAGACGCCGGCCCTATCTCACAACTCCAAATCGTTCCTGCCGAGTTCGCGATTGCCCCAGGTCAAAAGCAGGAATTCCAAGTCTGGGGCCTCGATGAGACCGGAAGCCGCGTCTCTATAATCACCGACGGATTGAACTGGCAAAAATTCATCCCGCCCACTGCTAAGGTGAAAGCCGAAGTTGACGCCACTCTCGACACCAAGACCGGGACCGTTTCGGCTGCTAATAACGCTATGATTTCTGCGGGAGCCCTCAAGGTGACTTACAAAGGAATGTCCGCTACAACCCGAGGCCGTGTTCATGCTGGATCAGGATACAGCGAGAATTTTGAAGCTGTTCCTCTTAAGATGGAGTCGCCAGCTGGAGAGAAAGTTAACTTCCCACCCCTTGCTTGGCTAGGTGCTCGAATCAAGTGGTATATCCTTGAAAAAGATGAATCTAAGGTCATCGCCAATCGTCTCGACAATGTCCTATTCCAACGGACGATGAACTTCTTTGGAGACCCAGAAATGAGCGACTATATTCTTTCCGCTGACGTGATGACTGACGGCAACCGCCGCATTAAATCGACTGTTGGCCTTGTGAACCAAAGATACCTCATCACCCTCGTGGGCAACCAAAACATCCTCGAAGTCTCCTCAAATCATGAGCGCGTCAAATCATCGGTCAAATTTCCAATCAAAGCGAACACCTGGTACTCTCTGAAGACGCACGTTAAATCGAACGCCGATGGCTCCGGCGAAGTCCGCGCCAAGGCTTGGCCTAGGGGCGAGGAAGAACCAACGGAGTGGACAATCGAGGTTCCAGTCAAACGTGTCCACCCAAAGGGATCAGCCGGCGTCTTTGCTTTCTCACCTCAGGCCCAAAAGCGGGTCTTCCTTGACAATATCAAACTCAACGCCGCCAAGTGAACGAACGGCATCTTATTTTAAACTAAATCGGAAACATGAAAACCACAACCGCCCTCCTCCTTTCAGGACTCACCATCGCTGCCGCAGCCAAAGATTGGCCAATGTGGGGTAACGACCCGACCCGTAACATGATCGGCGAGTCAACAAATCTTCCAACAGAAATCAGCCCCGGTGAGCTTGATGACGAAACCGAAGCCGCTCTCCTCGATAGCGCCAAGAACATTAAGTGGGCCGCTAAGCTAGGCTCTCAAGCTTATGGAAATACCGTGATCGCCGGAGGAAGAGTCTACGTTGGGACTAATAACGAGTCTCCCCGCGACGAAGCGCAAAAAGGAGACCGCGGAGTTCTCATGGCATTCGACGAAAAGGATGGTTCTTTCGAATGGCAGCTTATTATTCCCAAGTTAGGCGCCGGCAAGGTCAGCGACTGGGAATACGTCGGACTATGCTCCTCGCCTGCAGTTGAGGGTAACCGCATGTGGCTTGTCACCAACCGTGGCGAAGTCATCTGTCTCGACACCGAAGGAATGGCCAACGGCAACGATGGCCCTTTTAAAGACGAGGCCAAATACATGGCAATCAAAGACGAGGTCGTTGAAGTCACGAAAGAACACGCTGACATTATTTGGATTTACGATATGCGTGAGGAACTCGGAATCTTCCCTCACAATGTTTCTTCCTGTTCGCCCGTCGTGGTGGGTGACGTCCTCTACACTGCCACATCAAATGGTGTTGATTGGTCCCACACGAATATTCCAGCGCCAAATTCTCCTGCTCTTGTTGGGCTCAACAAGAACACAGGTAAACTTCTTGGTGAGGAAGCCTCTGGCGTCTCCACACGTGTTCTTCATGCTAGCTGGTCCTCTCCCGCCTATGGTAAAATCGGAGGAAAAGATACTATCGTTTGGGGTGGCGGTGATGGATATACCTATGCGTTTGACCCGAAGCCTACCAAAGACGAGGAAGGCTTCGACGTTTTCAAAGAACTCTGGCGTCATGACTGCAACCCGGTCGAATACCGTAAGAAAAATGACAAACCTATCAAATATGCAACCTACGCCGGTCCTAGCGAAATAATCGGAACGACTGTCATCTCAGATGGCCTCGTTTACGCCATCATTGGTCAGGATCCCGAACACGGCGATGGTGTAGGCCAAATCACCTGTATCGGCCCCGATGGGAAAGCAAAATGGACCTCTAAGGATACCGGCCGTTCAATTTCAACTGTTAGCGTGGCAGGCGGGTTAGTTTACGCCGCAGAATACGATGGTGATATTCACTGCTTCGACGCAAAAACAGGCAAGCTATATTGGACCCACGAAACTCAGTCACGTATCTGGGGATCTACCCTTGTTGCCGATGATAAGGTCTGGCTTGGAACAGAAGACGGAGAACTCCATATCCTTAAGGCGGGAAAAGAGCTCAAGTCACTTGCTACAATCGAGTTTCCTGCCCCAATTTACAGCAGTGCAGTAGTCGCTAATGGCGTTGTCTATGTCGCCACCCAGACCCACCTTTACGCGATCGGCAAGTAACCCTTTCTGACTCCCGATTTTTCAAACGGGCTTCGCAAATGCGGAGTCCGTTTTTTATTATCCCCCATTCCGCCTTTGACTCAATCGGCGAACAGAAGTTTACTTTTAACATGAGGATCATCTCCGCCTTTTTGGCCGTAGCACTGTGGTTAAACACAGCTGCCGAGATTAGAATCAACGAAGTGGCAGCCTCTAATGTCAGGTCATTTCCCAACGCAGAAGAGTTCGAGGATTACCCCGACTGGATTGAACTTTCCAACACCTCTTCGAAGCCAGAATCACTCAACGGTTACTACCTTAGCGACGATCCAACGAATCTCAAAAAATGGCCATTCCCACGCAATTCCACAATCAATCCATTTGAGCACCTTGTTATTGTGGCTGACGGCTACGACAAACCAAAGGGCAAGGAATTTTCCCGTAGCTATGTTGGCGGAAAGAAATTCACAACTCAATTCCATCACACAAACTTTAAACTCTCATCAAGCGGCGAAGAAATCTTTCTAAGCCGTGACAAACGTAAAAGAAGCGAAGTCTTCTCAATAAATTCAAATTGGACCTACTTTGACAAAGCCTTTAACTGGGCACTAATTAATTGGCAGACTCCAAACTATGATGACTCTTCATGGAAAACGGGGAGCGGGATTTTTGGCCATGGAGACCCCGAAACGCCAATCATTGAAACCCAGATCAGCTTTGGTCCAGATTCCGAGGCAAAGCCAATTACAACTTACTTCAGGCAAAAGTTCACCTTGCCATCTGATCTGGCGGGAGGACGGGTAACGCCAATTAGCTTCTCCAGTAACTTTAATGATGCCGTTGCTATCCATCTCAATGGAAAAGAAATTTTACGTGCAAATCTACCTGATGGACCAATCACAAAAAACACTCCTGCAGTCAATACAGTCACCCCGTTCACCAATACTCAACGCCTTGAATTCTTAATATCTGCAGACCAACTCATTCCCGGCGAAAACGTTTGGGCAATCGAAGTGCACCAAGCAGACGCTACCAGCGACGACCTCTTCTTCGATTTTGATTATCTCATCGAGATAACGGATCAAAATAACCAAAACACGATTTCAATTGGCTCCAACTTTGGCGAAACTCAATGGTCCTACCTCGATGAAGGTATCGTGCCTGCGTCCAACTGGACTAGTCCTGGATTTAATGACTTATCCTGGCAAACTGGGAGAACGCCATTCGGATATTTTTCCGAGAATGAAAGAGTCAATCCCCCCCAAACTGAAACATCATTTGGCGAGGATCCTGAAAGAAAAATCCAAGGCACCTACTTCCGCAAAAACTTCACGGTAGAGGAAATCGAAAACGTCCGATCGCTTATCCTAACTTACCTAGCTGATGATGGAGTAGTGTTCTATTTGAATGGATCCGAAATCCACAAGGACAACTTTAACCCAACTCTCGATACCGGATTAAATCCCTCCCAGGAAATCACCATAGCTCCGGACCATCTCCGTAAGGGAATGAATACGATTGCCGCCTTTGTAACACTCGCCGCTCCCACCTCACCAGCCCTCCGGTTTGGCGCGTCACTCGAGATCGAATCAGGATCCATCCTAACATTAGTAGACCATATCACGTTCGACCAACAGGTTGACGATATTTCTTACGGCAGATCCGTCATCAATCCTGCAGCATGGATTTTCATGGTACAACCTACGCCCGGAAAAGCTAATAGCAGCCCCATTGTTTCAAAACTCCGGGAGACCAGCACCAGCCCAACATTCACCCCAGAAGGAGGGCTTTACGAACTGCCTCTCACTCTAAGTATCACCTCAATTAGTGAAGAAATCCGCTTTACGACAGACGGATCAAACCCCACTCCGACTTCAGCACTTTACACTGGACCCATCGAATTAACTGGCACAACGGTGGTGAGGGCGCGAACTTTCGGGCTGGGTAAAGTGCCCAGCGAAATCATCACTCATACCTATTT
>DIHU01000071.1:53092-64941 GCA_002420315.1 Akkermansiaceae bacterium UBA5688
AGTGGGGGCAACATCCATAAAGGAGTTGATGCTCCTGGTAATTTAGAATTTTTCCCAACGGATGGAGGCAAGGGATTTTCCATCAATGGTGCCTTCCGTCTAGGAGGAGAAAACAACTTTTTAGCCCACCCACAGAAAGCCCTAAATTTTGCAATCCGAGGCCGTTACGGGGACGATGCACTAAACTACGATCTTTTTCCTGAATCAGGAGTTGGAACCTTCACCTCTCTCACACTCAGAGAAGGGGGTGATGATTGGGGAAAAGCGCATCTTACCGATGCTATCTGGAACGCAATTGTGGATGGGAGAATGGAAGTTGAAACGAACCGCTACCGTCCAGCTGCCATGTTTATCAATGGTAACTACTGGGGACTTTACAATATTCGCGACCGCTGGGATGAAAACTGGTTTTTTCAGGAATACGGGACAGACAATGGTGACTACGATCACGTTCGCTTTGACCGTAGCGCACTATTTCTTGAAAATGGTAAAAGCGACGATTGGCGAGAGCTTTTTGGGTTCCTTACCAAACCCCATTTATCAAACCAAGAAGCATGGAAGGTAGTCGAATCTGAAATTGATGTCGATAGTCTGGTCGACTTCACAATTTGCGAAACATTTGGCGGTAACACTAGTTGGCAAGGAAACCGCGAAGCATGGCAGGACAATCGAAGTAACGGTAAATGGCGTTGGCTCCTGCCCGATATGGATCGCACTTTTGGCAATACTTCGATCCAATCTAACGTAACCAGCTTTATCGTAGGAGAAACCACGGTCAGTCGAATGCGTAAGTTTCCCAATTTTAGAAACCGGCTTGCGCAAAGAGCGGCGGCTCATCTCACTTCAACTCTTTCCGCTAATAGACTCAAAAGACTGATCGAGAAATTAGGGGCTGCCGCCGCACCAGAAATCCCTCGCCAACTTAGCCGTTGGTCAAACCCCACAGAATCAAATTATACCGCCTCCTTGGAGCGAATGAAAAATTTCGTTGACCTACAAGAAGGTCGGTTCCTTGATGAGATTGGAAGTAATACAGTGGAAACACCACTCGCCAACCTCACTCTTTCCACCTCTGGAGAAGGCAGCTTTAAATTCGCAGGCGTAAAACTTAAGGCCCAAACTTTTAAAGCCTTCGAGGACACACCTGCTGAAATAGAAGCTATTCCAGCGCCTGGTTTTAGATTTGAGCGCTGGGCCGGCCTTGATGGAGGCGCCGAAACCATTCTTAAATTCACTGGAGACACAACTATAACCGCCCACTTTTCTCCGGACTCATCGACTAAAATTAGCGGCACCTTATTAAGTGACCTTACTCTGAAGCCGGAGAACTCTCCCTACATCATCAACGAGGACTTACTGATCCCAACCGGAACCACTCTCTCAGTCGAACCCGGTGTCACTCTTCAATTTCAGTCTGGAGTCAACCTCCGTGTCTTTGGAACTCTGAGGGTTGAAGGATCAAACGAGGCCAAAGTAGTATTTAAAGGATACGACGGCGTAACCTGGGGTGGCCTCTCGTTCGAGAAAACAACGACCCCATCCATCCTGAATCACCTTATTTTACGAAATGCCTCAAGAGGAAAAAGACCTCTCATTTACCCTTCCGCGATTTCTGGACTAGATGCCGAAGTTGAAATGAATTTTATTGATATCGGCGAATCGCGAGGGCCGTTGTTTTTCCAGGGTGGCAATATAATCCTACGCGATTCCCTCATCGCGATCCCCCTCAGTGGCGATGGCCTTAACGTTAAACAAGGTCGCGCCCAGACCCTCCGCTGCACCTTTATTGGCAATCAATCCCCCGACACTGATGCCATTGATTATGACGGGGTTATCGATGGTATAATTCGAGATTGTCGGATCTATGACTTCCAAGGTTTCAATAGCGATGGCATCGACATTGGCGAGGAATGCCTAAACTGCCTCATCGAAGGTAATTCGATTTTTTACAGCTCAGACAAAGGCGTTTCCGTAGGGCAGGGCTCTACCATTACTTTGAAGAATAATCTTATCGTGGGTTGCCCTCTCGGAATCGCAGTAAAAGATGCCGGATCTTCCGTTTTGATTGATCAGAACACCATTGTTAATTGCGAAATAGGGGTCGCAGCTTACGAGAAAAACTTTGGCTCCGGAGGAGGCCAAGCTGTTGTGACGAACTGCATCTTTTCGAATTGCGAACAAAACATTTCTAATGACTCCATTTCTTCAATCACAGTGGCTTACAGCTTAAGTGACACCACTCTTCTCTCGGGAACCAAAAACCTTCTAGGAGATCCGATTTTTGCTAATGCTGACGCCTTGAATTTTGAGCTTACAGCAGGATCCCCCGCTCTCAATGCTGGAGATCCGCAACATCAGAATGACCCTGATGGAACCCGTGTTGATATGGGCGCTCTGTATCGCTACTCTCCAGATGACTACCCCTTCACCCAGACACCGACCATTGTTATCAACGAAGTCCTGGCAAATTCGGGTGCTGCATCTGACTGGGTCGAGCTCTACAACCGTAGCAATGACTCTCTTGAAATTGGAGGTTGGTTCTTGAGCGATTCCAAATCGAATCTCATGAAATTTCGAATTTCTCCGGGCACCATTATCCCGCCCGGTGGCTTTCTCACCTTTAGCGAGGATCTTCACTTTGGTGAAAATAGTAATGATCCAGGACGATTTGAGAGCTTCGCTCTGAGTGACACTGGCGAAACAGTTTACCTCACTTCAGCCAGTGACCCCGAGCTCTCACATTATCGCTTAAAAAGGGATTTTGGTCCTTCTCTTGAAGGTCAGACGATTGGCTTCCACTACAAGTCCAGCAGCGATTCATACAACTTTGTGCCACTGAAAACCCCAACTCCAGGAACAATCAATTCACCTCCCATGTTGGGTCCAATCGTCATCTCGGAGATTATGTATCATAATACAGTCGAGTATCTTGAACTCCTGAATGTGAGCTCCAAATCTATTTCGCTCCGCGGTTGGCAAATCGAAAAAGGAATCGAAATCCAAATCAGCTCCGATCTCGTCATAACCCCGGGTCAACGCGTTATCCTCTCCGACAATGCCGACCTCTTCCGTTCTTTTTACAGACCGAGAGAAGGCCTTGTCATTCTGGAATGGGCCGACGGAAAGCTCAATAACGGTGGAGAGACCGTAGAATTAGAGCGACCCGGCCCGCTAAATAAACTAGGAACCCCAACTTTCGTTCGTGTAGACCGAGTCAACTATGATAATAAAAAACCGTGGGATTTTAATGCCGATGGCACCGGTCTCGCCCTTCGTAAGATCGAAGAGAAAGCCTACGGAAACGATTCTATTAATTGGCTCGCAAGCTCCCCATCACCTGGCCTCTACGACACACTTGAATCCTTTGAAAATTGGCAAGTCTTTTGGAATCTAGAACCTGGCGATGATGATCCTGACCGAGACGGTCTTACCAATATGTTTGAATACGCTTTTGACCGAAACCCATTTGCTGTTGACTACTCAGAACTTATCAAAATCCGCAGGAGCGGCGAATATATTAGAGTAATCTACCCACTCGAGGCACGCCGACCCGATCTAGAAATTCAACTCGAGTATTCAGCAGATCTAGAGGAATGGAGCTCACTTCAAACGGAAATTATCGGAAGCCAAAATGAGGCCGATATCACTGAGCTTGATTCGGGGTACTACCGTATCCGAATTCTAAAATTTCCGTAGTGAACCTTTTACTTTTTGGAACCTTCCAAGGCTTCTGCAAAAGCCTTACCAATCTGAGCCATTATTTTAGCGGAACCCTTGTAGTGATAATCAGCGTTGGTAATCCCTTTTAGTAACTCGCGATCACGGGCCGTGAAGAGCCTGACCTCTATGCTTCTAAGTTGATTTGCAATCTCTTTTTTTGAAAGGCCCTTCTCTTTGAGTTCCTTTTCCTTTGAACGAATTTCTCCTCTTTTCTTATCAACTGCATCAAGTTCGGAATCCCAATACTTCTCGGTCAACACTGCGGTCACGTTTCCTTTGAACTCCGGAAGTGAGGCGGGAGCTGCCATGGAATCTCGGAAATACTGATGGATGTTTTTATAGCGTTGCTGCCTCGGCCCATAAAGATCAGTCGGCCCGCCAGCACCCATTACGCCAATCACAAAAGGCAACTTTGGCGACTTTAATTCCCTCCGAACGTCGCGGATAAAATGAGCCATCACTTCACTATATTGATCATATCCTCCCTTATTTCCTCGATCAGGGTAAGTGCCACGATCAACCATATCGTTCCAACCCTGAAACCAAACAAATCCACTCAACTCGTATCCATCCTTGGCATTGTAAGCAGGATGAACCTTACCTGGATTCGCCAGAACCGACCTTACATGCTCCATCATCATCTGAAAGTAACGTCCAACTTTAGAGTTTCGATCAGCCTCCATTTCAGCAATGTCTTTCCCCTGCTTTTTAAAGGTATCTAACTGCTTTTTATTGAACTGATAAGGCCCAGCACTAGGCGGGCGAAAATCTGTATTGATCGACTTCCCTCCCCAAGCTGTTTTGATAATTAAGATAGGCTCCTTCACTAATTTTCTAGTGTAGATCCCAAAAGTGAATTCAGGTCCGATTTTACCGTCATTTTCGGTCGAAACCCTCCGGGCTCCAAACCCCGCGGTCAGTTTTCCAACTCCCGGTTGATCCTCTTCCTTACCCGTCCGATAGCTGATCCAAACATCTTCAAGTTCAACTGGCTCTCCACTTTCCCCCCTCATTTCCTCCAAAATTGGAACTGTCTTAGGATCCATTCCAATATGATCGAACGAAGAGAGCTTGGCATGACCCTCCATGTTAGACTGGCCGGCAAGAATATAAACTTTCAAAGGACTTGCTGCACTGAAGGATGTAAAAGCCATTGCAAAACCAAGCCGTGAAATTAAGTGTTTCATTCCCCAAAAATAGACAACGTCCTTATGAAACCAACCATTAATACAGCCTTGATTCAGCGCAACGTGATGCGAGCATCTACCGCAAACAGCTTATGAAAATTATAGTATCTCTCTTATCGTTGGTCTCCCTCTCGTTTATCTCGTGCAACCAGAACATGAAAGAAGCTAAGCCCGGCATACCGCTTCCACCTGGTGTCCAAAAAACCTACAGTGGCTTAAAGCACAAACTCCTGCGACCCGGCAAGATTGGCCCCAGCCCAAACTCGTTGAGCACGGTAACAGTTCACTACGAGGGAAAAACAAAGGATGGTAAAATTTTCGACAGCTCCTACAAACGTGGTAAACCCGCAGAGTTTTCACTCGATCAGGTGATTCAAGGATGGACCGAGGGACTGCAGCTCATGACTAAAGGGGAAAAAAGACGGTTTTGGATTCCCGCGAATCTCGCGTATGGAGAAAATCCCCAAATCGGCCAGCCCGGCGGCGAATTGACCTTTGAAATCGAACTTCTCGATTTTCATCAATAGTTAAGCGAGATCGCCTTCCTCAAACTTGTATTTTGAAAGACTCCCTCAGTTCTTAGTATTGCCGCTATCGCATCTGACGATATTATTCAAAAAAGACCGCATTTTCTTCAAGACGACTGACCAAGTTCTGTGTATTTTTTGCTCCAATGAAAACGGTTGCCATCCTTGCCACCCTCGATACCAAAGCCGACGAAGCCGGCTTCATGCGGTCCGAAATTGAATCCCTAGGGGGCCAAGCGCTTCTGATTGATCTTTCTTTGGTTGGCGAATCCCATCTCTCTGCTGACGTTACCAAACAAGATGTCATTTCCGCTGGCGGAGGAATTCTCGCAGACCTACTTGTCAAACCAAACCGAGAAGAGTCGAATCCGTTTATCGTTGCTGGTGCCACCAAGATTGTAAAAGAGCTTCAGGACTCCGGGAAAATCGACGCCGTTGTCTCCCTCGGTGGCACGCAAGGCACATCCACCTGTGCCCCTATCCTCCAAGCCCTCCCTTATGGTTTTCCAAAGATCATGCTTTCCACTGCCGCTTCCGGAGACACCTCTCCCTTCGTTGGCATAAAGGACATTACCATGATGTTTGCCGTATCTGATATCCTCGGGCTCAATGTCTTTTCCCGCAAGATCCTCGCTAACGCCGCCGCCGCCGCTTGGGGCATGGCTCAATCCGAGCAATGCATTACTAAAAGCGAAGCCAAAGGAGTCATCGGCATGTCCAACCTAGGGGTTCTCACCCAAGGTGCGATGCGTGCCATTAAGCTCTTCGAAGAAGCCGGCTACGAAGTTATTACCTTCCACGCCATCGGAGCAGGTGGTGATGCTATGGAGCAAATGATGAAAGAAGGCATCATCAACGCGGTCTTCGATTATGGACTCGGTGAAATCGCCGACGGGATCTGGGGGGTTCTTCGCGCCGGAGGCCCCGAACGACTCACCGTTGCCGGCAAGCTTGGCCTCCCTCAGGTCATCGTCCCCGGAGGGTCCGAGCACCTAGGCATCCTTGTCAACGAGCCCAATAAAATTCCGACCGGATACGAAAACCATCAAATCACTTGGCACTCACCCTACGTTTTCGTCCCGCGTCTCAATGCCGAGGAACAAGGCCGGGTCGCAAAGGTCATCGGAGAAAAACTTTCCCACTCCACAAAAGACACGTTATTCCTTATGCCCCTCAAGGGCGTTTCTAGCTATTCAGCTGAAGGCGGCGAGCTTTACAACACCGAGCTTGATAATGTCTACTGGGAATCATTGCAAAAAGAACTTCCCAACACCATCGAAGTCGAATCAATGGACGTCACCGCTCAGGACCAGGCACTCGTAGAGCGCGCGGTCAACTACCTCATCGAAAAACTTGAAAACTAATGAGTCAGACCATCTGAGTTCAAAAAATATGATACTCACATCAAGGGAGATTTCATGGGCCGTTTCCATCTCGCAATCACACAAAGACACTCATTTCTCAAAACCAACAAACCAACCTATCATCAACTAATACCATGGCTGACCTAGACGACATCAGAGACGGAGATAACTTCGGACTCAACACACCCGCCGACACCTCTTCATTCTACCTTAAGGGAATGAACAGCGCGTCATGGGGCATCAAAAACCGCATGTCCCGCATCTTCAACCGCAAGTCCGGACGCACCGTAATGCTCGCCTTTGACCACGGGTTTCTCATGGGGCCAACATCAGGACTTGAGCGGATTGACCTCAACATTGCTCCCCTTGCCGAAGAAGCTGACTGTCTCATGGGTTGCCGCGGCATGCTCCGCACTAGCATCCCTGCCGAGAACACGAAGCCAATCTGTCTTCGCACCGATTCCGGCACCACTATCTTAACTGAGATGAACCACAACGTGCTCATCTCAGAGCAGGATGCAATCTCGATGAATGCTTCCGCTATGGCCGCCATGCTTGCGATCGGCGACGCCGACACCGAAGCCTCTACAGTTGCCAACTTCTCTAAACTTGTCGACATCGGCAACAAATATGGGATTCCCGTCATGGGCGTGACCGCCGTGGGTAAGGACATGGCTCGTGACTCCAGATACTTCGGCCTTGCTTCCCGCGTCTGTGCCGAAAACGGAGCATCCATCGTCAAAACTTACTACACCGAAGGCTTCGAAAATGTCGTGGCAGCCTGTCCCGTCCCAGTCGTCATCGCTGGAGGCAAAAAGCTCCCTGAGCTCGAAGCTCTCGAACTTTGCTATAACGCCATCCAGTGTGGTGCTTCGGGAGTCGACATGGGCCGTAATGTCTTCCAGTCCGACAAACCACTTGCCATGATGAGAGCGGTCAAGGAAGTTGTCCACAACGGAGCAAAGCCTGCCGAAGCGATCGAAATCTACAATGCCGGATAGCCTCCGCGACAGGTGGCCTACCTTTTAGGTATTCCAGCTATCAGGCTAACTTTTAAACCCTGGGTCTTTCGACAAAGGCCCGGGGTTTTCCGCCCCAACGGGTTAGACAAACTTAGCTCAGGACGCCAGTCTCAATCCTCCAACTTCAAACCCTTTCCAAAATGACACGCGCCGAAAAAATCGACCTTATCCGTTCTCGCCCACAACTCTCCGTCGCCACTCTTAGCGCTGATATGGGAAACCAAAACGCAGCCCTCCAAATTCTGCAGGAAAACAACGTCAATCTCCTTCACTTTGATGTCATGGACGGCAATATCTGGCCCAATATTACGGTTGGATCTCCATTTGTCGGCGGACTCAAGACCGATCTCCTTAAGGATGTTCATCTCCTCATCAACAAACCAAAGCAACACATCGATTCGTTTGCAAAAGCCGGAGCAGATCTCATCTCCTTCTCCGTAGAATATACGGCACATATCGATGATACTCTCTCTCGTATTTCCGCACACGAAAACATCCTCCGTGGCGTCTCCCTCAATCCCGGCACCTCCCCCAGTTTCATCAAAAACTACCTCGATCAGATTGACTACGTTCTTCTCCTTGGCGTTGGACCCTACTCTGGGAAAGAACTCTTCCTTGACGACATCCCCGCCAAAATCAAAACCCTTCTTGAGTGGAAACCTGAACTCCTCATCTGTGTCGACGGCGGTGTCAACAAAACCACTATGCCGCAAATTGCGGCAATGAAGCCCCACTTTGTCGTCTCCGGATCCGCTATCTTCAACAAGGAAGACCCCGTCGAAAACCTCGCTTTTTTCAACAACGCCCTGACCTAAGGGTAGCTGAAAACTCAACTTCTAGGTCCAACCATAACCGATTATCCTGATTGATTCAAACTTCCCACTCATACTATGTCTGAACAAATCCACGCCAACAAAGTCGCTATCGTCACCGGAGCTTGCGGAGGAATCGGCCGCGCCACTGCCGAACGTCTTCGCAACGACGGTGCCACCGTCGTCGGGCTAGACATCAATCCCAACGTTGTCACCAATCTCACTGGAGAACGGCTTTCCGGAGCAGTCTGCGACATCACCGATGATGCCGCCCTCAAGGCTGCCGTCGACAAAACTATCGCCACCCACGGTGGGCTCGACATCATCGTCGCCAATGCAGGCATCTTTAAATCCGGCGAATATATTGATGCCGAAGAAGATAGCTGGGATCTCCATCTCCGAATTAATCTGACTGCGACTCAACGTTTTCTAAAATTCTCCATCCCAGCCCTCAAAGAAAGCGACAAAGCACCCAGCATCATCATCATTGGTTCACGAAACTTCGCCGCTCCTGGTCCCGGCGCTTCCGCCTACTCCGTCACAAAAGCCGGCGTAACCCAACTCGCTCGCGTCGCCGCACTCGAGCTTGCTCCCTTCGGTGTGCGCGTCAACATCCTCCACCCCGATGCCGTTTTTGACACCGAAATCTGGACAGACGAAGCGCTTGAAAAATCCGCAAAGCGCTATGGTATGACGGTGCAGGAATATAAGACAAAAAACCTCCTCAGCACCGAGATTACCTCCTCCGGCGTCGCCGCCTTAGTCAGCACGGTCGCTGGTCCCGTCTTTTCGGCCACCACTGGGGCCCAGATCCCTATCGACGGTGGAAACGATCGTGTGATTTAGGTAAGTTTCCATGATTGGTCTGACGCGTTCTAGGTGCTAGCGTTCTCGCCAATCACCAATGAAATTCTCGGTCTCTTTTCTGCTCAGCACCCCCCTGCTTTTCCTCAATCTTTTTGGAGAAAAGCCCAATCCAAAATCGCTGGAATTTACGAAGTGGACTCCCAACTTTCTCGTTCCCGATCCGGTTGCTCTCTCTTTCGACAACCAAGGGCGGGCCTACGTCACACAGACGCAACGACGCAAAGCAAACGATCTCGATATTCGACAGAACCGTGACTGGATTCCAGATGATCTAAGTTTCAAAACTCCAGACGGAAAGCGGGCTTTCTATCACAAGGCCTTCACTTCCCAAAACAGCGACGCCAATAAAAGACGAGTCAAAGATTTCAACAAGGACGGAAAACACGACTTGGCCGACCTTAGATTTCTCTCAGAACGTATCCATCTCATAGAAGACACCGACAGCGATGGCCTTGCCGACAAGACATCGATCTATGCCGAAGGATTCACTGATGAGATCGGAGGGATCGCCGCCGGAGTTCTTCATTACGATGGTGATGTTTACACCACGATCGTACCCGATGTATGGAAGCTTCGTGACACCAATGATGATGGCAAAGCCGATCAGCGGCAATCCATTGCCTATGGCTTCGGAGTCCACCTCGCCTACGCCGGCCATGACATGCATGGCCTAACCGTGGGCCCCGATGGTCGCATCTACTGGACGATCGGCGATAAGGGAGTAGGGGCCTCCTCCAAAGAAGGTCGACATTTCCAATACCCCAACCAAGGTGCCGTTCTTCGCTGCGACCCCGATGGATCTAACTTTGAAGTCTATGCCCGAGGACTCCGCAATGTGCAGGAAATAGCCTTTGACCAGTACGGCAACATGTTCGGGATCGACAACGACTCCGACCGACCCGGCGAAAAAGAACGCTTCGTTTACATCGTTCAACACATGGATGCTGGTTGGCGTTCTAACTGGCAGTATCGCAATGGAACTTTCAATCCATGGATGGATGAAAACCTCAGTATTCCATGGCACAAGGGGCAGCCTGCCTACATCACCCCCCCTATCAGTCTCTATAACAACGGCCCGGCTGGACTCGCGTTTAATCCCGGAACCGCCCTCGGGGAAGCATGGCAAAATTACTTCTTTCATACCAGCGCCCCCAACGGCCAACAATGGGCCTTTCAGGTCGAGCAAGATGGCGCTTCCTTCAAAATGATCAACGATATGCAAATCGGAAATGGCGTTCCCATCGTCGGAATCAATTTCGGTCCCGATGGAGCTCTCTATGGGGTCGACTGGGGAGGCGGTTATCCTCTCAACGAAAAGGGAGCTATTTGGAAGTGGGACGTGAAAGAAAAACATTCTCTACGTGCGCTGACCGCCAAACTTCTGCGGTCGGATTTTTCAAAAAAAGTACCCAACGAACTTATCGCAACCTTGAACCATCCCGATCAACGAGTTCGGCTCAAAGCTCAATTCGAATTGGTCAAACGGGGCGCAAGAAAAGAACTTTGGAAAGCTGCGAGGAGCGGTCCGCAACTCCTCCGCATTCACGCCATCTGGGGACTCTGTCAATTCGATCGTCTCACAAAATCCCCCAAGGGAGACATCCTCGAACTACTAAGTGATCCTGATCCCGAAATTCGCACCCAGATTGTGAGAAGCTTTGGTGAAATTTTGAACAGTGAACTTGCCCTTCATCAGGCTCCCGATCCACGCGACAGGCCCTTTGATTTTCTTGAACTCGAGAAATGCCTCGAAGACGACTCACCCCGAGTTAGATTCCACGCCGCGATTGCACTTGGAAACCTCGGAGCTTTGGGCAGTAGCAAAGCGCTCATCAAAATGGCTCGAAACATTCCAGATGAAAGTAACACCTACCAGCGCCATGCCGCCATCGCCGGCCTCACTGGCTGCGCCTCCTCCGAAATTCTCGCAGCCCTCGCCAGCGAGCAGTCCGAACTGATTCAAAAAATCGCGGTTGTTGCTCTCCGCCGCCGCGCTGATCCAAAAGTGCGACATTTCCTCTACTCCCCTTTCAAAAATGTCGTCGCTGAAGCCGCTCGAGCCATCCACGATGACTGGAGCATTCCGAACGCTATACCTGCCCTTGCTAGATCGCTCGCCACAACTAAGTGGATCAAAGACGAAGGCTTCATCAAGCGTGCCATCAATGCAAACTTCCACCTCGGCACCCCAGAAGCCGCCACCCGCGTCGCTGACTACACCATCCGAGCCGACGTGCCCGAAGAACTCCGCCTAAATGCCCTCGATGCCCTTAGGCAATGGTCAAAGCCAGGCAAGCTCGACCGCGTCGTCGGTCGTTACCGTCCCCTCTCGGATCGCGATCCAGCAATC
>DIHU01000071.1:65242-76875 GCA_002420315.1 Akkermansiaceae bacterium UBA5688
CGCGATCCAGCAATCGCCACAAATGCCGTTTATAAAAAGCTCACTAACCTGCTCATCGATCCCAACCAAAAAATCCAAAGGGAGGCCATGGCTCTCGCCCGCTTGCTCAAGATCGAGATTCCCGGCGAAGCTCTTGTCGCCGTCGCAAAAAACGAAAGCTCCATTCCAGCCCTCAGGATCGAAGCACTCCGCGCACTTGCCACTCAGAAGAACGAAAAGCTTCCAGCTTGTATTACGTCCGCCTTCGAATCAAAAGAGCACTCAATCCGAATCGAGGCACTTAAGATCCTCGCAAAATTCAATCCCGTATTAGCACTCGATCGAGTTGAGGTCGTTCTCTCTTCAAATAAAGCAAACACTCTCGAAAAACAAACCGCACTCGCCCTTCTCGGAGGCGATCTCGCCTCGGCAAAAGGCGACTCTATTCTAAACTTACTCTTGAACTCCTTTGAGGAATGCCCCCCTTCTCTTAAGCTCGATCTCACAGAAGCTGCTGCCGTAAGGCAAATAAACGCTCCCGATCCTGATTTCACGCACACTCTTGAAGGGGGCGACGCAGATCGCGGTAGAAACCTCTTCATGAACCATATCGCAGCCCAATGTATTCGCTGCCACAAGGTGAAGGATGGCAAAGGCAGCGACATTGGCCCCAATCTCAAATCAGCTGGACTTCAGGAACGGGGTCACCACCTCGAAGCGATCGTTGAACCCCAAAAAACGATCACAGAAGGCTACGGTTCTATTTCACTCACTCTCGAAAATGGACAGTCGATCGCAGGACTTTTCGAAAGTGAAATGAAGGGAGTCATTGAAATCAAAGATGCCGAAGGTGTAATCACCAAGGTGGCATCGGAGAACGTCAAGGAGCGAACTCCCGTCATCTCCACCATGCCTCCAATGGGCGCGATCCTCACGAAACGTGAAATCCGCGACATCATCGAATACCTCTCAACTCTCAAATCCAAAAAATGAGCCGATTCAAAAAGCTCCTTCCCTCATTGAGCCTTTTCCTTTTCCCAGATTTAGGATTTTGCGCACAGAAACTCAACGTCCTCTTCATCGCGGTCGATGACCTTCGCCCTGAACTACGTTGCTACGGAAACAAAGAGATTCATTCGCCCAATATAGATGCCCTCGCGGAACGTGGCACTCTCTTTGAACGTACCTATTGCCAAGTTGCAGTTTGCGGAGCTTCACGAGCAAGCCTGATGACCGGCTTGCGTCCACAAACTACTCGGTGTTGGGACTTCAAAACTCCCATGCGGAAGATGAACCCCGATGCTCTTTCACTCCCCCAGCACTTCAAAGCGCAGGGCTATGAAACAACCTCACTAGGAAAGATCTACCACGCCACTGATGACGACTTCCCTCAAGGTTGGTCAAAAAAACCATCCCGTGGGATTGGCAAACACTACGCCTCGCCCGCTGGCATAGAGGCTAAAAAAATAGCCTCTCGCATTCAAAGAACCACCGGCGTGCGCACCAACGGTCCCGCCAGCGAGAACGGTGGCTATGTCAGCGATAACATTTACACCGATGGAGCGGTGGCAAAAGCTGCGGTGACCCGCTTAAAAAACTACGCCACCACCGAGAAGCCTTTCTTTCTTGCGGTTGGCTTCACTAAACCTCATCTACCCTTCAATGCTCCCGCTAAATACTGGGATCTTTACGATCGTGCGAAGATTAAGGTTCCCGCGCGCGACAAAATGATCAATGGGCTTCCCTATGATGGATCCTCGTGGGGAGAACTCAAAAACTACTCTGACATTCCCAAAAAGACGAAAGTCCTTAATGATGCCAAGACCCGCGAACTCATTCACGGATATCGAGCAGCTGTGAGCTACATGGACGCACAGGTTGGACGACTGGTTAAAGCCCTCGACGAGACTGGGCTCTCAAAAAATACCATCATTGTCCTCTGGGGCGATCACGGTTACTACCTTGGCGACTATGGCGAATGGTGCAAGCACACCACCTATGAAATCGCTGCGAAGGTTCCTTTCATCATTGCTGCTCCGGGCCAAAAGAAGGGCCAACGCACCAAGGCCCTCACTGAATTAGTGGACCTCTTTCCTACTCTTTGTGAACTCGGCGGGCTACCTGTGCCCGAACACCTCCACGGTGTGTCCCTCAAGCCAGTTTTGGCAAACCCCGAAATCCCGTGGAAGAAAGGAGCCTTCAGTCAGTATTTCAAAAACAAAAAAAACGTCGGGATAGTTCTTGGAACCAGCATTCGCACCGACCGCTATCGTTATACCGAATGGCGTAAAAAAAATCAAAGCGGAGCCCTCGAAGACGTCACTCTTATTGACTTCCAAGGTAATCCCAACAAAAACATCGCAGCCAATCCCGCACACCGGGATTTGATCAAAAGGTTGGCAGAATTCACCAAGAAATCAGGCGCTGGCCTAAAACCCTAATCGTCTTCAGACATCATTACGGGGGAATCAGTCAGTCCCTGAATACGCGCCTAGCTTTCAGCCGAAAGCTGCTCCAACAGGTAAGACATCCGCTTCCCGTTCTTGAGTTCAAAGTCCACTTTGTCTTTTACCAAACCGTGAAAGCGGGCCGTGATTTTCTTACCCTCTTTGTTGGACCATATTTCCCACTTCGCCTCCACCTTCTTGACCTTTGGCGCTTCCCCAAATTGCTCTGTCACAACACGACCATCTTTAAATTTCAATAACCTGTCGGGATGCCAATTCTCGGGGCCCGGCTTACCTTTTTTTCCATCAATTTTGGCACCCTTGTGAATCCACTCTGCGACCGTTCTGATTTCTTTTTCAGTGAGTGATTCTCCTTTATTCTTTGGCGGCATCGCGCCCTTTTCGTGGCGGGGCATCACGAGAGTCACAAAAAGGTAACTGGCATCCCAATCGCCGGGCACGACAACCTCGTTCTTAGAGAACCTCTTCGAGAAATGCTTCTCATCATCGAGCCGTAAGCCACCCTTTACTTTCTTCGCCTTCGAACTATGGCAATCATAGCACTTTTCCCTAAAGATCGGCATGATATCCTGTCTGTAATCGAGTGCATTTGCCGTAAAGGACAGAGCGGATAGCAAGAAGGTGGTTTTCATCGGACTCACTGATTTAGTGATTAACGGGTTCGCCCCGATCTCTTTGACTCCTCAAGGAGGCCCTTTAACTTTGTAACAACCCTTGGGTACTTGGAATATAGATTGATAGCTTCACCCGGATCTTCCTTCAAGTTGTAGAGCTGGCCAGGAGCTTTGGGATCGGTGTCGGGGATCGCAAATTGCCCCATGCTCCATTCGTTTTCCTTTTCGTAGTTATTTCCACCCGAACCCTTGTGGTCGATGTATTTCCAATCGCCCTGACGAATAGAAAGCTTCATCGCGAAGGTTTGCTGCAAGAGATAAGGTCGGATTGGTTTCTTTCGTTTTTCGCCTTCAAGGACCGGACTGAGATCAAAACTATCTTCCCCCGCATTCGCCGGGAACTTCGCTCCCACGGCTTTCGCACAGGTGGCAAAGACGTCGGTAAGACTTACAATTTCGTCCGTTGTCGATCCCGGTTTCACAACGCCGGGCCACTTTACGATGAATGGAGTCCGGTGACCGCCTTCCCACTGGTCGCGTTTCACACCACGCCAGGGCTTTGCTCCATCGTGCCTATGATCTCGACGCATCGCAATAACCGAGGGAACTTCGGGACCATTATCTGAACCAAACATCACAATCGTATTCTCTGCGATATCAAGACTCTCAATCGTCTTCATTAACTCACCGACGATCCAATCCATCTGATAGATAAAATCACCATGAGGACCGGATCTAGACTTCCCTTGAAATTGCTTCGCTGGGAATGAAGGAAGATGAACAGCCTGCATTGAGTGCATTAGAAAGAATGGCTTACCAGGGGATTTCTTTACCTGCTCCTTCAGGAACGCTTTGCTCTTCTCTAAAAAGACAAGATCCACTTTTTCGAGATCAAAATTTGGAGCAACCATACCTGGGCGGCAGTCGTTGGCATAAGGATGCCTAGGCAACTTACTCTTATCGATCTGATTCGTGGGGGGGACCGGAATCCGATCACCGTCGATGTAAGCATAGAGCCAATCGGTAGTCGGACAGCAAACTGTGCCGTAAAACTCATCAAACCCAAACTCAATCGGAGAACCACCGACTGGCCTTGAGTAATCAATCTGTTTGACGCCCTTCAAACCTTGATCGTTGATCCGCTCTCCCTCTTTATCAAAGAAACTCATACCAACGTGCCACTTACCAAACAAGGCGGTCGAATATCCCTTTGTCTTCAATATTGCCGGCAGGGTGAGTCGGTCCTTTTCAATCAAACATGGTCCACCCACGCCCGAAAAGACGCGTGATCGACCAGTGCGGAAGCACATGCGACCAGTTAACAAACTGTAACGTGTGGGAGTGCAAACCGTGGCTGGGCTATGAGCATCGGTGAATCTCATTCCCTCGCTTGCCAGCTTGTTCAGATTTGGCGTCGGAATTTTCGAATCAGGATTATAGCAAGCGAGGTCACCATACCCCAGATCATCCGCTAGGATGAACACGATATTTGGAGGCGTAGCAGCGACAACTTGAAGCGTTGTCAGGAAAGCCAAAATCAATTTCATAGGAGAACGCTTAGCACATTAGGCAGGACATCCCAACAAGCGAACTGGACACCTTTCTTACTGTCATACTTGAATAAGTGACCAGTCAGAAAAAGCATTCGAGACCTTTGACAGTGTTAGTGGTCAATCGGTTTTCAACCGCGCATTCTTAGAAGACCTTTCAATTAACCAAGCTGCGACACCCACTCCCGTTGCAACGAGCGTGACGAAGTAGAAATAATAAACGGTCGAAGCACCTTCAATAAATCCATAAGAGTGGAGACCGACCTCCAACATATTTACACCCCACCACGAGAAGACGACTACCGAGCCACCCAGAATACTCATGATGTGAATCCCCCAACCGGTCATCCAACCCGCCAATCGGGAATGTAAAATGATCAGGCACCATAAAACGATCAGTAATGCCCCATTCTCCTTGGGATCCCACCCCCAAAAACGGCCCCAAGAATCATTCGCCCAAATCCCCCCTAAAATTGTTCCGACAAGCGAAAACAAGAGAGTAAAACAAGTGATCCCAAAAACAGTACGGGTCATAAATCGATGAAAGGATTTCTGATCCTTGATGACACCCGCCAGAGCGAGGTGGACGTATGCCAAAGACAGGAAACAAGCGATTAATCCTCCGCAATAACCAATCGTGATAGAAACCACGTGAGTTGCCAGCCAGTAATTCGAATCCAACACCGCCCGCAACGGATCCATGTTATCCTTGGCGTCACCCACCTCAAAACTAGCAGCAAAGAATAAGCCAATCACCCCAAGGGCGGCCCCCAACGAAAGGAGAACCTTCCGGCGAGTTAGAAGCTCTGCGATTGCTAAGATCACAACCGCTCCAGCAGTGATGAAAGGAATCGTATCATACAAATTAGAGACCGGAGGGCGCCCTGTAATGATATAACGGTGGATTAATCCACCCAGAACATAAACGGTCGCAACCCCATAAATCATCGAGGCTATCCAGGCTATGATCTTACCAGCTTTCCCCTCTCGGTAAATCCATCCGACTGCTGAGACAAGGAATGCCAAAATAAAATAGACCAGTCCCTTAGAAAAATAGTCTCGGCGATAATAACTGACTTCAGACGCAACGGAATCACCTTCCGCACGATCGGCAGCCCGATCGGCCAAGCTGGTCTGCCACTCTTTCAGGGCAGCCAAAAACTCACCATCATTCGGGCGCTCCGAAGCCTTACTAATCGCTTCCAGCTTTTTAAAATCTTGCAGAATCTCAACCGAGTCGGTGAGTTCTTTTTTGAGAAACTTCGTTACCTTAGCCTCGATTGTTTGCCATTCTTCTTCCTCACCTTGCTGAGGTGGAATCCAAGCTGGCCCATACCGAGCAAAGGCAAGCTGACGATTGAGTTCATATTCAAATTCCCGGGCCTGCGGAGTATCGAGTCGTTGCGTCGATTGAACCGTCTCGGGTAAGATTGGAAGCCAAAAGCCGAACTGTTTAGGATCCATCGTTGTTCTTAGCGTTTGATAGATCTCCTGATCAATGTAGGCCAACTGCGCAGGATCGAGGGGGGGAAGACCTCCCCTTATAATATCCATCGAGTCTCGAAGACCAGCGAAGGTCAAGGCAAGCTGGGCGAATCGCGTCACCTCCTCTTCCTCATCGCTAAGGGAACCCTCTCCTTCCGCTGATTTCTTCTCCAGTAATTCCCGCCCTCGGTTAATGAGCTGGGTAAATCCGTTCTCCTCGGGGCCGCCACCATCCTCAAGATCTTTAAAACTCAAGCGGGCTCTTCGGTCTTCCGCCTCGATTCCGAAGGGCTTTAAGATTTCGGTATCATCCAGCAGGAAGACCGGGAGTTGATCGGCAAGATCTGGCCGGAACATACAATCGAGCAGCCACGCTACTGGACCGATCTTATGAACTTTTCCTCCGGCTTTCACCTTCATCGTAAGGGAACCGTGGAAAGACATCATCTTAAACCGAGCGTAGGTCCGAAGCGGCTTAATCCGGCCACCCTCTTGGACCGGGATCGCTTCCGCGATTTTGAGAACTTCCTCACTCCAAGGACTGTAGGCACTCACCTCACGGGTTTCATCCGGAGGAATAGCACCACGCAACGCAACAGAAATAAGAGCAAACTCACCGATTAAAAATGCGATCACCAAAATCCAACGAAGTGCATTGAACCCTTGATTGCCTGAAGCTGGAGTGATGGAAGAATTTTGACTCACGATTTTCGATAGATTGAAGTTTTGTTGGGGACAGGCGCTTGCGATCGTCCTTTCTTGGCGCTTCCACCGATGAAGCGAACCAACATGGCCATGAAGTGGAAAAGAAGTCCGGCCGCCGAAGCCCACAAGGCATACTCCGGCCATTTATCAGAGGGATTATTCACGACCGCGAAGGTTGAGGAAGGGGTCTCTCCCTCCGCTGCTCGAGTAAAGCCAGCCTGATAGAGGGTATAGCCGCCATGCCGGGCTGGCTCGTTCATAACAATTTTGTGTTTGCTCTTATCGTCACCGTCGACTTTTACGATATCGCTTTGGAACCAACTCGGAATTTCCGTCCCAGGGTGGTTCTCTCCAAAGGTTTTATTTAACTCGACCACGAAGGGCATGGGCCAAATCTCCATTAAATAAGTGACCCCGAAACGTTTCCCCCCATGGTTAAAAGTCACCGGATAGGGATTACCAGCCCAGAGGACAAGCCGCTGGATCAAACCACCATCCTCGTCCTCAATCCTCACATAGCATCCAGGCGTGTTACGTTCTTCGGTCTTAGTATCCTTCTCGACTTCGACGAGATAAAATCCATCAACAACCTTCTCATCATTCGGTGGCCGGGTGGTGGGAGAATCCAAAGCGAGCTCCGAGTAGGGCAGATATTTTTCGATGCTAAGTCGAAAATCGAATTTTTCAAAGCTAGCCTCAAGTTTGCCTTTATTTCCGAGTGATTTGATAATCTTAGAACGAAGAATAGCAGGCTCCTCTCGATCCCCTACTTCATCAAAGGCAAAGACCTCAATATCGTGCTTGAATAGCTTCTGGGCATAGTCGGACTTCTCCCCCTGAAGCACCCTCATGTTTCCTTCTTCCTTATACACACTGGACACCGCGCCAGCAACGAGCATGAAAAGAATTGCAAAATGGCTAACCAAAACACCCGCTTTACGCCATCCTTTGCGAGCCCGGACGATACCCCCGAGGAACATATTGATAGAGAGGACAACAATGACCCAGTAGGCACCAGGAAGCGGAGGGAAAATTACTTTGCCGTCACCCCGAGTGGGCAAAACAAAGACGGAATTGTAATCGAAATATTTATGGATAGTCGTCCAGAGACCAAACCACCTCTGTTCAATCGTGCCGAAGAAGGTCAGGAGAAAAAGCAAACTCAAGCAAATCACTGCAATTTCAAATCCAGCGGCAATGCGAAAAATACGCTGACCCAATGACATCTCTTTAAATTTTTTTGCCATGACCTACTCTCCTCCCTCCCCGTTTTCAATTTTCACCTCTTCGATCGAGGAATCAATCTTGTGATCATAAATTGCCTCGAAGCCCCTCATGTATTCATAAAAGGCTTCACGTTGTTTTCCTACCTCTTGAGCAGGGCCTATCATCTTCAAAGTGATCAGATTAAGAGAGCTCTCACGGATGACCCCAATCATGGCATAATCTTCCCGCGGAAGTTTGCCCATTCCAGGACTGTAGGTTCCATCACCTTCTACAAGATAAGCTTTTTTACCCAGCATCTCGGTTCCGCCAAGGAATTCCAGCGATTGAACGGGCGAAAGCCCAAATTGACCCAGCCAGCGGTTAGCGTTGGCCAGAAGATCCCCCTGAGTCTCTCCCACAACAATCTCGACGGAATCATTTTCACCCGCTACGTAATTTATAAGCCGAAACTGGGTTCCTGGAAGCCGCCGCCAACCGATTGGAGGGGCATCCTTGTAATCACCGGGATAAACTTTGTCGTGCAGCGTCAGGCGGCGGGTTTCCGTCACATGAATAGATGACTCAGGTTTTCGACAACCTGTGAGTAAGATTGCTGCAGTCACGATAAGGACGATTCGCATGGGTGAAGAAGACGTAATGGCTCAGCATGAAATTTCAAATTTCAAATTCCTGATTCGTCGCCATTGTGGTGGTGTGGAACCAATCAAGTATCTCAATCGTGAAACGGGCGAAATGGAAACTGAACAAGTTTACGGCGAAGGATTCCTCCGCTGGGCCTACGGTAATCCGCTTGGAAAGCTTGCCCTACATAGCTTTGTGAAGCGCCCCTTCTTTTCAAAGTGGTATGGAAATCGCATGAATGAGCCCAAAACTACCGAAAAAATCGCTCCTTTTTTGGAAACTTACGGTCTCGATGCCAGCGACTTTGAAAAATCGCCTGATGAATTTACGTCATTTAACGATTTTTTTTATCGAAAACTCAAACCCGGAGCTCGGCCAATCGACGAAACCCCCGTCATTCTGCCTGCAGATGGCCGCCATTTGGGCTTCGCCAAAGCGAGTGAGATTGAGTCGGTCTTCGTAAAAGGGCAAAAATTTAGCGTAGCCGGGCTATTGGGTTCGGACGAGCTCGCAAAAAAGTATCAAGACGGCCCCCTTCTACTCTCGCGCCTCTGCCCGGTTGATTACCATCGCTTCCACTTCCCCTGTGCCGGCACCCCTGGAGAAACTCGCACCATTAACGGCCCGCTCTTTTCAGTTTCCCCACTCGCACTTCGCCAAAAACTCTCTTACCTCTGGGAAAACAAACGAACTGTCACCGAGCTCGTGACCAAAGATTTCGGCACTGTGATCTGCATGGAAATCGGCGCAACCTGCGTGGGCTCGATCCACCAAACCTTCACTCCAGGCCAAGAGGTCGCCAAAGGAGCTGAAAAGGGCTATTTCGCCTTCGGCGGCTCCTCGACCCTGCTCTTATTTGAGCCTAACTCGGTCACCCTCGCCAATGATCTTCTGGAGTCCAGTCGCCAGATGATTGAACTTTATGCGAAAGTCGGGACCAAGGCCGGATACCAACTCGAGGGGGACACGTAATAACGGCCACCTTACGTTTCGGAAATGGCACGATACTCGCTAAATCGATCCCCGCTTTTATGATACGCGACCATCTAAAACTCCAGGTCATCGTTATCCTTTGGGGATTCACGGCAGTCCTAGGAGAATTGCTTACACTTCCCGCTCTGGGGATTGTAGCATGGCGCACCGGCTTAGCGGCCTTTTGTATCCTCCTCTGGCTTCGGCACCGAATCCAAGTGAGCTATAGAAACGCTCTTATTTTTATTGCTACCGGGTTTGTTATAAGCGGCCATTGGATCACCTTTTTTCTCGCAGTCAAAGTCGCCAATGTTTCAATCTGCATGATTGGAGTGGCGACGCTTTCTCTTTGGACCGCCATCCTGGAGCCTCTCATTATTAAGGATCGAAAGTTTCGCCCAGTTGATATGCTTTTTGGGTCAGTCACTGTCATTGGCGTCTCAATTATTTACCGGAGCGAGCTAGAATACAGCAACGGCTTCCTCATCGCAATCTTCTCAGCCTTTCTCGCCGCTGTCTTCACGGTGATTAACAGCTTCCACATCGCGAAGGCCCACCACTATGTCATCACCTTTTATGAAATGCTGGGGGCCTCCCTCTTCGCGAGCCTATTCCTTCTCCTAAAGGATGGCTCAATCCCAATCCCCGAGGGTTCACTAGACTGGCTTTGGATCATGATTTTAGCTGTCTTTTGCACCGTGGTCGCTTACTCGCAATACGTCGAACTTCTTAAGCGGCTCAGTGTCTTCACCATTAATTTTGCCAACAATTTGGAGCCCGTTTACGGAATTGCCCTCGCCGCTCTATTTTTTCAGGAACATGAAAACCTCACCCCGGGATTCTACCTTGGCTCGCTGATTGTCATCACCAGCATTTGCCTCTATCCCATCGTGCGCCGCAAGGTCGCCAGACGAAGCGCTTGAAATTCGCATTGCCCATTGCATCAGCGAGCTTAGCTCCCTAGTCTTGCGAAATGAAAAGAATCCAGATTTTTGCCGCCCTCTTGTCCTTCGGCATCTCCTTCGCCGAGGAAACTACTGAGAAAACAAAAGCTAAGGCCGAAAAAGGGGGCTGGATTTCTCTCTTCAATGGAAAGAATCTCGACGGCTGGACTCCAAAGTTTTCAGGCTCGGACCTTGGCGTAAATTACAAAGACACCTTTCAGGTCAAAGAAGGTCTCCTCACAATCGACTACTCAAAGTGGGAGAAGTTCAATGGTGAGTTTGGACACCTTTATTACAAAACTCCCTACTCACATTACAAAATCCGGGGGACCTACCGTTTCATCGGGCAGCAAGTTAATGGCGGTCCTGGATGGGCCAACCGAAACAACGGCTTCATGCTTCATTGTCAGGACCCGAAAACGATCAAGAAGAATCAGGATTTCCCGAACTCAATTGAGGTTCAATTACTCGGAGGTTTTGGTAAAGGGGATCGAGGAACGCTCAACATCTGCACACCCGGCACCCACCTTCATTGGAATGGAAAGTTGACAAAGGCTCACGTCATCAACACCAAGGGTCCCACTTTTCATGGAGATCAGTGGGTGACTGTCGAAATCGAAGTCCGGGGAAACCAATTTAAACACACTGCCGAAGGAAAGGTGGTCTGCAAATACGAAAAGACCCAACTAAACGATGGGACCCCTCTCACCAGCGGCTATATTTCCATTCAGGCGGAGACTGCACCCATTCAGTTTAAATCAATCGAATTGATGGTCTTGAAAGACCAGGCCAATTGATTGACAGAGTGATCTGGTCCACACCAACCGCAAAGGTTCCCGGACTTTTTGCGCCTGAGCAACCCCTGTCCCGATTCGTGGATTTCCAATACGGAAGGTTTATTTTCGACATTCCAAAGTAAAGCACACCCAGACGAGGTGATGCCTCTCTGAAACCAACAAAATCCTCACTACCGAAGAACTCAATCTCCTTAGATAACCCACTGCGAGATAAAAAGGAATCGTGTTAGGGACAGGCGACCGAATACATCGTAAAAATCACCAAAAAAAG
>DIHU01000071.1:77286-82278 GCA_002420315.1 Akkermansiaceae bacterium UBA5688
TCTCGCTGAACCCGGCGATACCGTCTACCAAAAAGGATTTCTTTCCATTGAAGAAGCTCAAAAATCCATCGAACTCCAAGACGGCTACGCTCTTGACCTAGTTCTCAGTAACCCGGACATCCATGAACCTGTCGCCATGGCCTGGGACGGAAACGGTGCCCTTTACGTCGTCGAAATGCGCACTTACATGCAGGACGCGGACGCCTCCGGCGAGCAAACACCTAAATCCCGAATTTCCCGCCACGAGGACACTACCGGCGATGGCATCTACAACAAACACTCCATCTTCATCGACAACCTTTTGCTGCCCCGGGCTGTTCTGCCCCTTGATGATCGCATCATGGTTCATATCACCAACACTCTCGACCTCTGGACCTATCGGGATACCGATAATGATGGCGTCGCCGACGAAAAAATCAAAGTGTATGAAGGGGGGCGTCGCGGTGGCAACATGGAACACCAACCCTCTGGCCTAATTTGGAACCTAGATAATTGGATCTACCTCACTTACGAAAACAAGCGATACCGTTTCACTGACGGAAAACTTGAAGTGGAGCAAATCCCCCGAGGTGGTGGTCAGTGGGGCATCGGCATGGATGACGCGGGACGCAACTACTACTCCGCCGCCGGTGGAGAGAAGCCTGCCTTCTACTTCCAGCAGCCCATCGCCTACGGCGCCCTCGATCTGCCCGGCCAAGAAGCAAACGGCTTCCGAGAAGTTTTTCCCATCGCCGACGTACCAGACGTGCAGGGCGGAAGGCGCCGCGTCAGCAAGAGGGGAGGCCTTAATAACTTCACCGGATGTGCCGGACAAGGAATCTACCGGGGTGACCGCCTCCCTGCTGATCTCAAGGGCGACCTCATTATTCCCGAGCCAGTGGGCAGACTCATCCGCCGTGCCAAGGTGACTCGCAAAGACGGCCGTACCGTTCTCACGAACGCTTATCCTGGAACTGAATTTATCCGCACTCGAGATATCAACTTCCGCCCGCTCTGGGCCACAACCTCTCCCGATGGAGCTATGATGGTCATCGACATGCATCGGGGCATCATACAGCAAGGGAATTGGACCCGTCCGGGTTCTTATCTTCGCGGTGTGATCGACAAGTGGGGGATCCACAAAAACGTTCAACAAGGACGAATCTACCGCCTAACCCACGATACCTTTCGCCCAGACAAGCAACCACGTATGCTTGACGAAACAACAGAGGAACTCGTTGCCCACCTCTCCCACCCCAATGGCTGGTGGCGTGACACCGCACAAAAACTCATAATCTTAAGAAAAGACCGTGACTCCGTTGTCCCTCTTCTTGAGAAACATGTTCTGGAAAACAAAAGCGAGCTCGGCCGCCTCCACGCTCTGTGGACTCTTGAGGGGATTGGCAAAGCTACCCCTAAACTCGTCGCTGCTGCAATGGCTGATTCAAGCTCACTCGTTCGCACCAATGCGATACGCGTATCCGAGCCTTCCCTGACAAGTGAAAACCCCGCTGTCATTGCAGCCTTAACCGGCTCGGCCCATTTAAATGGAGATCCAGAAATGTTCCTTCAGGCTATCAACTCCATTCGCTTTTCCGGCACTGAGAATGAGGCCCTACTTTCTCTTTGCGATTCTTTGATCGATCGTAATTCAGATAATCCGGTCATCGGTAGCCTTAAACAAATGCGCCGCGACAACCAATCCGAACGGGAAAAAAGACGTGCCAACGCCCAACGTAGCGTTCGTTTAGCCAAATCCATGGAAAAAGGTAAGGTCATCTATCAACAATTGTGTTTCTCTTGCCACGGGCCCGATGGAAAAGGGGCGCCCATGCCCGGTCAGCCCGGCCACAAACTCGCCCCATCTTTCGTAAATAATCCACGTCTCGTGGGAAATGACGACACTGCCGTTCTCACCCTCCTTCACGGACTCACCGGCGATATCGATGGAAAAAAATACGAAGGCCTTATGGTCTCCATGGCTACTAATGACAACGATTGGATTGCCAATATCACCACATATATTCGTAATTCGTTTGGGAATAAAGCCGAACCCACTCGCGCCAAACAAGTAGCAAAGCTCCGTGATAAATTTAAGAGCCGCAAGGAACCCTGGACTCAGGCTGAATTGGAAAAGATATACCCACCTGTTCTCGCAAACCAAAAGCTTTGGAAGCTTACCGCAAGCCACGGACAGAGCGAGCTTAAGGGCTGTGTTGACGACAATATGTCCTCCCGATTTACCACTGGAAAGATCCAAAGCCCCGGTATGTGGGTTCAGGTCGAACTTCCTGAGATCTCCGAGCTCACCCAGATTACGCTAGATGCAGGGACCTCGACAGGCGACTACCCGCGAGGTTATGAAGTTGTGGCGTCTGTTGATGGTAAAACATGGAGTAAACCCATCGCCCGTGATGATGGTAAAAGTGCCATTACCAAAATCAAATTTCCCGCCACTAAGGCGAAATTTCTCAAAATCACTCAAACCAAGAGGCATTCTGGACTCTATTGGTCGATTCATGAAATGAGTCTAAATGGCAAAGAGTTGGCTGGAAGATAAGGATCATCCGGAAATAGGTCCGATTCTAAAAACTAAAACATCCCAGGTGCCGCTCTGCCTCGCAGCGCGGCACTTTCATCTCCCCCTAGCGGGAAATCACCGACACTTGCGCGACGAATCTCTAAATTTTCCATTTATCACGATAGTCTCTACCCAGCCATTCCAAGGGATGCTTGGAGCCCTTGGAAAAAGTGTTTTTCTTCGGGTCCCAACCAATGTCGGTGTGATGATGATAGGCAAGGTTCATTAGATGGGCCACGTTAATAGACCGGGATCCAATAACCGCACTCGTGATGGGCTGTTTCCGGGATTTGATACAATTAAGAAAGTCCCGGACATGCCCTGGTGACTCATCAAGTTTCACCTTGGCATTCTTCAAGTATCTTTGCTCCGCTTTATCCAGTTCTTTCCCAAGATTCCCACCTCGCTTCAGATAGTTAGCGACTTCTTTCCCATCAACCTTGAGCGCAAACCGCCCCCGGGTCACCTGAATCTCACCATCGGAACCAACAAGGTGGACTCCAATTCCCTGGCCATGGGTAATTGTAATATCGCCATAGACAACCGAGGCCCCTGTTTCATCACCTTGCTTTGCCGGCGGCTTAGCTGCTGTCGGTCCCGACTCATCCTTTCCAAGAGCCCATTGGACAATATCGAGATGATGAGCTCCCCAATCAGTGATCATACCACCGCCGTATTCGGTGTACATACGCCACATTGGGAAATTTTTATGAACTCCCCGTGGAGCGAGAATTGAATTATAAGGTCGTTTGGGCGCTGGCCCGAGCCACATGTCCCAATCCAAGCCCGGCTCGGCTTTTTCTTCGGGCAAATCACAGGCCTTACCCGGTCCTCCGAAATTCACAAAGCCATGGTCGATCTTCCCAATCACCCCATTTCGGGCCAATTCGCAAGCCACCCGAAACTCGCGAGACGATCGTTGTTGTGATCCTGTTTGAACAATGCACCCGCTCTTCTTCACCGCATCCATAAGCAGAACCGACTCGCGAATATTATGAGTCAATGGCTTCTCCGCATACACGTCCTTCCCGTTCTCTATTGCGGATAAAATCTGAATGGTGTGCCAATGATCTGGCGTCACGATCACAACGACATCAATCGACGAATCTTCCGTAATTTTTCGGAAATCATTGAAAGCTTTGCAATCGGTATTGCCATATTTGGCATCCACCTTTCCCTTGGCATCTTCTCGGCGATTGGTATCAACATCACAAACGGCAACAACTTTCACCTCTGACTGCCTAAAGAACTCATTGAGCAAGCTCTGCGAGCGTTTACCCATTCCTATAAAACCAACATTTACCTTAGAGTTCGGTTTGTCAGCGAAAAGGTTTGAAGATAAAACGATAGGCGCCCCCGCAAGAGCTGATTTTTTGAGGAGATTTCGACGGTTCATAGCGTATCAGAGGGCTACCGTTCCAATTTTCCCTCTCTTTCGCCATTTTACTATGAAATCACCCCTCTTTTTTGTTCCCCTTGTCTTGATAACAGTCCTCATCGGCCTGAGTAAGAAATCCGAGCCCAAAAAGATAGTCCCTGTTTCAGACGAACTTTGTGAAAGCTTCAACCTAAAGCCTTTCTATAAAAAAGCCCTCATCATTGAATCCTTCCCCATTCTTTCCTCAGAGAAAGTTCCCGACGCGGCTCTCTATGAAGCAGCGCATATTATTCAAACAATGCTTAAAAACCGGCCCGACATCCTCCGCGAACTTGGAAAAAATAAGGTTCGCTATTCCATCATGAGCGTTAATGAGCGCACCTGCGACATTCCCGAACACTCTGACTTGACTCCACCTGCATACTGGAACCGTCGCGCCCGCGGGCTTGGAGCGACTCCACAACGTCCTTCTGTTTCTTGTGGTGAGGAAAATCTCCTCGCAAATTCCGGTGACCCTTATTCTACCGAATCGATCTGTGTCCACGAATTTGCCCATGCCATTCATGACACGGCGCTTAAAACTCTCGACCCAACCTTCGATGAACGTCTCCACAAACTTTACAAAACAGCAATGGCCAAAGGACTTTGGGCCAAAAAATACGCCGCAACCAACCGCCACGAATACTGGGCTGAAGCTGTCCAATCTTGGTTTGGCACCAACCGTGAACCCGACCACGACCACAATCACGTGAACACCAGAGAGGAACTCATCGAATATGATCCCGCTATCGCCAAACTTTGTGCAGAAATTTTTGGGGCGAACGAGTGGGTTTATCGAAAGCCCACTCATCCCGATCGCAAAAACGATCTACACCTAAAAAATCTCGAGCGTTTAAATTTAAAACCTTTTAAGTGGAGCGACATAGAGAGTCGGGCCTATGAAGCGCTCCCGCCAAGAAAATAGAAAGATTCCCTTTTAATAGCTTTTTCGAGCACTTCAGTATAACCCCAAAATGACGACCATTATTTTTGCCATTCAGCGTTATCATTTGTC
>DIHU01000185.1:0-510 GCA_002420315.1 Akkermansiaceae bacterium UBA5688
AGGAATTTTTCTGGAGCGCGAACTTAAGACTTCAAGTCGAATGTTTGAGTTCACTTTCAAAATGTTTAGTGAAGGTAGTGCAACTGTTCCTGCGAAGGGAATGGGAGAGATTCCGAGGCAACTGGCGGCCCGGTTGCCTGAGTCTGCGATTTGCTTAAAATCGCTGGTGTCAGCTGTCAGTGCCGATCGGGTTGTTTTAGAGAATGGGAAAGAGATCGAAGCAAGTCAGGTAGTTGTTGCCACAAATGCTGCCGCAGCGGGTCGTCTGGTAGAGGGCTTCGGTGTTTTCGAGCCGGATTGGCGCGCGGTGACCAATCTCTATTTTGAAGCTGAAACTTCTCCACTAGATAGAGTGATCATCGCTCTTAATGGCACTCAGAGTGGCATAGTGAACAATGTTGCGGTAATGAGTGATCTAGCGCCAGATTATGCTCCGGATGGAAAAGCTTTGATTTCGGTGTCAGTTCTCGGCGAGAACCGAGAAACCAATCTTCCTTTGGTGGTTCAGCA
>DIHU01000185.1:851-1692 GCA_002420315.1 Akkermansiaceae bacterium UBA5688
TAAGGAATGGTTTGGAGAAAAAGTTACAACTTGGAAACATCTCAGGACTGATCTGATCAAAGAAGCGTTGCCGACTCAGGAAGAAACAAACACAAGAGGGTTTCGGGAAATCGGTGGCGTGTTCGTATGTGGGGACCATGCGATTAGCGCCTCGATTGAGGGTGCAATCAGTTCCGGAAAATCTACGGCTGAAGCCATACTGGCTATTTCTTGATCTGAGGTAGCTTCATATCCTTAGGAGATCGTTTACTTGTCTTGCGTTCGAATGGAGTTCCAAACTTTATGAAACCTTCTATGGCATCGCAAAGCGCGCTCGAAAGGTGAACAAGAACGCCGAGATTCTGGAGACGCGTATGGTCGAGCAAATCTACTAACTCGCCTCCTCGCTGCTGCACGACGCCATCGCCGGATTTAACTCAGGCGGTAGTGTCGACGAAGCGATCGCGATCCAGACCCGCGATAAGGAAGTCGTTACCGCTCACAAGAAACTGGCAAAAAAGCTCATTAAACAAATGGAGGTCAACCCAGAACACATCAAGGACTACCTCAAGCTGCAGTTTATTATCCTCTTCATCGAGCGCATCGGTGACCACGCCAAGAACATCGCTCAGGATACAATCTACACCGAGTCGGAGATGAGCATCTACCATGGTGGCGATCTGCCTGAGGGTGACTAGATCTATGGCCTCACCGTCTTCCAGTTATCTGGAGGTCCGTCTGCTTGGAGTTTGTCGGACTTAGTGCAAGTTCTATGGTGGATTAGGTGGCTAGAGTAGTAAGCCATCTGGAGATCATTTGAGTGACTTTCTTAAACCCATGACTATCTTGTGAGCTTCGAAGA
>DIHU01000185.1:2016-4257 GCA_002420315.1 Akkermansiaceae bacterium UBA5688
TCGAAGACCGATTAAAGCTCAAGGAATGGGTGGACGCCAGCTAGGGGCCGCTAAGGATTATGGCGAAATTTTGATTAGGACTTTCTAGTGGTTTACCTACGAGGCTGGAATTGTGTTGAATTCCCAATGTCGTCATCAAAAAGGAGCTTTAAAGCGTGTGATGGAAATCGCTTGGTAAATCCTAGAAGAATGTGCGGTAGGCGAACCAATAAGTGGTGTCGGTTATTTTACCCTCTTTTGTGCTCTGCGTGACGCCTACTAAATCGTTAGCTGAGAAGCTTTTTTCTTAAGTTAAGTTGACGCAAATGGCCCGGCTTCTTCCGGAACCGGGCCATTCGGAAACGCTTTTGAAGTCTTTATGCTAAGCGATAGCGACTAAAAGTAAGTTCGCATGGCGAACTGCCAGCTTCCGGTTTCGATTTCGGTGTTTGTTCCGAAGAGGTCACCCCAAGCATGTTCATAGCCACCCATCAGTTTGAGGTTTTCTCCGCAAAGGAAATACTGGAATCCACCATAAACCGAGTGGTAGTTTTCAACGTTAAAACGTGCATTCCTATCCCCGCCGCCGTCGTTTCCAAATCGCTGAGTGCGTTGTTCACGACCTGAATCCATGTATTGGTAGCGAAATACACCTTCGAGGTTTTCAGTAATCTTATAAGAAGGCATTACGTAAAATCCCCACGTATCGTTTCCAGCCGGAATTTCTTCGGACCCCCGATAGGCTCCCGATCGTTCGCGGTTGGCCCCGTAGATGAAGTCGGAAATGACCTTGAGTCGGTCTTTTTCATAGTCGATTCCCACGGCAACTGCATGTTCGTAAGCTGACCCAAAGGTACCGACTTCAGCATTTCCCCGTGCACGCTCAAGGCCCCCATCGTTATTGACGTAATTCCAGTCCAAGTGGAAGTCGAGGTCATCATTCACTGGAACGGTTAGGTTGTAGGAGAGTCCTTTATTGGCACTAAAGTCGACCCACTCGGGACCTTGATCATAGGCACCATAAACCCAGGCACCAAGGCGTTGTTCAATCCCATTGGTTATCCACCCTACCTGAGCTCCCCATGGACGTTGCTGCCCGATTTCGTTTACGATTGGAGCACGCTCGACGGTTTTGATAAACCTTGAGGATTGAATATCCTCACGGGTAATGTCCTGCTTATCTTTACCGATAATCACGTAGAAATCATCGGTAGGCTTCCATTGGATGTTAATGGTCTGGAAATTATTAATGAAAGTATCGCCATTATTCACCAGAGTGTTACTGGAACCATCGCCATCTGAAAAGTTAGCGTCGAATCCGAATGATAGATTGTTAGCAAGATCGAAGCTCATTTGGATTCGAGCCCGGCGGTGTTGAATTTGATCAAATTCATTATCCCGAACACCGTCAATACGCTCAACTGCGCTGATATACTGGCTATGATAACGGCCCTGTAGTTTGATCTTTCTTATAAATCCACTATCACTTTGATATAAGGTATTCTTGTCAAAAATGTCACACATATTGAAGTCCGTCACCATAGGATCCACGTCATCGAATACTGATCCGGGGTTACCGGCCGTGACTAGTTGTGCGCCAAGCAAACTTGCGGAGGCCAATGCAACATGGCTTTTTAAGCAGTTCTGTTTTTTCATTTATTCGTCTGTAGTGTTTTAGTTTATTTTTGGATTTTCGATAGTCCTTCCCTGGTAAGCCCAAATATCTGTTACGATTTCGTCACCAAGGTGTTTAGAATGTGACAAAATTGCTTAAATCCCAAAAAATAGTTGTAACAGAATTGTCACATTAGGGATGAAGAGTTATTGCTTGCGCGAATTTCCCAATTTGATGCTTATGTATCAGAGGTTCACTCTATTGATGACGAAGAGTAAGTTAATGGATGCAGGCGCTACTCGATTTCCCAATCTTCCTTGCTCATCGAAAGCAGGGAGTCTCTGGGATGTCAGAAAGGGGAACAGGAGCTTCCTTTAGGTGAAGTTTCGCCTATTTTTCGACACGAGACATCCCTGCTTCCGAGGTTCTTACGGTTTTCCATTGTTCCTTGTTTGGGATCTTTCGTTTTCTTCTTTTCACCATGAATTTCCCGCTCGCTGTCTTCTCGACAACGCCTACATCATTGCTAAAAATGGTCTCGGAGTTCTTTTTCTTCAGAGATTTAGATTTTTTGCGGAAAAATTGAAGAAACTCCTCCCAAAACTAGTCAGTCCCCCCAAGCGCGCTCTTCATGAAAAATTTTCAAT
>DIHU01000150.1:0-4959 GCA_002420315.1 Akkermansiaceae bacterium UBA5688
ATTCGCTCTCTCAAGCACATTTTTGGATCCGTAAAGAGAAGCGCTAAAGCAAATTCTTTAAGCTCCATAATTTATTCGTTGATCGGTCTCAGTTGTGATCTCTGTTTTCTTTTACCTACTTGGATTTTGGCATTATTAGCAAACTTCCTTAACACTCTCTTTTAAGGAACTCGTATTCGTTTGACGCGATAAAACCGGGAGCTGATAGCTGGATCCTTAATTTCAGAAAAAGTGATGAAGTGAGGAGAGTCCATGCTCTCGAAAGTGGATTCTGGTAAGGGTCGAACCAGGTCACGAGATCAGATGAATATTCGACTTGATCGGTCCAACCAACGGCAGTTTGCCAATTGAGGTTGATTTCGCCCAAAGAGTTGATTTGAAACGTTACTTCTAAGTCAGGTTGCCTGCTGAAAGATTGAATATTAATATCGGCTACGAGGAGAAAATTATTTCCATAATTAGATGTCGAAGGGGCAGTGAGCTCCCATTCGAAGGCGAGCAAGCCAAAGTTAATCGGGCTGGTTGTGTTTGAGAATTGGACATTTTCGAAAATGGGAACGTCATCGGTTGATATTGACCAAGTATTTTCTTCAAGATCGATAGTGGCAATTAAGTTGAAAAGTTCCCCAGGTGCAAAATCAAATAGTGTATCAAACTGGGTGGTTCCATTTTCACGCCAGATTCCAAATTGTGAGTTTGCGTTGTTAGGGCTTTCGTTATCAAAACGTACAGAGGCAAGGCGATTTCCGTTTTTATCGTAAATGGTGAGATAAAAATCGTCCCGTCGATTGTTGGTGGAATCTTCAATACTAATCAGGGTATCGATTTCAACGATAGGTTTTCCGCTGGTGATGTGGTCGTACCCGAGATTGAGCGCGACGAAGGTGAATGGAGTGGTTGGTTGTGTGAAGCCAAGAGTGGCTGTATTTAGAAGAGCAGGAAGGACGTTCCCATCGATGGATTGGGCGCCTGAGGTGGTATCATTTGAAATCCAGCTTTCGATTTCAGACCAGTTATTGGGACCTGCGGGGAAGCTGTCGAAATCGGTGTCATAAAGAACTTCGCCGTGAATAGATGGTAAGAAAAAAAGGAATAAAAAAAAGTTCTCACAGATTGAATTCTAGAAAGAGTTTTGTCGTAATTAGTGATTGGGGTTGAGATACAAGTTAATCACTAATGTGGTTTAAGAAATCAGAGGCAACCAATTTGGTTGCCTCTGATTAAAAAATAATTTCAGAGAATAATTCTGATTAAAAACCTGGAAGTGAGGGAGGCAGGTCATTGCCATTGGAATCTTCTTTGTCGTCACCGTTCCCTTTTCCGTTTCCGTTCCCTATACCATTGTTACGGGATTTGGAATTACCATTCCCCGGGTGTGATTCGTCTGAGAGACGGTGGTTGCGAAGCCGCTGGTTGAACTCTTCGAGGCTAACATCTCCGCTCTTGTCTGAGTCGAGACGTGCAAAAATCGAATCGACACGCTCTTTGAATGCGTTCTTAAAAGCTGGAAGGCTTGAAAGTTCTTCAAGGGAAAGAACGCCATCGTCTCCGGCGATTTCGGCAAATTTTTTAGCGCGCTTGGAAAGAATCCTTTCGCGAATGGAGTCTCGCGCAGCCAAGCGCTCTTTAAGAGACATTTTGCCGCCACCGTTTCGCCTGGATTGCCGAGCCGCTTTTCTTTCTTCTTTGATCGCCTGCCGTTCTTCCTCGTCTATGGTGCCATCGTCGTTGACGTCATAGCGCATAAGGAACTCTGGCAGAGTACCGTCTCCGAATGATTTACTAAGACCTTGTGCTAAAATGGCACTTCCAAGGAGGCCACTCGCAATGAGGATACTTTTTATTCTCATTTTTAGTTGAATTTTAATTTGGGGGGAACGACCAAAAGTATTGGCTGGCATAAGAAGGTGACGGTTTGGTTCGAGGGGGGGTTACAAAAAAGGGACTATTAATGGTCC
Source organism: Akkermansiaceae bacterium UBA5688 (assembly GCA_002420315.1). Lineage (GTDB taxonomy): Bacteria > Verrucomicrobiota > Verrucomicrobiia > Verrucomicrobiales > Akkermansiaceae > SW10. Next base: position 1,959 of record DIHU01000150.1, read on the forward strand.
AAAGAGTATAATCGGATGAATTTCGATAATTCGAAGACACTCGGTCAGATCTTAACGGGATTGGGTTAATATCCAATTTCCGCTAGTTCAGTCGCTGTTTTTTGGCTTTTTGAGATAAACTTGCGTCGTGATTACCCCGGGACCCAGTCGCTACCGTCGGCGAATACGGTCTTCCAAGTGTGGTGTGTGTTTTTTGGGTCGGCGAGATTAACGGTAATCAGTTTACCACCTTTTTTTAATTTTTTTGCACCGTATCCGGCGTGACCGGTTGCGCGACCGTAAACCATCTCAATCCCGTCCCAAGTTCCGCTGTAGTCATTGACGTGATCGTGGCCACAAAAGCAGGCCTTTACGTCGCCAAAGTTTTTGAGTTTTGCGATGGCGCTACCATCTTCACCATAGGTGCAAACATCTTCTTTAAAGATGCCCTTTGCGATTTTTTTTTGCCAGACGGTATCATATTGAAGCAGGGGAATATGGAGGAAGCACAACACGGGTGAGTCGGAGGGTTTTTGCATGGTGAGCCATCTTTCTTGGGCTGCTTGCACGCCTTGATTGGTGGTATTGAGACAGAGCAGTTCCATGAGTTGGCGGTCGTCGGAGTTGGTGATGGAAATTCGGTAGTTTCCTCCGTCATGACCGCCGCGATAAAGGCTGTTTGTGGCTTCGGTCAGAGTGACCTGAGCGGCGGCGTAGTCGTCGAGGCGATCGTGATTTCCCCAATTGAAGAGCCATGGTTTTCCCAGCGAGGTGATTTTTTTGAGCGAGTATTCGAAGAATTCTTGGCCCTGGCCGCGCGGATTGTCACTCCAGAGGTCCCCAGTGATTGCTAAAAGATGAGGGTCGGTGTTTTCGATCATGCGTTTCATATCCTCAACAGTTTGCAAGTCCGCCTTCTCACCAAATTTTTCGCGGTCGCAAAAAAAATGGATGTCGGTGAATTGCAAGATTCGTAGGTTGTCGCCCTCCACCTTAAGTTGGGCCTTCCGCGGAAGATCTTTTTCAGCTTTCGCGATACCCATGAACATCGCCTGGTGGAGATCCTTGGGGCCGTTCCGGGCTTCGGAGTGGTTTGTGGAGACACCTGCAGCGACAGAGGTGGACAGGAAGTGACGTCGATTCATTGTAACTGTCGCAGCTTAAAATGGGGATCTGGCCAGACAATAAAAGAACTGGCAAATCGCCTAAGATTTTAAGATAAGCTAAGTAATCACTTTGATGTCAGCTGGCTTGGAAGAGAATTCCAGTTGACCGAGGCCTTCTTCGAAACTAAACGGAACACGTTCTCGAGGTTGACTTAGCCAATCGAAAGGAACTTTTCAACTTCTCTCAGCTAAAACCAGATAAGATCATGGCCTCAACACAAGCGCGCAATAAGAATAGAAATCGTCCTACGAAGTCGAATTCAGCAAGAAATAAACGTCAAAGCGATCACCGTAAGCGCCTTGTGGCATTAGGTATGGATGAAGCAATTGTAGCTTCGATGAACCCCAAGGAAGTGCGAGATAAGCTAAAACATCCTGCTAAAGTGGCAAAAGAGTGTGCCGCTACAGAATCCTAATTGGATTAAAAAGACTGCTCGTTGTGATAGGCAGGACAATGGTCGTCCTAAGTTCCTCTTAGAACTTTCGCGAGAATTCACGAGGGCCTGCGACGAGACAAGGGAGCCGAATTTCCTTCGACAACCGTAGTGCGGAGCTTCTCCTGACTACGGTTTTTTGTATCTGTCTTCATGGGGGTGACCCTTGCCACTTGGCTTTGCAGGATCTCCCGTTGATTTACACTCGATCAAAAAGAAGTCAGTAAGCCCAGTTGCAACGATCTTCGATTGAGATGATTTGAAACGGTGTATTCCTCTTAGCCGTTAGCTTGGAGGGCTGAAACTAGAACGAGTAGTTTGCACCCACTCCCAGAGTCAGGCCGGTGAGATTTAGATCAAAATCGCTCTCGCCGACTGATTCGCGAAGGGATTCGTTCCAGTCATAGCGGGTGTTTGCTTCGATCGACCAAGAGTCGCTAATCTGGTAACCTACAGATCCTTGCAGGTAGTATCCAAAGAGAACATCAGCTCCAGAGTTGTGGAAACTGGCGGAGCCAATTTGCAATGGAGCTCCTCCGTTGGTGGTTTGAACAAGTTGATCGCTGCGGTTGGCGTCCCAGTCTGCGATATTTAAAACAAGGCCAGTCCCGATACCAGCGAAGAAGCGACTTTCGGTTTGGTAAACAGCGCTCGCTCCGATCGAGAGTCCGAATAAGTTGACTTCGAGTGATTCGTTAATCGAATCCCGAAAAAGAGCAGTATCGGTGGTTCGTAAGTCGTCTATGAAGTTACGCTCTGCAGGCTCAACTGGGAGAAGGGGCGCGATAGCTCCGGGTGATCCGGTGTAGGGTGGATTTGGAAGAATAAGGCCGGTGGAGTCGAAGCTGTCGATCGCTCTGACATCGAAAATATTTCGGCTCTCATTGACGTTGAGGGTATTTAGTCCTCCTTGACGACCACCAATACTGGTGTAGCTGAAGTTGAGGGACGGCCCGGCGCTCCAACCATTTCCCATATCGATGAGATGGCTCAAGCTAAGGTAGGGCGAGATTTCCCAATTATCGCTTTCTCTCCAGCCACTGGGTGAGGAAGCTGCAGCCTGATCAATAATGACCCGGCGTCCTCCGGTGGCTGTCATGAGAAGATTGTTTCCCTGGAGCTGATCTTGGGTTTGGTAAGAGTAATCGGTCGTTCTGCCGGTGGCTGGAGTTCGAGGCCCAGGGTTGACGAAGCCATTGTCGTAGGTCCTTGCAATGGCGCCGGTTTTGCCTCCAATTCCGGCGGGTTGGGTAAAAGAACTACTTCCGAAAATGCTCGGAGCAGTTAGGCTTGTATTCCCGGTGTTGAAGTTGATGTTTCCAATTCTACGCCATGAGATTCCTGCGCCCAAATTCCATTTGTCATCAGGGGCTGACAAGGGCTGGATCTCGTTGATGACTCCTTTTGCGGAACCGAGCCCGC
>DIHU01000150.1:5280-9367 GCA_002420315.1 Akkermansiaceae bacterium UBA5688
TTTTGCGGAACCGAGCCCACTTTTTGCGGAGTAGATGACATCATCTCCGGCCGCAACAGGCAGGACACTTAGGGCAAAGGATGCGAATCTGAATTTGAGGTTCATGGTGAAAAAGTTGTTATGATTATTGATCTGCATCTCTCTTGATGACGCGGTAGAGCCGGAGTTTTTCTCCTGATGGGTGGCTGATGGTTTTGGGTGGACCATTATCGATCCATTGTAATCGTGTTCCTCCAGCAGTGATATCTGGAACGACGTTGTTCCAGGCTTCCCCATTTTGACTGTATTGGATGGTGTAAGTCGCCCCGATTTGAGAAGGGAATTCGATCAGGACATCACCATTCTCGAGAACTTCACATCGGTCCACTTCGACTCCTTCGCCTGCGCTTTGATTTTCGACTTGGTCGAGTAACTCGATTTCAAAGGTGGGCTCGAATCCTCCCGAGGCATCGGCCTGGAGGTATTCAACAGTGAGCTCGATGCTTTCGCCGCTCTCAAGAGCTTGGTTAAAGAGGAGGAAGGAATTACCAAGTTCGTCTCCTTGCGAATTGGCAACGGTGACTCCGATAGGAAGTCCGCCGACCAGCACCCGAAAGGCAGGAAGCGCTCCCAGGTTGTTGTTGGTAATTATGACGACTTGCTTGAAGAGGCCGGTTTGGAAATCGAGCTTAATGTCCTCGCCGGCGATCTCTGTATTTGAGGGGCTTACGATATCAGTCGTGATGGAGTTGGCATCGTCTTCCGGATTGAGAAGTGGTTCGTTGCTACTGTTGACTGTTGCTTGACTGGAGATGAGATCAGCCCCTCCTGTTACGGTTCCGGGAACCTGGAAGTAGTAAATGATAGAAGAAGAATTTCCGGCGGCGAGGTTGCCCACCGACCAAATCGAATCAGCGAAGATGGTTTCGTTTGCTGGGTTGATGGAATCGACGGTGACTCCCTCGGGCAGGATCTCACTGAGCTGTAAGCTAATCCCAGAGGCGTCACTGGGGCCTTGGTTGGTGACGGTTAAAGTGTGGAAGAGATTTTGCGGAAGGTTAAATCCTGCGAGTACTGGATCGCGTGAGCTTTCGGCCAAGATGGTAAGGTCGACTTCGCGGGTGATATTGCGAGAGGAAGTCACCGATTCGTCGCCAGTATTGATTTGAGCTTGGTCGACGGCACTCACTGAGGAGGTGCTTGTAAAGCCGGGCGAGGCGGCTTCGGCCGATGGACCGACGGTTAAACTGATCTCGAGGGAAGCAGTAGCACCCACCGCAAGGTCTCCTACCGTCCAGGTTTGATTGTTAAAAGCGCCGATGCTTGGGGTGACGGATTCGATAGGGATGCCATCTCCCAAACTAGGTATATGCGTCAGCTCAAGTCCGGTGGCAGCGAGCGGTCCCCGGTTAGTAACTTCAATAAGGTAGCTTAAATTCCCATTCCCCGAGCCGGCGATTACTGGATCATCCGACCCTGTTTTGGTGACGATCAAATCGACTCCGGCAACAATGCTAGTGGTTTCGGTTGCCGAGTTGTTAGCTTGGTTCAGGTTGACTTGATCGACCGAGGTCAGGGTGGCGGTGGCTACGATCGAGTTAGTGCCTGCCTGGGTGTCTTGCGGAACTGTGTAGGTAATTCCAAGAGTGGCTTCTCCACCGGTTCCTAGAGCAGGGATGGTCCAGCTGGACTGATCATAGGTTCCCAACCCGGCCAGAGCATTTTCAACAATCACTCCAGGCGGAAGAGTTTCGGCAAAATCAATGACAATGTTTGTGGCGGTTGAAGGTCCGTTGTTAGTTATGATCACAACATAGCCGAGGTTGTCCCGGCCTGAACCTGCAAGTACGGTTGGGGTAGATCCGGTGACGTTGAGAGCAAGCGAGACAGTGGGCAAAACGTCCAGCGAATCGCTTGCGGTGCCGCTGTCACCAAGCGAGCTGGTGAGTTTCTGCGTGGTATTTAAATAGTTGGCTCCTTCGCTGCTCGTTATCCCCACGCTGACAGTACAGATTTGGCCAGCGGGAACGGTTCCGCCGGAGTAGGAAAATTGATCAGTTCCCGAGATCGCGAGAAGGCTTCCTCCCTGACAGGTGGTTCTTGCGTTGGATGGATTTGCAAGGATGAGGCCGTCCGGCAATTCGTTAGCCAGATTGAGATCGGTGGCTGGAGCATTCGAGGCTCTGTTATCAATAGTAAGTGTCAAAGTTGAAACTTGTCCCGCATTGATTTCGTCTGGCGTAAACGACATCGAGAAAGCTGGCGGAGGATTGATAGAAAGGGTGGAAGTAGTAGTGCCGCTATCACCAAGAGTTGATAATAGATTCCCGCTTGTCATGTTGAGGTTCCCCGTGGTTTGTCCAACGACATCCACAGTCACTGTGCAAACTTCGCCCGCTCCAATTGTTCCGTTTGAGAAGTTGAAGGTATTCCCTCCGGCTGGCGCGGTTAGGTCCCCTCCGCAAGTTGAAGTTGCTTCTGGGTCTGCCGCAAGAGCCATGCCATCAGGAAGAGTAGCGGAGAAAGTTACGTCTGTGGCTTCGGCTTGGCTGCCCTGATTGTCGATCGAGAAAGTCAGTGTGCTTGTTCCGTTCAAAGAGATATTGGACGGGGAAAATGAGCTCGAGAAAGCCAGCGGGATGGGCACGACATCGAGGGTATCGGTTGCAGGAAATCCCACGAGGCGCCTTCCGCCAACTACAGTGGAGATCAAGCTGGTCCTGTTCTTGTAGTCTCCGAAGGGTGCGCTGGCCGGAATGCTCACTCCCACACGGAACGAGCACGATTGCCCCGGTGCGAGTTCACCGCCGGTAAGGGAGAGAACATCTCGTCCAGCAATTTGTGAGTTTGGTCCGCAAATCGCGGCAGGTCGCGCCGGTGTTCCGATTTGGATATCATCGAAAAAGACTTGGGTAACCTCCGTCCCGGAGTTGGATTGGTTATTATAAGCTCCTAATACGATATCGTGCTCGCCTGCAGCTAAAAAGATGGAGTTAGTGTAAACTCGCCAACCAGTATCTTGATTGACTCCAGCTCCGCCATTCAGTTGGGAAAGAGAGTTTCCGCTACTGTTGCCGTAGCGGACCCCATCTATTTCAAGTAAAGCCTGACCGAATTCATCGCCTTCGTAGGATGAATCAAGAACCATACGGTAGCGAACACTCACCTCAATTGAACTGGCTTCCGCAACGGTAAAGGTCTTTTTCCAACCACCCGAACTTGCCGGGTTAAAGAAGCCTGTGATAAAGTTTTTGCCGCCAATCGTAACGTCGATACCTCCACCTGAAAATCCACCATTTGGATTAAGTGTTCCGTCTGCTGATCCGGCATCGTTGGTTCCTTCAAAGGTATCGTCAACAAAAGCAAATCCTGCGGTTGGGGAACTCGAAGCGGGCAGGAGATCGAGCAAAAATCCCGCGTCGCTGCTGTCGAGTGTGGTTTGGTGGAGTTCCACCGCAATCGTGTTTGGCCCCTCGTCGAGAATCCCTGAGAGATCGACTTGGCTGGAGCTCCGGCTGGTTTCTTCTCCAAGCCCTGAAAGGGTAGTCGTAGTGATTACGCCATCTGGTATTCCTGCGCTGCGAAAGACCTCAGTTCCGTTTATGTAGATGATAGCTCCGTCATCAAAGACATAATCTAGTGACCAGTTGTTGATATTCGCTTGTTCGGCATTGAGAGTGAAATTCTTGCGAAAAAGATAGGTCGTGACCAAGTTTTGGCCATTATCCGCTGCGTCGATTCCTCCCAGAACAGCTGGGGTTCCGGGCGGGAAGGCATCGATCACTCCAGCCTGGAAAGGTGCATTTCCGGAGATCCAGGGGCCAATATTGGAAGTTGTTGTATTAAATCCAGTACTCGTCCATCCGACTCCGGATGCGTCGAGCGGATAGTCATCGTTTCGTCCGTTTTCGTTTTGTAGTTGGTCAAGATACTGCCAAGAAGAATCCAGAACTGAAGAACCCGATCCGTCGAAAGTAGCGTTAACTATGAATCCTCCTTCTTGTGGAAGATTGGTGGCAACGGCACCTGGGAGCATAGCATTGAGGTCGTCTAAAAACGTAATTTCGGTAAAGGTCTCAGTTTGACTGTTGTTAGTGAGAGTGAAAAC
>DIHU01000014.1:0-4101 GCA_002420315.1 Akkermansiaceae bacterium UBA5688
AATGGCTTTGGAGACATCGGAGTCGAAGCGTTGGACCTCAAAGTAGTAGTCGGCTACATCGCTGCGAACTTCCGGATCATCGGGGAAAAAGGAGAAAAGTTTAATTTTTGAGAGGTCCATCCCGGATTGCTTTCCCGACCCTTTTTTGTAGCCCCGATGAGGGTCAGAGGCTCCCAACCAAAAGCAAAACGGAGTATCTTCCGATGGCCGCTGAGCGAGGAAATCCGAGAACCCTTTTCGATAAGGTCTTCCAGCAGGATGCTCTTTGAGAAACTTTCCTTCGAGTTTGCCAGGGCCAAAAGACTTACGCCATGAACCGGTATGGTAGCCTGATTTTTTAAGGATTCTCGAGTAAGTCTCTACCTCCTGTGAAAGAGTTCCGTAGAGATTTGCGCCTTCTTTTAAGCGCCAGTGCCACTGTCCAGTCATAATGGAGTTCCGGCAGGGGGTACAAGAAGGGGAGGAAACGTAGGCGTTATGGAAGAGTGCACCTTCGCGAGCAATTCTGTCAAAGGTCGGAGTTTCTACGACGTCATCATTTTTGTAGATAGAGGCGTGGGGGGCACCCCAATCATCAGCGATACAAAAGAGAATATTTGGCCGCTTCTTTCCCTCAAGTTGCGAAATGGCCAAAATGAAAAGAAACAATCGAATGATCATAGAGATGATTCTGATTGCTTCCTGAAGTTTTGCCAAGATCAAGAATTATGAGACGACGATCGACTTTTCGTTAGCGTCAGTCAGAACGCCAATTTCGGCAACGATATGGGCTCCATTTTCGTGGAGAACATCTTGGGCTTGCTTTAGATCATCTCGGTTGACGGCGATAAGAAGCCCGCCAGAAGTTTGAGCATCGGCGAGAAGAATTTGTATTTCCTCCGAAAGGTTGCTGGCGAAGGATGTAAACTCCTTGGCTAGTCGGAGGTTTTCGCGAGTTCCCCCGGGAACACATCCTTGCTTAATGAATTCAGGGACGTTTGGATCGATCGGAGGCACTGCGGTGGAGTCGATTTGAGCTGTGACTCCAGATTCTCGGCAAAGATGACTAAGGTGACCCAAAAGGCCAAACCCAGTGACATCAGTTCCGGCCTTTGTTAGGCCAATCGTTGCGATCGCGGAGCCCGGTGTGTTGAGTTTTGCCATTTGTTTGGAGGCCTTTTCTTCAAGCTCAGCTGAACAGATCCCCTTCTTGATTGCGGTTGAAATAATTCCAGTACCTAGAGGTTTGGTGAGAAGAAGATGATCTCCTGGCTGAGCACCAGCGTTTGAAATCACTCGATGCGGGTTTACCAATCCGGTCACCGAGAGTCCATAGAGGGGTTCAGGGTTTTGCAGGGTGTGACCACCTGACAGTGAGCACTCAGCCTCGGCAACCTTGTCAGCGCCCCCTCTGAGAATCATATTGATCGTGTCGAGATCGAGATGATCAGTCGGCACCGCAACAATATTCATGGCGGTGATTGGTTTACCTCCCATGGCGTAGACATCAGAGAGAGAGTTTGCAGCTGCGATCTGTCCAAAAAGATAGGGGTCATCGACAATGGGGGTAAAGAAATCTAGAGTTTGGACAAGCGCGGTCTCATCTGAGATACGGTAAACTGCAGCATCGTCTGAACTCGCGGAGCCAATGAGGAGGTTTGGGTCTGAGATGTTATTAAGTCCACGCAAAACTTGCGTGAGTTCGGCTTGGCCGAGCTTAGAAGCTCATCCTCCACAAGAGGCTAGTTCTGTCAGGCGCTTGATGTTTTCGCGGCTCATGAGACTATGGTAACCAACGATCCCTATTTGAAAACCCTTTCCCTTTTGTGATGGTTGTTTATTTATTGATGCGATTCAAAACAATCATGGCTCTGAACCCGACCCCTTATAAAATTGACGGTGTGAAACGACGAACTCCAAATTCTTTCCCATGGGTTACGGTATTTTTTGCAGTTTCAGCACTTGTTCTTGGAATCACCATTCTTACCCCTATTCCAGAAAAAATTCGTAGGCGACTTGGTCTGGAGCGAAAAGTTACGCCGCCCAGCCGGAAGGATGCACCAAACCCCGATGTGATTTATAAAGATAGGGTTGTTGAAAAGAAGATCTTGGTGCGACCTCAATATTACGAAGTTAAGAAAGGGACAGATGTTTCCAAAACCTCTAGGGGGTTTGATTATAAATACGAAATTCAAGAAAAGGCGGGCCGATCGGCATCGAGTGAGAGAGAAACAGATGGAACCTATGAAGCATCGCTCACCTTCTCGATTGTTCGACCGGAAGCTGCGAGGCGTTTAGATGAGTTGATCAAGCAAAACCCAGATCTCCCCCAGATCCTTCCCGGGCTTGAGAACCTCGTCGAGAAATCAAGAGTCTCTCCATTTTTTAAAAATTTGTATGATAATAAGAAATCCCGCTTGAAGCTTTACGCTAACCGATTTGACCGAGTTCTCACTAAGCGTAACTATTTTGACTGTGAGACGATGCTTGAGATGGAGCATTCGCAGTCTAAACGAAAGGTATTTCTATTTCAGACCGATATGGATGTGGTTTCCGATGGTTCGGATGGTGACCGTGTCCCGAGAATGCCCGATAAGATCGTTAACTCAGCGAATTATCAGCCATTTACGAGTTACGGATGGAAAAAGACTGGGGAAGTCGAGAATCCAATGATCACAGGCTGGAATAAGATGTTAGCTGAAGCGAAGGCAAAGGGTAACTCCAGCGAGGTAAAGCGTCTCTCTGCTGGTATTGCCGATCTTAGACGTCGGAGTTTTTTGATCGCTGAATATGATCCTTTCGTCGTGATTCCGGTATTTATCCTACAGGATCGGGAGAGTGCGTGGGCGCCAAATGTCGGTGATTATGTTGCGGTTATTCACGGTAAAAAAGTTTACCCGGCAATTGTTGGTGATGGGGGGCCAAATTTTAAAATCGGAGAGGCTAGTCTACGGATGGCGAAAGCGCTTAATCCCAAATCTACTCCATATACCGCGCCGGTATCTGGTCTTGGTGTGACTTATATTGTATTTCCACGAACTTCCGGAACTTGGAAGGTTCCGGATTATTCATCTTGGAAAACAGAATGTGCCAAGTTAATTGATGAAATCGGGGGGCTAGGCGAGGGGTATGAACTCCATGAATGGAGCAATACGCTTCCCAAAATCAGTAAAGAAAAGTGATTGGATTCACCAGGTTCGCTGAGGTAATTTAATTGTCTAATGCTTCGGTCCGAAGTTTTTCGATCACGCGATCAAGTTTCAAAGTTGGAATCGCAAGTGAACGGTGTCTCATCGCCCTCGCGATATTGATTCCAACGACCTCGCCCTGAAGGTTAACCAAAGGTGTCCCAGTCAAGCGCGGGCTTAAGGGTTGGTCATGGTAAAGAACGTAAGGAAAGTTGTCCCGCCGTTGACTCAGATCGCCACCACGCGCGCTTAGCTCGCTTAGCCGGCCATCACGTTGGGACGCTTGGCGGTCGAAAGATCCAGCCGCAGTGGCTGGGCGGACGTCTAATATTGGTTTAACTTTCACCTCTTCATTTCCTCTCTTTATTAGGATCTCGACCTTCTCACCCGGTGATCGCTTTGTTAGGAATTCGGCGAGTGCCTCTACGGTCGAGACAGGAAATCCCTCAAATTGAATGATCTGGTCTCCTTCTAGAATCCCAATTTTGTCGGCAGGGCTTCCGAGTTCAATAGTTTCAATAACCGGTGTTGAAGTTTCGGCAGAAAAAGTGACACCAAGATAGGCAGATGGCCTCTCTGATGCGTGATTGAGCTCATAACCTTTCTTTGGGGCATTTCGGGCTGGTTGTGTAATCACTCCGACCAAGATTGTTTTGCCTCCCGGAGTGATAAGAAGTTGTCCAACTTTAGGCTCCTTAGGCTCCCAACTTACAGGCGCCAAGCCTTTCACATCAATATTGATAAGTGCGAGATCTGTAATTTCGTCGATGGCCATAATAGTTACAGGATAGTCTTGTCCATCTACGGTTGCGTTGAGATCTTCGATATCTGCTATTTCGGAAGCTTTGGTGATGAGTTGGCCGATTTCGTGAATTACAGTTGCTGAAACTAGCGTTTTTCCCCGCTTGTTTTTGAGGGGGATAATAGAATTTTT
>DIHU01000014.1:4518-30485 GCA_002420315.1 Akkermansiaceae bacterium UBA5688
TCAATCACGCCTGCAACTGGTTGGGGGAAGTGCTTGCGCGCTATTACTTCCATAGGTTTAAGTTCCACGGTTTTCCCCCTGTTGATCGTAAACGAAACTTTACCACCTTGGCGAAGAACGAGAGCGAGATCCGTAGTCCTTGAAACTAGTTGCCCGTTGACCGTAGTGATTACGTCACCAGGTATGAGTTCACTTTTAGCTGCTGGACTATTGGGAACAATTGAGGTGATTCGGGGAGCTCGACCTTCCAGCTGTAAACCATATTGAGGCGATTTCGGTGCTTCGGGATCTGGTTCCCAACGATCTAGGAATTTCTGCATGTGGTGGGGATCCAGAAGCCGTGGTTTTTTGAGTAACGCCATAGCCTCTGGATCATTTTCACTATGTTTATTGAGAGCATCTTCAAAGCGTTCTCTGAGCTTTGCGTAGGGTTCATTAAAAAGATCTTCGGCTTCTTGTTGAGGCTGCATAGGTCTGCCAAATGCTTCCCCGGCAATAAGTGCATCCCAACGCGCAACAATGGAGGGGAGCGGGACATGTTTGTTGATCCGCCAGGAACTACTGATGTTACTATTGATCCCGATGACTTCGCCCTTGAGGTTATAGAGTGGTCCCCCAGAGTCGCCCGAGATCACCATCGCCGAGCTTGTGATGGCGTCGCTGAAGCCACTCTTAATACCGGCTTCGCTAATTCTGCCTAATCGAACCGGAGCGGGACGACCTACAACTGGACCTCCGGGGTGGCCGGTCGCGATGACCCAATCATCGACCTTATAGGTTTTGGTTTCGACGTAAGGCCGAAAGGGGAATGGTCCTGGTGCGTTGATCTGTAAGAGTGCGCCGTCAGTTTCGTGATCAACCCCAAGACTGGTTGCTGGAAGTTCTCGTCCGTCGGAAAGAAGGACTTTCATCTGCTTTTTGGGATCATTCGTAACATGCGCAGCAGTGATTACCAATCCCTCCGGGCTTACAATTACACCGGAACCAGAGCCCCCGTTGACTATGATCGCAACAGTTGCGTCGACTAAGTCTGGGGCGAGTTTACGAACGATTCGATCTAAATCCTTTGGAGTTTGGGAAAAGACAGTTCCAATTAAGCTGAGGAAGAAAAGTAAAGTTTTCATTGGGACTAAAATGCGCGGGTTTTGGTGAGAAGGCGCTTGATTGCTGCGCGAATTTCTTTGGGTTTCAGAGCGATCGTTCGTGCTGGAGACACCGCGGCGATATTGAGCCCTAAAGCGTTCCCATTGATGTCGAAGACTGGAGCTCCGCAATCCCAGGCATTAATTGGTGTAGTGTGGATAATCATGTCGGGAAAAGGAGCTCGCCTAATGCTCGGAACCATGGAGATGCCCCTTGAAAGGTTGATGCCGGTGGCTGGAGGAATCATAAGCGGTGAAATGAGTTTAACCTCATGGGAGCTCTTAGACCCACCACGCACAATTTGAGCAGTAACCATCTCTCCAACCTCGCAACGGTCTAAAAATGCTGTCAAATCGGCACGGGTATTGATCGGTTGGTTATTGACTTTTTTAATGAGGTCCCCGGGCGAGAGACCAGATTCAAACGCAGGAGTATCAGGTTTGATTGCTGCGATTTTTAATCCTGAATCAAGTTGTTCAGTAGTGAGCCCCAAGCTGGTGACCCGGCTTGTTGCATGGACGGACGGGAGCCCCACTTCTAGGACATGACTAAAATTTCCTACGCGGGAAGTCGCTTCTGCAACCATTTCATCGGTGGATTCCTGCAATAAAAGTGGAGAGGCAACGACTGAGCCGGCCACGGGAAGTTCATTGCTCCAACGAACAACTGGCATTCCTGATTCGGAAATTCCAACCAATGCAAGATCGGTGTTCTCGTCAGTCGAAAGAAGCACCGCCGGATAGTTTTTTCCCTTGTAACGAACCACAAGGGAAGGGCCAAGGTCACTTGCCTTTGTGAGGATGAGTCCCTCTGCGTGAATGATAGTTCCAATTACGGAGTGAGTTGCTTGGGCCCCTTCGTTAGAAACAAGGACACAGGGGAGTGGATTTGGATGTGAGCTTTGAATAAAACTTTGCCTTGCTCGTGTGAGGGGTGAGACAACTATCTTTTTTGCCTCTTCTTTGGTGGTCTTTGGCACGAGTGGTAGGTTCTCGAGGCGTGAAACCGATTCGTCCGCGATGATGGTATCAAGTTCCGGAAAGTCTGCGATTAACCATTGGATCATAAGGGCTGGAGTATTTGTTTCGCGACCTTTTAAAGTGGTCGCGATCAATGCGCCGGAGAGGTCAAAAACTGGAGCCCCTCGGGTGTAGAGCGTACTATCTAATCGAAGTGCTTTGGCTTGTTCTGGAGGAGCGAACTCAAGATGATCTACAAAGAGGCTTGGGGGCTCTCCGATTGAAGTAATGGGCGCTGTGGTAGGCACGATGACGGTGTGATCCACGGGTTTTGAAATCCGTACTGGAATGAGGTTCGCTGGTGGTTTTTTTATTTTGAGTAAGGAAACGAAGCGCTTTGAATTTTCAGCAACTGTCTCGAGTTCGATGCGAGAACCATCGATCTGATAAAGAAGATATGGGGCATCTTCACCGTCAATGCTTGGTAGGAATGGAGAGAGGATATGACCGCTATTGCTAATAACGACAGCTGGTCTGGTTTCAGATAAACCAAGTCGCCCAATAATGACCATTTGGTTCGAGAGTTTTGAAGCAAATTGAGTTGTTCTTTCTTGAACAAAAATTTCGTGGTCTTTGGTCCACGTGATCGTCTGGGCGGGAAGAAGAGAAGCTAGGACGGAAGCAATGAGAATAGATTTCATTTACCAGACTTGTTGAAGTTCATTTATGGGAAGCCAAAAGCTACTTTCGGATGATTGAACGAGGGCGTGAGTTTCGTTGACCTCGGAGATTTGAATGATTTGACCCGCTCTAAGTGCGGGATAGTTCCAATCGGGTGTGCCGGCTTTGGGTTCCCGGGGAAGTTCATCGGCAAGAACCATGAATTGATCGGAAGAGTAATGTTGACTCTGTCGCCAAGCGGCTGTTCCCAAAAAGAAAATAGCGACGGCTCCGAGAGCAAAACCTGGCCAGCGGGGGAGTGAAACAAATTTTCGGATTCCAAAAAACAAGTAGGCTATAACCCAGATCACAGAGGCCACGACGACCCATTGATCCGGACGAAGATCGAAAAATCGGTTTCGGGAAACAGTTAGGTCACCCTGACGTTCACGAATGTCACTCATTAAGGCCCGCGCTTCTTGGTCTAGCGGATTAAGTAGAAGAGCAGTGTGGCACGATGCTCGTGCGCGAGAGGGGTCATTCGCGGAAAGATGAGCTTGAGCAAGGTTGTAGTGCAGAGACGCGCGGTTAGGACTCTCTTCGATTAGATGATCGTAGATGCTGATTGCCTTGGTGAAGTTTGCTTCGTTAAAAGCTTGGTTGGCCTCATCGAGGGTTGATCCCTTTAGTGATGTCATGGTGATCAACAGCAGGAGTGAAATCTTTGTGAGCTCGCGCCCCAATGCTATGAAGTCGAACGGCTTTTCCTGACCTGAGAAGGAAACTTCGGCATGGACTTCAAGGATCTTAGCGAGCCCGTGATCATCAAGAGCGCTTGCGATTTCTCTTACAGTTGAGCCTGAAGGGAGGTGGAGTTTGTGGCGAAGGATGGGTAGTAATTCGTTGTCAATTTCTTCTGCTGTTCCTTTTCCTGATTTGAAGCTTATGATCAAACGTTTAAGGGTCCGTTCCCGTTTCTTCTGTTCAGGATCACGCGAGTCTAGTCGTTTCTTGGCTAGGCCGAAAAGGAAAGGGAGCAAAGGGGCAAGGGCGAATGTTCCAAAAGTGGCAACCGGCAAGTTTAGTAAAACCGGACGTGTTGTGATATTACCAGCGTCGTTTCTAGGAGTCATTAATGCAGTGATGTCACTGGTCCCTGGAAGGTTTAGGGTTGGTGTGATTTTGTGAAAACGCCATTTATCATCAACAGTGTCGAAAGAGGCGAGGGAGATGGCGGGGAGAGTTCCTACTTTGCCGGTTGGAAGGAGAGTTTGCGTAAAGTCTGCCTCCCAAAAATCATAGTTGCTGCCGACTTTTGGGTAGAGGTCGCTTTCCACGGACGGAAAGCCTTCGCTTGAAAAATCGAATTCATTCCGGAGATTTGGGTTTCCTTGGCCGGTGATCGAGATATCGATGATAAAGGGACGAGAGGCGGCGGGTTGAAGAGGGCGGTATTCGATTTGGAATTCCCAGTCTCCAACGAGGCCTGAATCGATCGCCTGATTGTTAGGAATGGGAGGGATTGGAAGCACTTCAATTTCGAACGGAATGACGTGAGTTCTATGTCTGGACCGAATCCGCGAAGTCCCAAGAGTTGCGCTAAGGTGTCCAGTCGATTTTCCAATCTTAGTAAAATATAACCGAGCTTTATATGCTCGGAGGTTATAATCAACTCCATCGATTTCCTGTGCCATCTCGCTATAATTTTCGGGACTTCCATAGCGACTGAAGAACCCACCTTGGGAATAGGTGTAAAAATAGTCACTGGGAACTGGCTTGCGTCCTGAGTAGCGCAAATATTGATGCCACTGCGCTCCTTCGACCCGGTTTGAGGGCTGGGAGAAATATGAACTGCCCCGAAATCTATTATTTTTGTTTTCAACAAGCTCGACGAACTGAACTTCCACTGCTTCACCTAAATGAACCTGTTTTGGAATTTCAGGACTTCCGTTCCAGAGAACCTCTAACCGAGTGTCAGTTTTTGAAGTGGTATTTCCAGTCACTTTGATCTCCCCAATTCGAATGAAAAACTCCTTGTTTTCGAGGACGATTGGAACTGGAGGAAAATCGATCAAGCCAGGTGAGGTTGCGATAAATGAGATTCGGTTGTCGGTCTGCATATTGCCATAGGCATCATTAGGAAGCCGAATGCTGGAGTAGCCAAGCCAGGTAATTTTTGGGTGCTTCGGAAGTTTGCCGAGTTCCATTTCAGCTCTGGTCACAATGCTGATGTATTCAATCCGGTTCTCAGTGATAATATTTGGTGGCCGGGAAACACGGTAATCCTGTGCCCAGGAAACCGTAGCCGAAAAAAAACTGAAGATGAGAACGAGTCGGAACATTTTGGTTTCGAAAACTAGTGGCTCTTACTACGAGGAATCCGTCTACCATTTCGGAGATATTCCTGTTGCTGCTTCCTCAGAAGGCGTGAACGGAGATCGCCTCCTTCTTTTTCGGCCCTTTTGAGATCATTATCATCGGGCTCGCCCTTTCCCTCGTCTTCGCCCTCATCTCCGGTTTCAGGTTCATCGCCCTCGGGGCGATCACCTTGCGGATTTTCCTGATTATCTTGGCGGCCCCCTTCTCCATCTGGCTCCTCGCTTTCACCATTTTCGCCCTCTTCGGGTTCACCTTCCCCCTCGCCTTGAGATGGTTGCTGTTGCTGCTGTTGCTGGGGATCAATCAGATGGTCCAGGGCATCTTGAATATGTTGAGCTGCTTGCTCCAGCCGGCGTTCACGATGGGGTGAGGGTGCTAGAACGATATCCTCTTCAGCTAGACGATAATCTTTTAAACCTTCTTCCGGAAGGATAGTCGGCGAATCTTTGATTGCTTCTGCTTTGGTGATGAGATTTTGAATCGAGTTCACAGCGCTTTCGATTGCCTTCTTATTCATTTCAGTGAGTGTATTCACCTCGCGCTTAAGGCTTTCGACAAAACGGTTTTCCTGATCGAGGGCGTCTTGGGTATTCTGGGTGGCAGTTTGAAAAGCCGCCAGAAAATCAAGGTAGTCCTGAACTCGCGAGATGTTTTTATAGACAAGAGCAAGGTTGTCGCTGAGTTCTTCGTCTGCTGGCTTGAGTGGTGCGGCACCCTTGTAAATCTCGAGAGCTTTTTGGAAAGAGCCTTTGGCACGCTTGAGAAGCTTTACCGGATCTGAACGTTCCTGCATCGCCATCATCATGATTTCCTGTTCCGATTTTGGGACGTTTGATTGCCCTTTGCGATGATGCAGGAGTCCGCGTTTGTGAAGAGCGGCGAATTTCAAATCGTTTCGGAGCGTTGGTGCCGCGTCAGCAGCCTTACTGTAAAGATCGAGCAGTAACTTGAAGCGATCGGTAGATTCTAAGGTGAGTTCAGGTTCAGCTTTCTCCAGCTCTAGAGCTTTGTTATAGTAACGGATACTTCGCTGAGTCTCGGTGAGAGCAGGATCTTCGAGGCTTTTTCGGATCTCTTCAGGGAGGTAATCTGTTGAAGCAGCGGTGTCGGCCTCTGCAATTTCGCCCTTCAAGATTGCATCTGCGCGCTCGATCCAAGAACTGGGTCCTTTTGGATCGTGGGTTAGGGAGCCCATGGGGTTCTTGTTAACGTCTAAAAAAACCACCATTGGGAAGGTTTCGACCCCTAGTTCTTCTACGAGGGAACGGCGGGCACGCCTTTCCACATCGGTTAGCCCAACACGCGGAAGGTCGATGAGTGTCCATATAACTTTGGTTTCTGCCCATTTTTTGAAAATTTGGTGTGTGAGAATTTCTTGTTCGAAAGTAATCGAGAGCTTTGACCAATCGGACCCGGTAAATATCACCATGACGGGTAGCTCCTCTCTTTTGGCAACCTCTAATGCTTCTTCATAAGAATCGACCTCTTCGCCGTAATAGCTAGGAGCAAGGGTTAGGAGGAAGACGACTGCGGTTGTGAGGGGATGCCAGTGTTTGATTTTGAGAGGGAGTAAGATGTGAATCATGAGACAAAAAAGTGCTAAGCTAAGAGGCCAGAGAAAGATATCTTGGGGGCGTTCGTAGAGTTCACCAGCAATGTTTTTGCCATCCAACTCAATAGTATCGACTCGCGTATTGAGTTTGGCAATTTGACTATCTACCTCCTTTGGTGAAGCGCTGAGAAATAGCCCGTTGGTTGACTCGGAGAGTTGCTTGACTGTATTATGATTAGACTGTGTAAACATTTCGGTTCGGGGCACGTTGGCTGGCTCGCCGTCTCTTCCAAAGGCAACCGCTATAATGGGCACCTGGGATTTCTTAAGTTGGCCGAGAACAGTTTTTGGGTCTCCTCCGGTTACGTTGTCTCCATCGGAAAGAACAACAATCGCTGATCCCGGAGGGGGCTCTTCGGTAAGAAGGTTTTGAGCTTCCTCGAGAGCAGCGGTAATATCGGTGCCGGGGACTAAGAAATCACCGGGTTGGATTTGATTGACTCGTTTGAGGAGGGTAGCGCGGCTCCGAGTGACAGGCGTTTCGATGAAGGTATCTCCTGCGAAGGAGATGAGACCAATACGATCAGTCGGGCGGGAATTGATAAATTCACGCAAGAGAAGCTTTGCAGCATCGTTTCGACTGATCCCTTCGGTGTCTGTGGCTGTCATCGATTTAGAAATATCAAATAGGATAACCAGATTTTTTGAAGGGCGTTTGAACTCGGTTCTGACGAATCCGCTGATCGGGCGAAGGGCGGAGATTCCGGCAAATACAAGAGAGCTGAGAAGAGCAATCCCGAGGATCCGACGGCGGACTGGAGAGGCATTTGACTTCAGGTTACAGTGTCCAGAGTTTTGAGTTAGAAGAGAGATGACTTTCTTCCGCTGATGGTAAGACCTCGCAGCGAGACCAATTGCCAAGATGATAATGGGTAGTGCCCAGAAGAGATTTTTGAGAGCGAGGAATTCCATTTGGATTACGGAGTCTAAGAGATTTCTCGTAGGACGGTGTGACGAAGAAAGATGGCAAGGCCGAGGGCGATGATTCCTCCAATCAAAAGAGTGGGATATAGATCACGCTGGTAAATTAGAGCTGGACGTTGTTTTGACGTCTTTTCGAGTGAGTCGATGGTGTCCATGACATCTTCAAAACCCTTGTTATCCTTTGCTCGGAAAAACTGCCCGCCGGTGATGGAGGCTATTTTTTCGAGGTTCCTTGTGTCGAAGCGGATTGTCGCGCCCATGCGTGAAAGTGGTCCCAGGAGAAAAGGATCGTCACTTCCAATACCGACTGTGTGAATGGTGATGTCTTGTTTTTTTGCTGCCTCCGCAGCTGTGACCGGAGTGTAAACAGGATCAGGAACTGTATGATCACCATCGGTTATCAAAACGATGGTGCGTCTAGTTTCATTGTAGTCCTTCAGGGCGATGATTCCTTGACTGATTCCACCAGCGATATTGGTGCCACGCTCACTCTGAGAAAGAAGCGAATTCTCAAGCTGATTGACATAGCCAATGAGGTGATCGTGATCGATTGTTGGATCTACCGCGAGGTTGCCAAGGTGGCCAAAAATAACGAGGCCGATTCGGTCGCCTGAACGTCTCGAAACGAAGCGGTTGATCTGATCCTTTGCAACACCTAGCCGATCTTTTATTCTTCCTTGGGCAATGCCTTTTCGAACTGCGGAGTCATCCATGTCGGATGGGGGGTCGAAGGCATCCATACTGTTGGAGTAATCAAGCACCAGCATGATGTCTGTTCCTTCCTTGGTCACCGGAACGATCTCCATATCAGACTGGGGACGAGAGAGTGCACAAACGAAGGCTGCTGCTGCAAAAACTTCTAGCAAGAGAAGAAATTGCCTGGGCGCAAAATGCTTCCTCGGCGCAGTCTTGGTGTAGTGTTCGGTAGAAGAGACGGCAATCGAAGCAGGAACGCTGAACCAACGCCAAATAAGTCCGCCGATGAGAGGGATGAGGAGCCACAGAAAGTGGGGATTGGCAAAGGTAATATCAAGCATCGGGATTCAATCAATCAGAAGACATCATCGTTTCACCGGGAAAGCGAAGTTAAGCATGGAGTTTACTCAAAATTTCCGACCTCCAGATCTTAACATCGTCTGTTAAAAGAGCGACCGTGCTTTTAAGAAAAAAACGAGCCTGGAATCCTCCTGTTTTGGAGGATCTTTAGGCTAGGAGGTCTTCGGAATGATGAGGGAGTCCGAAGTAGGCTTCAGCATTATAATAGCATATGTTTCCTACCATCGTGCTTATAAGGCGCTCGTCATTTGGCAGCTTGCCGTCCTCTACATCTTGTCCTACGAGATTACAAAGTAAACGGCGGAAATACTCGTGTCTTGGGAAAGACAAAAAGGATCTTGAATCGGTAAGCATTCCTACAAAGTGGGAAAGAAGGCCGATTGCCGATAGTGTGTTGATCTGAGACTCCATTCCTTGGAGCGTGTCGTTGAACCACCATCCGGAGCCAAATTGAATTTTGCCACGAAATGGAGCCTCCTGAAAAGAGCCGCAGGCGGCGGCGAGGACGGCGTTATCGCGCGGATTAAGGTTGTAAACGATTGTCTTTGGTAGCTTGTTGATTTTGCTAAGGGAATCGAGGAAGGAAAGAAGTGCTTCGCCCTGAGGCCAGTCACCGATGGTATCAAATCCTGAATCTGGACCTAGTTTTTTAAAGAGTCTTGTGTTAGGGTTTCTCCTTGGTCCCAGATGGAGTTGCATTGTCCAGTTCGTTTCGGAGACCCACTGACCAACGTGATACATGATAAGCGCGCCGAAAGCATCGGTTTCTTCTAGATTGGCGGCTTGGCCTTCACGAACTTTAGCGAGAATCTGATCTGCTTCACTCTCCTTACATGGATTAGATAAAGCATAGCGCATCCCGTGGTCGGTCAAGCGGCAGCCTTTCTCGTGGAAGTAATCATGACGGGCCTTCAATGCCGAAAGAAAATCAGCGAAAGTAATAATGTTTTCACCAAGCTGGTTGAGCCAAGGGTTTAAGAGGGAAGGTCGGTCAACGAAGAATGCTTTGTCAGGCCGGAAGGTTGGATAAATCTTAGTGGGGCAATCTGAGGCATTTGCTGTTTCGTGATGTGAGAGGTTATCGGCAGGGTCATCAGTGGTGCCAACAGCATCAACTCGAAATTTAGATAGGAGACCTTGTGCTGAGAAATCCTCATCTTTAAGGCGTTCGTTACAGCCCTCCCAGATTTCGTCTGCCGTTTGCGGGCTCAAGAGAGTATCGATACCAAAACAGCGGCGGAGCTCGAGGTGAGTCCAGTCGTAGAGGGGGTTGCGAAGGCTGTTCGGAATGGTCTCGGCCCAGGCACGAAATTTTTCTTTTGGAGAAGCGCTTCCGGTGATGTGGGATTCTGGGATTCCATTGGCTCGCATAGCCCGCCACTTGTAGTGGTCATGACCAAGCCAGAGATCGGTTATGTTTTCCCAGCGTTGGTTAGTGGCCACCTCCTCTGGAGGGAGATGAGTGTGATAGTCGATAATCGGAAGATCTTTCGCCGTGTCGTGAAAAAGCTTGCGGGCTGTCTCAGAGAAGAGAAGGAAATTGTCATCAAGATATACTCTAGCCACGGCGAGAGGCTAGGCTATGAGGTGAGCCAAGTCCAAGCGAGAATTAGTTAATGAGGCGAGTTTCCAAAGGTGGTCGGGCGGCACCACCTTTCGCAAGGTAGCGTTGGTAATATTTTCGGGCCTTGTCCTTTTGTCCCTTCCGGAGGGAGATGATGGAAAGATTGACGTAGGGTTCCAATAAATTGGGGTCCTGAGCGATCGCTTCCTGAAAGTGAAATTCTGCGTCGGCAAAGCGGCTTGTTTTACCGGCAATATTTCCGAGGAGAATGTGAGCCAAGGCATTTTGAGGTTCGAAGGAAAGTGAGCGTCGGAGTTCCTGCTCGGCTTCTTCGAAGCGCTCAACGCGATAAAGCGAGTCCCCGAGCATAAAGTGAGCGTAGGGGATTTTTCGGTCACCGGCTACAAGGATTGATTGTTCAAATTGCTTTGTAGCTGCTGTTGGGTCGTCCAGCCGAAGTTGGACAATGCCAAGGTTAATCATGGCCTCCCAAGCTCCGGGATCCTGATCCACGATGAGTTCGAGTGCTCCCCGTGAGGCTTGAAAATCTCCTTTCGCAAAGAGACGTCGTGCCACGGTATTTAGGTTTTTATTGGCGGCTCGGAGTTGTGAAGTTCCGGCAGCGAGTTCCTCGGGGCTTGGAGTGATATTACTTTCAAGGCTTGGGCTGAGCGGGGAGGTTTTTTCGATTAATTCCATCTCCTCGACCGTGAGTTCGATTTTTTCATCTCCATTGATACGGGAAAGTGCATCTTTCCAATTTTGATCATTCACTCCCAATTTCTCACCCTGTTTCAGAAGGAGTTCGGCGGCCCCTTGCTGGGCTTGTATCTTTGCTTTTAGCTTGTCGATTACTCCTCGAAGAAGAGCAACTTCTTCCTTTCCTCTTTTATTAAGCGTTCCTCCGTTGAGCTGTGCGAGCAGGTCATTTTCAGCCTGCTGGAGGCGTTTTTGCAGTCGGTCCATGCGCAGTTTACTTTGCATGTCACTTTTTTGTAGATTTTGAATCTTTGCCTTGGCAACCACAAGAGTCTGCTTAGCGATGAGGATCTTGTCCTTTGAAGCATTGGCATCTTGTTGGACAAGTTCGAGATTTGCTTTGGCCTCATTAAGCTCTTTACTGAGACTGACGTTTTGTGTGATGAGGTTTTGGATTCGGTCGGTTTCGTCCGTTCCAAGAAGAGCCCTCATTTGGTCGCGTTCTTCGATTAGGCCGAGCCGTTCTTGACGGAGTTCAGTCACCATCTTTTCCGATTGGTTCAGCCGGGTTTCCAGTGCAGCTTTAACGCGATTGGATTCGTTCAAGAGCCGGTCTTTTTCTTTGATTGTTGTCTTTAGGGTATCGATCTGTCCCTGCTGTCCCTCCGAGACCCTATTGTTAATTTTTGTCTGTTTGGCAATGATGGCTTTGAGACGCTCCTCTTCATTTCTTGCTACAAGGAGAGCTTTTTGAGTTGAGGCAAGCTGCTGTAAAGTGAGCCGCTGATCGGCTAGTGCTTTGTCTCGAGCCGCAGCCATGGCATCACGCTCTTGTTGAAGTTGTTCGATTTGCTGATTGAGTTCAGCTACTTGATTTCTGAGCGGGGATGCGGCAAGGCGGGTGAGCTGGGTTTGGCGTTCTTGGATTTGTCGTCGAATCCTAGCGCTTTCAGCATCACGCATATTGGCTCGACGGCGAAGATCGGCATTAAGGCTTTTGATTTCAGCCTGTAGGTCTCGGATCGTCTTGCTTGCGAGTCCGTCCGGGTCAACCTTTCCTGGAATAGTTAGTCTAGCTTTTGCCTCGCCAGGCACCTCTAGAAGAGGCGTTTTCCCAGCGTCTTGCCGTTCCTTTTGCTGGGCAAGGGCACTGGCGTGGATTCGCTGCATGGCCTCGGTTGTGGACTTTGTCCGCCATTTTAGTCCCTCCTTCTGTTTGAAGTTTGGGTGAGCGATCGTGATAAGATCAAAGAATGACCTAGCCTTACGGTATTTTGTAAATGATTCGACGAAATCTTCTTCTTTTTCGAGTTCCTCAGCCTGCTTGACGAGTGACCACGCTTGATAATAGAGGCCGCCGGGATCGAGTCTTGCAAGCTCTTCTGGTGTTTGAGCCTGTAACGGAGCAGTGAGAAGGGCTAGGAAAACCAGCCCAATGAGATGACGTAGGTGTGTCATTGAGGGAGAAGGTTATCAAACGGGCGATTGGTGGAAAAGAGCAGATTTCAGCCCTAAGCAGCAAGAATGAGCCTTTCAGGCATCAGGGTGTTGACAGGTGCTGGCAGGGAGATTAGATCTTCGCCAGAGGGCGGAGTAGCCAAGTGGTAAGGCGCGGGTTTGCAAAACCTGTATTCGCGAGTTCGATTCTCGCCTCCGCCTCCAAGTTCTCTAAAAACCGTGCCGGATTTGTTTCCGGTGCGGTTTTCCTTTAGCGGAAGTTGACTCGCATGGATGAACCAGCGACTAATTCTGGTGTGATCAAGATTCGCGGGGCAAGCCAACATAATCTCAAGGGGATTGATGTCGATTTGCCCCGTGGAAAAATGATCGCTATAACTGGGGTAAGTGGGAGTGGTAAGTCGAGCTTAGCATTTCATACACTCTATGCGGAAGGACAGCGTCGGTATGTAGAATCACTTTCGGTTTATGCGCGGCAATTTCTTGATCAGCTAGAGAAGCCGGAGGTTGATTTAATCGAGGGTCTAAGTCCTGCAATTGCTATTGAGCAGCGAACCGGAGCGGGTAACCCCCGATCTACGATTGCGACAGTGACCGAAATTCACGATTTTCTTCGGATCCTCTATGCAGCAGCTGGAGTGCCTCATGACCCGGAGACTGGTGAGGAGTTGTCGCGGATGTCGACCGCTGATATTGTGAAAAGTCTCTCCAATCGTCCCGAAGGGAGTCGGTTGATATTGTTGGCTCCGATAACGACTGAAGGGGATGCTAAGGGGATGATTGGCGATCTCCAACGACAGGGGTTCGTGAGGGTGCGTGTTAAGGGGGAAATCATCGAGTTGGAGGCCGCAGAAGAAGCTTGGCCTGAAGATGGCGGGGAGGTTGAGGTCGTCGTGGATCGCTTAGTTGTCAAAGAGGGCGTGGATTCTCGGATGGCGGATAGCGTTGAAATTGCGATACGGATTTGTGGGCTTGAGGTCCGCGCTTTGATGCAGAACCGCGGTGCTGAACGTTGGGAGGAATTGGCTTTCGCTACAAGTTATCGGAATCCTAAAACTGGATTTGAACTGCCACTACTTACTCCAAAGCATTTTTCTTTTAATTCTCATTTAGGGGCGTGCGAAGTCTGTCATGGCCTAGGAACTGAGGCTTTTTGTGATCCGTTTTTGGTTGTTCCTGACCCTAGTAAATCCTTGTCCGCGGGCGCGGTGGTTGTTTGGAGTAAGGTCTCGAAAAAAAAGAAAGGTTGGAACCAATTACATATCGAAGCTTTAGCCGGATTTTTTGGAGTAAGTTTAAATGAGCGATTTGATAATTTGCCTGATAATTTCAAACAGGCTTTGTTTTATGGGACTGGGGATACGAAAATTGAAGTTCCGTGGGAAAAAGAGGGGACGATAGTCTTGTGGAAGAAGGAATTTGAGGGAGTTTGTAAGCAGGTCGAGCGTCTCTACCGCGAGACTGAAAGTGATGGGGTTAAAAGGGCTATGGGGAGATTTATGACTTCGCGTGAGTGCAAGGCGTGTGAAGGAAAGAGGCTAAAAAAAGAGTATCTGGCGGTAACTCTAAGGGGAGAAGGTGGAGCAAAGGGAATCGACGAACTTTGTTCAACTCCCATTGATGAGGCTCTTGATTGGGTCAGGACGGTAGAAGTTCTTGATGACCGGAAGGAGGCTATGAAGGGGGTGCTAGCTGAGTTGGAAAAGCGTTTGTCGTTTCTTGATGAGGTTGGCTTAAGCTATCTGACGCTTGATCGTGCGAGCGGAACTTTGTCTGGAGGCGAATTTCAAAGGGTAAGGCTCGCGACACAGCTGGGTGCGGGGTTAGCTGGGGTTTTGTATGTTTTGGATGAACCTAGTATCGGGCTGCATCCACTGGATAATGAACGCTTAATTCAGGCGTTACAGCGTTTGCGTGATGCTGGTAATACGGTAGTTGTGGTAGAGCACGACGAGGCAATGGTGATGGCGGCTGACCAAGTGGTAGAGATTGGTCCGGCAGCAGGGAAATACGGTGGAGAGTTGGTGGCACAAGGGACTCCGGCCGAAATCTCGAAGCTTGATACTCCGACGGGGCGCTGGCTTCAAAGAGGGGTGTCGAAGGTGAATTCGAGAAAAAGAAAATCGGCGTTTGAGTTAACGATTAAAGGACCTCGAGAGAATAACTTAAAGGGTGAGGATGTCATTATTCCACTGGGGCAGTTGGTCGGTGTGACAGGGCCAAGCGGGAGTGGTAAATCGACTTTAGTAGATGGGGTTTTACGTCGAGCTTTGGCTAGGAGGTTTCATCGAGCTAAGGATGAGCCAGGAAAGCACGATGGCATTGAGGGGTTGGAGTATCTCGAGAAAGTGGTCATTGTAGATCAAAGCCCTCTTGGCAAAAGTCCGAGATCCAATCCGGCAACCTATACTGGTGCTTTTGATTTGGTTCGCGATCTGTTTGCACAGCTCCCTCTGTCTAGGCAGAGGGGTTATAAAGCGGGTCGCTTCAGTTTTAATGTTAAAGGTGGACGCTGCGAGAAATGTCAGGGCGGAGGGGCAATCCGGATTGATATGCACTTTTTACCGGATGTCTGGATCGAATGTGAGGCTTGTCAAGGATTCCGTTATAATCGCGAGACCCTCGATGTGCGTTATCGAGGGAAGAGCATTGCTGACATACTTGAAATGACGATTGAGGAGGGGAGGGAGTTTTTTGGAGCAGTTCCGAGATTGAGTGTGATTATGAATACACTGTTTGATGTCGGGTTGGGTTACGTCCGGCTTGGGCAGGCTGCTAACACGCTTTCGGGTGGTGAGGCTCAGAGGGTTAAATTGGCTTGTGAGTTATCTAAATCAACGCTGGGGCATACGCTCTACCTTTTGGATGAACCCACGACTGGCTTGCACTATCAGGATGTGCAGGTGCTCCTCAGAGCTCTTTTAAGGCTTCGTGATGCCGGGCATTCTTTGATTGTTGTTGAGCACAATCTTGATGTGATATCGATTTGTGATCATCTCATCGATCTCGGTCCCGGTGGAGGCGTAAGGGGTGGAAATATTGTGGCAACTGGGACACCAGCAGAAGTTATAAAATGTGAGATGTCTCTTACTGGAAAAGCTTTGCAGGATTTTACTAGTTAAACGTCCCGCCAGCGGGCAATTTGTGCGCGTATATTCTTTATTGAGGGGGCGCCTGGATTGGTCCGGGCCTCCAGGGCTGTCTTGAGAGAGAAAACAGCGGAGGCCTCTGATGTGAAGGCCGGATCAACCTTGGTGAGATCCAGTTTGTCGAGTGGTATGCTTGATTGAACGGAAGTTGCAACGGCCTTACCTACGAGCTCGTGAGCCGAACGGAACGGAATTCCCTGTTTAACAAGCCAGTCTGCAAGGTCTGTGGCAAGTAGAAGCGGGTCGTCCGAGGCTGCGGCGCACGCATCTTCATTGATCTCCATTTCGGAGATCATTTCGGTGTTTACCTTGAGTGCGAGGGTAAGGGTATCGATGGAATCGAAAAGAGGTTCCTTGTCTTCCTGGAGATCACGATTGTATGTGAGCGGAAGCCCTTTAATCGAGGTGAGAATTGAGGTCAGGTTACCATAAAGTCGACCGGTCTTACCTCGTGTGAGTTCGCAAACATCAGGGTTTTTTTTCTGGGGCATCAAAGATGACCCGGTGGTGTGGGCATCGGACAAGGTGACGAATCCAAATTCGCTGGAACACCAGAGGATTAGGTCCTCAGAGAGTCGAGACAGGTGAGCGCCGATGAGGGCAAAGTTGAAAAGGAGTTCTGCAACGTAGTCACGATCGGAGATGGCATCCATCGAATTCGTGGTGACGGAGTCAAAACCGAGTTCTGCTGCGATTGCTTCGCGATCAAGATTGATAGTTGAGCCAGCAAGGGCACCGGAGCCTAGTGGAGAAACGTTGACCCTACGGCGGGTCTCTGTAAGCCGGCCCTTATCCCGGGCTAGCATTTCGACATAGGCGAGAAGGTGGTGGCCAACGGTCACCGGCTGGCCACGCTGTAAGTGGGTGTATCCTGGAAGGATTGTTTCGGCGTAACGGCTTGCCTGGTTGAGGAGCGCATCCTGAAGCTCACCAAGAAGAGCATCAATGGCATCAATGGCATCTCGACAATAGAGGCGAGTGTCGGTAGCAACTTGATCATTTCGTGAACGTGCGGTATGGAGCTTAGCCCCGGGAGCCCCGATCCTTTCGGTGAGAGCCGCCTCGATATTCATATGAATGTCCTCGTTTTCGATCGAGAAATGAAAGTGACCTTCCGAAATTTCATTTTCGATTTCGCGAAGTCCACTTTCGATTTGGGAGAATTCATCCTCGGACAAAATTCCAGCCCTGACCTGGCCCCTGGCGTGGGCGATTGATCCTAGTATATCGTAAGGGTATAAGCGCCAATCATAGGAGATGGATTCTCCGTATTGTTGCACAAGATCGGCGGTTGCTTTAGAAAATCGGCCCTTCCACATAATGAAGAGAGTCTTGGGGGAGTGGTCGTTGCATTCAAGTCCGGACCGAAAAGAAAATCCCGATGGCCGAAAGGCTCACCGGGATCGTGAACGAGGTAAAAGGCTTCGAGCCTAGAATTCAAGATCTCTTGTGGTCGAACTGAGGATAGCTCGGTTATTTCCACAAGCGATCTGAATTTCTTCCATGAAGTCAGAAATTTGAACATCGTTCTTGAGGACTATTCCGTAGCGAAGTTCGCTCATCATCCCAGCTTGAACTGACTCGACGCTGATCATCTCGGTGGCATCTGTGAATTTATCAAATATATCGTTGAATGCTTTGGAGAAATCGACGTCGTTATTGACGCGAATTCGAAGTTGATGGGACGCGCGCTTTGGTGCGAAAGCATCCCGTTTGGAGATAAACCAAATGGCGAGTCCAACGATAATTGTGGTGACTAAAACAATTTCGTATTCGCGGGCTCCAACCCCCATGCCTGTCGCCATTGCAAAAAAGATAAAGGCGAGGTCGCGTGACTGCCCCAGATTACGTCTGAAACGAATCATGGAAAATGCGGCGAACATGCCGAAGGCGACAGCTTGGTTTCCGTTGACGACCATAATGAGGATAGTCGTTACCGTTCCAATGATAACCAAAGTATGGACGTAATCTTGTGAGTAGCGCGTTCCCTTGTAAGTGCTCTTGTAGAGAAGCCCGACCAACATGTTGAGAAAGAAGCTCAGGGCCATGGCTCCTAGAACCTCTAGAGGCTTAGGGTCGGTTTGCCTGATGGTCTCGAGGGAGTTGATGATACTGTCCAAAGAAAATGCAATAACGGGATCCATAGAGTGATGTGTTTTCGGTGTGAAGAAATTTGGGTTCTTTTTGGGCTCGATCAGGCGGCCGGGTTTTTAGTTCTTCTAATCTGTGAACGAAGAATAGGATCGACTTGCTTCATGGCCGTGCAGAATTTACTAAAACTTCTTCGCACAAGTCCTTCATCACCTCCGTATTCACGGAACCAAAAAGGGACAGGGCCGATTGACTTTACTTCAAAAATTGATTTGTCAGGAGGGATGATGTAATCCTCAAATCTTTGGTCATCAGCCTCAAGTGGCAGGAGATTTGAACGGCACATCAAGCGGGTGTCGAAAGTGATTCGAAGCTGACCATCAGGGGTCATTAGTGCTTTGCGATCATATCGAAGTTGAATCGCGGGGCCATATTTACGCCGTTCAACGAGGTCGAAGAGTTCTTTGATGATCATGCGCTCAGTCCTCGTCCACTCACGTTTGATGGTTCTTAGTATATCGCAATTACCATTAGCAAACTCAATCGCATCTTCGACGGGAAGAAACAGTCTTCGTTTAGCTCCAAAGCCGAAGTGTTTGTGCTTAATCTCGATAAATCCGGTGGGTGGGATTTTCCCGCCCTCGCAGCCATAAATCCGCACTCTAATCTTCCGC
The DNA here is from genome assembly GCA_002420315.1 of Akkermansiaceae bacterium UBA5688. GTDB lineage: Bacteria > Verrucomicrobiota > Verrucomicrobiia > Verrucomicrobiales > Akkermansiaceae > SW10. Next base: position 22,887 of record DIHU01000014.1, read on the forward strand.
CGGCTGGCGAGTCGTCGCTCCTTCTCCCAAAAACACTCTCGACCAGGAGTTTCAAAATATTCGGTAACAATGGGATAGCAGCCATCCTCTGATGCTAGGCTGTCAACCACCAGACGATCGTCCAAGTCTCGCTGAATTTTCTCCATTTGGTCGAGTGTAATCAGATACTTGTATTCTGTGCGGTTAAGGCTCAATAGGAATCAGAATTATAAAAGTGGTTTGGAAAGATGATTGGTTATACAATCGTCCCGGGCGGAAAGCTAAGGGGGAAAATCGGATTCTGACCAGCCTAACTTTTAAGTTGATAGGCAGTTTCCCCATTTTTTTCGAGAATCAGGTCTTTTTCATCACCCGAGAGGGAGGAAGTTAGGATGATTACGGTGTCAGCCCATTGCTTGTAAGAATCTAATTTCAAAAGGCATACGGGCCAGTCGGTTCCGAACATAACGCGTTCAACGCCGAAAATCTCAAGAGTTTCCTCAAAGTAGGCTCTGATTGTATCTGGATCAATCTCATCTTCTTTAGGGAATTCGGTCGCAAGGCCTGAGAATTTGACCCCAAGAATATTTTCCCTTTTTGCTAGTTCCTTCATTCCACTTCGCCATTCGTGTTCAACGCGGCCTTTTTGAGCTTTTGGCTTAGCGATGTGATCGATGATCATTCCCAACTCTGGCTGGCGATCGACCAGTTTTGTAGCAACCGGAATCTGATACTGATAAAGAAGAATATCGTAGCGCAGATCATGAGCCGGCAATTTAGAGAGCCCGCGGTGGAAATCGTCTCTTAGGAAATATGCGTCGGGTTCGTCTTGTAGGACATGACGAATGCCAACGAATTTCGGATTATCGGAAAAGAGTTCTAGGTCTTCGTCGACATTTGCAGAAACTAGGGGGATCCAGCCTACGACGCCCCGGATGAGATCACTTTGGTCCGCGATTTTTAGAAGAGAGGCAGATTCCTCGGTGGTTTGGCGGGCTTGTACGGCTATTGTTCCGGTGACCCCTGCTAGTGAAGTTGCCTCTTTAAGTTCGAGGAGCAGATGGTTTTGAGCGAGAGGAGTATTGGCTGGGATCCAAGGATAATCGTCGGCGTTGTAGGACCAGAGATGGTGGTGTGTATCGAGCATGGGATCTGAATTTAAAAGTAAGAATAGTGAGTGTCAGTTTTGCAAGGTGCTTGTCAGTAAGCTCGCACTGATCGATCACTCTGGTGAAAGATCGGTGGAGCGTCACCTGCGGATTCGAATAAACTTAGGATGTTTTGTCGAATGGAAGATTTGGGCAAGTCGTTGGACTAATAACGGTCTGAACTACTCAACTTCCTTGCGCGGAACTTGGTGAAAGAGTCGATCGAGCGCTTCCGCTGGCGGAACTTTTTCATAGAGCACAGCGTAAACGACATCTAGGATTGGAGTTCGAGTGCCCGCGCGCCGGGCCGCTTCATAAATCGAGCGCGTATTTGGAACACCTTCGGCAACCATACCGAGTTCAGTGACGATTTCCTCCAAAGATCGGTTCTGCCCAAGAGCTAAACCTACCTTGTGATTTCGAGAATGAACCGAAAAGCAGGTCGCGATGAGGTCACCGAGGCCAGAGAGTCCGGCGAAGGTCTCGGTTTTGCCCCCGAGATCAGTGCCGAGGCGGGTCATTTCGGCCAGAGCCCGTGTGACAAGTGCGGAGATGGCATTGTCACCCAATTTAAGCCCCATCGTCACTCCAGCTGCGATGGCGTAAACATTTTTAATCGCTCCTCCGAGTTCAATGCCAGCGATATCGTGGTTCGTGTATGAGCGAAAGCGATCTGTAGCGAAGATATCCTGAAGTGCCAATCCTACATCTTCATTCGAGCATCCGATAGTGGCTGCTGCAGGTAGACCTTCTGCGATCTCCTCGGCATGGTTAGGTCCCGAAAGAACCGCTATCTGATTCCTGGGGAAATAATCACCGATGATTTGTGACATGCGCTTTCCGGTTTCTAGCTCGATCCCTTTTGCGCAGGAAAGGATTACTGCAGATTCCGGAATGTTCAGGGAAACTAGCTTTTTCGCTGTGGAGCGGGTGGCTCGAGTTGGAACGACAAAGAGTAAAAGATCAGCTTTGGTGACTAAGGACAGATCAGTCGTGGCGATTAGATTCTCTGGAAGGGTGGAGTCTGGTAGGTAGCGCTCGTTACAGTGTGTCGTATTGATTGCAGTCGCCACTTTTTCGTCTCGGCCGACCAAGTGAACTTCAGGGCATTTGTTGGCCAGAAAAACGGAGAGTGCGGTTCCCCAAGAGCCCGAGCCCACCACAACGGGATGCTGAAATTTCATGATTTAGTTGTCTCCTCCTTTCGCCCGATTTTATTTTCAGTTCCGGCTCGCAAGCGGGTGATATTGGGGCGGTGTTTCCAAATAGCGAGAGCACCTGCGACGATCGTGAAAAGAAAGAGTGGTTTATTCCAGGTTCCATCGGCAATTTTACCGTGATGCCAAGAGCCATAGATTGTAACAATAGGAAGAGCAAATCCGGTCGCAATACTTCCGATTGACACATATTTTGTGGTGAAGGTGAAGATGGCAAAGATGATAATTAAGAGGACTACGGCTGCAGGCATCAGGGCGAGAAGCGCTCCTCCGGTAGTGGCGATACCCTTGCCTCCTTTAAATCGAATCCATGGCGAATAGTTATGACCGAGGATGGAGGCTAGTGCCGTTAGGACTTCGATAGTGTTACCGGTAGTATCATCTGGAACAAAGTGGCGAGCTAAAAAAACGGGGAAGAAGCCTTTTAGGATATCTAGCAGGAGACAGACGAGGCCTGACTTTTTGCCAAGAGTTCGGAAAACGTTGGTGGAGCCAATATTTCCGGAACCATGTTCGCGGATATCGAGGCCCTTAACTTTTCCAAGCAAGAGACCAAATGGGATGGACCCCAGAAGGAATGCAAGAGGGATGAAAAGCCAGAGCATGATGAAAGTGTCAGGATTTTGGTTCCCGCCGGATCGATTTAATTACCACGGGGTCGATGAGAGGAACGTTTTGGTGTGGTCCGGAGGCGACTCGTCCGTCGGGTCTCAAGGAGTTCAAGTACCCAGTTCCGACCTCGACCATCTTGATTTTATTGACGACCTCCATACCTTCGATGACTTCTCCAAAGACCGCATAACCGTAGCCATCAGTTGTGTCTGGATGGTCGAGACTTGGATTGTCCACAACATTGATGAAGAATTGAGCTGTTGCAGAGTGCGGATCACTTGTCCGTGCCATCGCGAGAGTTCCTCGCAAATTTTTCTTGGTTCGGGCGCTTTCGTTTTGGATCCCGTCTCCTGTCTCTTTCTCTGTGGGGACGTCATTCTTTAGTTCGAAGCCTCCACCTTGAATCATAAAGTTGGACATGACGCGGTGGAAAATAGTTCCGTCGAAGTATTTTTGATCAACGTAATCTAGAAAGTTGGCAACTGTAATAGGTGCAGTTTCGGGGTGAAGTTCAACCTTGATCTCTCCCATGTTCGTTTCGATGACAATCTTTGAACTGACATCGACGGAGTTGTGATCGACGGAGTCGTTATCATCAGATTTGTTTTCATTGGGTTCACCCTTACAGGAGAGCAGGAGTAGTGAAGCTGAGAGAATGAGAAGTGTTTTCATAATTAGTTTTTCAGGTTATTACTTCACTCGCTTCATCGACTTGATAGTGACGGATTCAGTGGGAACGTTTGCCATGCCGTTTTTGGAAGCGGTCTTCAAGGATTTCATTTTGTCTACTACTTTGATGCCCTTTACAACTTTTCCGAAGGTGGCATATCCACCGCCATTATTAGGATAGTCGAGAAAGGGGTTGTCGACTACGTTGATAAAGAATTGAGCAGTCGCGCTATTTGGTGCCGAAGTCCGAGCCATGGCAATAGTGCCGCGCTTATTACTTGGAGTTTTCTCACTTTCATTTTTGATAGGCGGGCGGGTCGATTGCTTTCTGAATGAGCCATCTTTTTCTTTAAATCCGCCACCTTGAACCATGAAATTATCGATAATTCGGTGGAAGATAGTTCCGTCATAATGTTTGGCATCGACGTATTTCAAGAAGTTTTCGACCGTGATTGGAGCGTTTTTGGAATCTAGTTCAATATGAACATCACCTAAAGAGGTGGACATAATCACGGTGGCTTCTTTGCCAAGTGCTGGTTTGCTGGGCTTTTCTTCTTCGATAGTTTTCTTGGGGGCGTCTTGTCCAAGAGCAAAAGAAGTAAGGAATCCGATCAGGGCGGTTTTGCAGAATGATTTCATAAACAGAGGTTATCTTAGAGAAGACTAATGGGCTTGCAACCAGTTGTCGCCAAATCCTAGATCAATTTTTATCGGGACCTCGTTAGGTAAACAAATAGCGGCTTCCATCGCTTCTAAGATTTGTGTTGGAAGTTTGTCTTGTTCGTCTTGATGAAGATCAAAAAGAAGTTCGTCATGGACTTGTAGAATCATCCTCGATTTGCGCCCCTGCATGATTTTGTGAATATTGACCATAGCTAATTTGATCATATCGGCTGCTGTTCCTTGGATGGGGCTGTTTATAGCAGCGCGCTCAGCATTGGACCGAACACTGGCGTTTCCGGATTTAATGTCTTTGAAGTAACGCCGGCGTCCAGAAATTGTTTGGGTGTATCCTTTTTCGCGAGCACTCTCGGTGGTGTCCATCATGAATTGGTGAATGGCGGGATATTGCTCAAAGTAAGTTTGGATTATTTCGCTGGCTTCGCCGCGGGGAATTCCAAGGCGCTGTGATAGTCCGAAAGCTGAAATTCCATAAATGATGCCGAAATTGACCATTTTTGCGGTACGTCGCATTTCCGGAACGACTTCATCAGTTTCAATGCCAAAGACTCGGGCTGCAGTGGCTGTGTGTATGTCGAGATCGTTTTTGAAGGCCTTGATCATGGCAGGGTCGCCAGAGAGCGCGGCCATTACACGAAGTTCAATTTGAGAGTAGTCGGCTGCCATTAAGGTGTAATCCAAGCCTCGAGGGATAAAGGCACGGCGCAGTTCACGCCCCATCTCTGAGCGAACAGGAATGTTCTGAAGGTTGGGGTCCGATGAAGCGAGACGTCCGGTTGAAGTTACGAGTTGATGAAGATGAGTGTGAACGCGATGAGAGTGCTTGGCACGATGATTAGGGAGTGCGTCAACGTATGTTGACTTCAGTTTACTAGCTTCTCGGTAGCTAAGAATGTTTGCGACAATCGAATGTTTGGGAGCAAGCGAAGCGAGGGTTTGTTCGTCTGTTTTAAATTGCCCAGTTTTTGTTTTCTTTGGCTTTTCGACGAGTTTCATTTCACCGAAGAGAATTTCTCCGAGCTGCTTCGGTGAGTTTAGGTTAAATGATCGTCCGACAGATTCTTCGATTTCCTTGCTGAGCGTTTCAATCTTCCCGGTAAGAACTTTCCCGACTTCATCGAGAACCGATTGATCCATCGAGATACCTTCGTTTTCCATCGCTACTAAAACTGGAAGAAGGGGGGACTCAATATCCTCCATGACTGGGAGAACATTTAGAGCTTTAAGCTCGGGAATAAGTTTGTAGTAGAGCTGAAGAGTGACATCGGCATCCTCTGCCGCGTATTCAGCGAGGATTTCAATGGGGAGCTCGGAAGGATCTAGCTCGCCCTTGGAAGCTTTCTTTTTTGCAGCTGCAGCAAAAAGATCATCTGCTTCGTCCCTTTCCCCCGAAAAGAGATCTACGAGCTTGATGGGTGAATATCCAAGGAGGTTTTCGGACAAGGAATCCATGCTGTGTTTTTGCTCCGGAGCGACCAAGGTATGCGCGAGCATAGTATCAAAAAAGGGCCCGATAACCTGAACTCCGTGTGAGAGCATAATGGCAAGGTCGAATTTTAAGTTATGACCAATTTTCAGCGCGGAAGACTCGAAAACTGGAAGAAGCTTTTCACGAAGAGCGGGCCAATCGGTGATAGGAAGATAGAAGGCCTCACAGGATTTTAGAGAAAACGCGATTCCAAGGAGTTTCGAGGTGAAGCGGTCGAGCGAGTTGGTTTCAACGTCGAAGCAAAATGCGTCAGCTGCGAGGAGATCCTTTACGAGAGAATCCAGAGCGTTTTCAGATTGGATTAGATGATAGTTATGAGGAATATCCTCTAGTGTTTTTAGGCTCTCAAAAACGGGATCTATTGTCGGTTTATTCTTTGCTGTAGTATCACCAAATAGGCGTTTCGTGAGAGTCCGAAATTCCCAGGTTTCGAAGAGGCGCTTGAGAGTCTTCCCATCCGGTTCTTCGAGCTTAAAGTCATCGAATGTTTCCTTGACGGGGACGTCGGTGATGATGGTTGCTAGTTCTTTAGAAAGACGAGCTTGATCGGAGAAATTAATGACATTTTCCTTCTGTTTGCCTTTGAGTTTTTCGGTGTTTTCGAGCAGTCCTTCGACAGAGCCATATTGAGCAACGAGTTTTTTTGCGGTTTTTTCACCAATTCCTGGCACGCCAGGGATATTGTCGGAGGCGTCACCCCAGAGGCCTAGGATATCGATGACTTGCTTGGGATCCTCGATTTCCCAGTTTTCGAGGATTTTTTCGTAGGTGAGAACCTCATGATCCGAACCTTGTCGTCCTGGTTTCCACATGGCGGTGTGAGGTGCTACCAACTGGGCGAAATCCTTATCGGGCGTGACCATGAAGGTTTCAATCCCACCAGCTTCTTCAGCGCGACGGGCGACCGTGCCAATAATATCATCGGCCTCGAAGCCATCTATCACTAAGACAGGAATTTTGAAGGCAGCACAGACCTTTTTCACCTCAGGGATAGCGGCAGCGAGCTCTTCAGGCATGGCTTCGCGCTGAGCTTTGTATTCTGGGTAAAGAATGTGCCGGCTGGTTGGCGCTGAAGTGTCAAAGGCAACGGCGAGGTGGGTAGGATCCTCTTTTTCAATGATTGTGAGTAAAGTATTCGTAAAACCGTAAATTGCGGAGGTGTTCATTCCTTGCGAATTCGTAATTGGATTGCGAATGAAGGCAAAGTGAGCTCGGTAGACTAGAGCCATACCATCAAGTAGGAATAAACGAGTTTCTGCCATGAGGAGAGAGTTTCCCCTCAGGCGAGAAAGGTCAAATGCTGACTTTGACTGCGTGACAATCTGGTAATTTTGTTTTAGTTTCTCAAAAGATTTTCTTCTGATTATGAAATACGCCAAATTCGCTGCAGTTGTCTTCGTTCTTTACTTTCTGGGATACCTTCTCAGTGGAACCATAACTCCCGCTTTGGTAGACGTGAGAAAAGAGACCAGTGGGACGGTTGTTATTGTGAAATACAAGGGGGCAAGTTATTCAATAAAACTGGACGAGGTTCGTGATAGTGAACTGCCCGAGACCGTCACCATCGAAAATCCAACTATTATTCCGACTTCTGGTGGAGAGGGGCAGGTGAGGTTGAGAAAGGGAGATGTAGTAACCCTTTTGAATCGTAAGGATGATTCTTTAATTGTTGAGAAGCCGGACTCAAACGGCAAAGGTAAGATTTCGCCAAAGGACACCGATCTTTTCCAACAATTGGTTAAAAGAATTTACGAGAGGGAAGCTGGAGGTGCCATAGCGGCCACAACTCCACCTGCGACGGTTG
>DIHU01000053.1 GCA_002420315.1 Akkermansiaceae bacterium UBA5688
TTTCATTATGAATCTTACTAAAATTTGTAACCCACTAAATATCAACTATCTATCACGCTATTTTTCTTTTCGAGCTCTCGGAGCAATTCAACCAAAAAACGTGTTAGGTCGCCTCCTTCGTAGCATCCGCCGATTTCTTGGGGTCTGAATATTTCCCTATGCCATCATCCCACTCATACGAACTTACTCGTCCCACTATTTCCGGCAGACCCACTGGTCCTTTTCTTTCCGGAACTTGTGGCCTAGAGTCTGCGTATGGCTGACACGATCCGCGTAGGCGCAGGCTGCCTCAACCAACTCCCTCTTGACTGGTCGGGCAACCGGCGCCGTATCCTAGAGTCCATCGCTCAAGCACGCGAAGCCTATGTTTCCGTGCTCTGTCTCCCTGAGCTAGCGATTACCGGATATGGTTGCGAGGATCAGTTCCTATCTCACGAGGTCGCCGAGCGTTCATGGGAGAGCCTTGTCGAAATTGCCGAGCACACCAAGGATATGGTCGTTGCTGTCGGGCTTCCAGTTTGGGTCAAAAACGCGATCTATAATTCCGTCGCAGTTCTCGTTGATGGGGAAATTAAAGGCCTTATCGCAAAAAAGAACCTTGCTGGTGACGGTCTTCACTACGAGCCCCGCTGGTTTCACGCCTGGCCAGAGGGAGTGATCGTGAATGACAAGTTCGGCGAACTTCACCTTCCTATAGGCGATCCAATTTTTAAACTTGGTGGCATACGCATAGGTCTCGAAGTCTGTGAAGACGCCTGGGTTGCCGATCGTCCTGGAAGACTCTTCGCTGGGAGTGGAGTTGACATTATTCTCAACCCCTCGGCCTCTCACTTTGCTTTCGCTAAACAGGAAGTTCGCGAACAATTTGTGGTAGAGGGATCGCGCGCCTTTGGGGCGGCATACGTCTACGCGAATCTTCTTGGGAACGAAGCTGGGCGCGCCATTTACGATGGCGGAGGCCTAATTGCATCTGCCGGGAAAATTGTAGCGGAAGGCCAACGCTTCTCTTTTCAGGAAACGACTCTTGTTCATAAGGCCGTAGATATTGAACGCAACCGACTCCACCAAGCTCGTACTGTAAGCCGAAAAATCGATGTCCAAGGACTCTCCGAAATTGAGCTCCCCTTTAATTGGCCGGAAGTTACGCGCCAGGATGGGCAGGAACCTCTCCCGCCCATGTCGAAAGACGAAGAGTTTACTCGTGCTATGGCACTCGCCTACTTCGACTACCTTCGTAAATCATGGTCGAGTGGATTTGTGATCTCCCTAAGTGGAGGAGCTGACTCAGCTGCGGTATCGTCCTTCGTTAAGATTATGCTCGATCTCGCCCTGAGCGAACTTGGTGAAGAAGGAGTTCGAGAACGCCTCCCTCACCTTGATCTTCCTGAAAATACTAAAGACTGGATGAAGATCCTTCTCTTCTGCGCTTATCAAGGCACGAAGAATTCTGGCGAAACGACCCGTCATGCTGCCCGCTCAGTGGCCGAAGCACTGGGGTGCGACTACGCCGAATGGGAAGTCGATGACCTTGTCGAGGGATACGAAAGTACGATTGAAACCGTACTCAAACGTCAGCTTAGCTGGCAAACTGATGACCTGGCACGCCAAAATATACAGGCCCGTGTCCGCGCACCTGCCATCTGGATGATGGCTAACATTCGAAATGCCCTTCTTCTCGCGACTTCAAACCGCTCCGAAGCTGCTGTCGGCTATGCCACCATGGATGGTGACACCTCGGGTGGACTTAGCCCAATCGCCGGGATCGACAAACACTACCTCCGCGAGTGGCTACGTTTTATGGAGTCAAAGGGCCTCCCTGAAAGCCCTCCCATCAAAGCACTCTCCCAAATCAACGTCCAGAACCCAACCGCCGAACTCCGCCCAAAGGACGCGAACCAAACCGATGAAGATGACCTCATGCCTTATCAAGTTCTGGACACCTTGGAGCGCGCCGCCATCCGTGACAAAAAAGGGCCAAAGTCAGCACTTCAAGTCATCCGCGCTACCTACCCCCAGCACGAGGAAAAACAGCTCATCGACTGGACTAAAAAATTCTACCAACTCTGGTGTCGAAATCAGTGGAAGCGGGAACGCTACGCGGTCGCCTTTCACGTAGATGATCAAAATCTCGACCCCAAGTCTTGGTGTCGCTTCCCTGTTCTTTCGGCTGGTTTCCGCGAAGAGCTCACCCAACTTTAATCATATTTTCTTTCCCAAGCCAGTAAACCCCTAGGGCCTTCAACCCAATCGATTTTTGAAGAGGTGCGGCGGCATAAAACTCATGATCTTTAAACGACCTTGCGATGAGGAGCCGCCCCGATCGTCGACAATAAAATTATTCCCGTCTCCAGACTTTCACAGACTAATGGCCAGAAGGTGAGCCGATCCACGACCGATTCCAATCAATCCGGCTAGTATTAGGCTTCTCATCATCCCAATTCGTTGATCTTCCTCAGATTTAATCTATTTTTTTAAGATGCGAAGCCTCGCTGCCAACTTCCGATTACTGCTGCTTTTAGCTCCGGTTGTCGCAACCCTTCCATTTGCTTGGAAGGCCGTGGGAACGCGCTCTGAAGACCAGGCTAACCAAGCACCACTCTCTGAACACCCGACTCTTGAGAGTCTCCGCTGGAAGGAGCACCTCAAAAACCATCCATCTCTCGCACCTTATTCCGCAGTTCTACTCAAACTGTCGCAGAAGCTCCCCCTCGATAGATTCACCTCGCTTTCACCCCACGTCCAGCAGCGGCTGGCAGCCTTCACGGCAGATCGCCTCGATCCGAATAGCCCTGTCATGACTTTATGCTGGGCTCCTGGAATCTCCAAAGAGGCGATCATGGCTTTTCATGTTGCTGAGGAAATGGCCGCCCTAGAAACAGCCCTCGAGGAAATACTCCCCAAAGTCATGGCATCTGAAGGTGACGCAATCATTGATCTCGCGACCCAATTTGATGATGGCGACCGATGGCGCAGAACCGCCACCTTCAATTCCTTTTTTGAAAGAGCAGAACAGGGCCTGCCAACCACCTTACTTTGGGGATTCATGAGGGACGGCACGAGAATCGAGGGCTTTAATGGCGAACCCACTTCGGGCAGTGACCTAATTGCCTTTCTCGACGAAATTTATGACGTAGATGATGGCAGCGATGATCTTACAACTCGTCCTTGGTTTTCAGTCTTTCAGGGAGCCTTCGATCACATCGCGAGCTTAACTGGCATCACGTATATCTACGAACCCAACGACGATGGAGCCCGCCTCAGCAATTTCTCCCGTCCCTCCGGTCGCGTGGGTCTCCGCGCAGACATCCGGATTGGCGGGCACTATATTGACGGTGATTCTGGTTCCAATACCCTTGCCTATAATTTTGCTCCTGAATCTGGAGGGGACATGATCATCGATACTGGTAATACTTCATTCTTCGGAAAAACGACCTTGAACTCCATTAATCTTCGTAATGTGGTTGAGCACGAACATTGTCATGGACTTGGCCTCAGTCACGTCTGTCCCATCAATGAAACCAAACTGATGGAGCCATTCATCTCGCGACGTTTCCGGGGACTCCAGCTTGATGACATCTTCTCACTTAATCGACTCTATGGAGACTNNAGTCTTTCAGGGAGCCTTCGATCATATCGCTAGCTTAACCGGTATTACTTATATCTACGAGCCCAACGACGACGGAGCCCGCCTCAGTAATTTCTCCCGCCCCTCCGGTCGCATTGGTCTACGCGCAGACATCCGGATTGGAGGGCACTATATTGACGGTGATTCT
>DIHU01000141.1 GCA_002420315.1 Akkermansiaceae bacterium UBA5688
AATGTAATTAATCCCTCTAACGGATCGATTTCTTCTACTGGCACTCACAAGCTAGGTGCTACGACCTCCGTTACCGCCAATCCTGATTTGGGTTATGTCTTTACATCGTGGCTTGGTGCAAGCGCTGGAACGGATAATCCACTTTCTCTTACAATGGATGGCAATAAGGTCCTCAGTGCTAGCTTCACGAAGGATACGGCTGACACGGACGGTGATGGGTTCTCTAACTACGATGAGCTGGTCATTTATGAAACAGACCCTGCGGATGCCAACAGTTATCCAGGCAAAACACTCAATCTTAACATTTCAAGAAATGGCAATGCGATCATCTTGGAATGGGAAAATGGAAAACTCCAAAAATCGCTAAACCTGGAACAAGGATGGATTAATGTTACAAATGAAGATGGAGATCCTGTCACTAGCCCTTACCAAATAGATATAAATAATAAGCGGGAATTCTTCAGAGTATCAGAGTAAATATTCAATTTATTAATCTTATGAGTGGGGAGTCTTAAACCCCGAGAGCAGCCGCCTTTAGGCCGCAGTGGAGGGGCTAGTTCAACTTGGAATCGCTCATCGAGCACCGAGGATATAGTGCGTGATTGTCTCGACACGCCCAGCCTGTTGCTTGGTAGCAAACTGAAGCAGCCTTCGCGGGGATGATTTCGCAGTGGACGAAGCCAAGCAATATCCTGTTCTGGCAAAACGGTAGGTTATAGGTTTCGGGAGCGTTGAAGATTTTATTGAGCACCCCGTTTTTGGGGACGCTGGAGAAGTGCTGATATTAATCGCCAGTCAAAATAGGAGGATGCCTGAAAAGGCCAATCGGCGCACCGCGATGAATTACTGGGCGCGCTTGGCCGGGATGTAGACGGTTACGCCCGGCTTCACTTCGCGCGAGTTGCGCGTCAAACGCGGGTTGGCCGCTCTTAAGGCTGAGAACGGAACGGCGTAACGCCGGGCTAGGCTATAGAGGCTCTCGCCCACCTTGAGTGTGTGAGTCCGGGGCTGGCCGTATCTGACTTCGCGTGGGTTGGACCGCGGGTTCACGGAAGGCGGAGAACTGTCCGTCGCCGCAGCGACCTCCGGTATGGTTCCCCCGGCTTGCTGTAACCGGCTGCGCATGGCCTCAACTTGGCTTTTAAAGTGGTTTTTTTCGCTGTTGGCCTTGGATACTTGCGTTCGCATCGTATGGATTGCGCTAATCTCAGAACGAGGGATGGACGGCATGGCTATGTCCTTGGCGATCTCCTTTTTGCAGACCTTGATGAAGCCCTCGATGTTGCCTGCGTGGCTGGAGTCCTGTTGCAACTCAAGATGCCGCTGGAAATGGTAGCAGGCCGAAACATAGTTATTGTTATTATTACTAGGCTCAAAAAAAATCATCCCTAGCTCGAAATGAGCGGCAGCGTTGCTCGGATTGTTAGCAAGCGCCTTGCGGAAGGAGAGAACCGCACCCTCGAAGTCCTTGCGGGCCAGACTGCTTTTTCCAAGCACAAAATCAGCGTCGTTCTCCATTTGGGAACCGCTCCGGTTCGTTGGTTCACAACCAACCGCAAGGGCCGCTAACATCGCCAGCGTCATCGTCCTCCCAGGACTATACCACGGTCTCATGCTTGGAAATTAAACAGTAAAGACCCCCAAAGCAAACCAAGACTGCTACTGCTAAGAAATTACTTTTGCTGTTGTTATATACGTTCGTTTAGACTAAGCGCTGCTTCAACCGGATAACCCAAATAATAGTGTGAAGATCCCTTTTTCAATTGAAGAGACCATGACTTTGTGGTCTGGAAAAAGCGTGATGGGGATCAACGAAAGTCACCGCGCCGCTTTATAGGTTCGTTGGTCTGATAATAAGTTTGTTTTGGCCTGTAATAATCCTCTTTCAATTCTTTTTCTAGGTATGTGACTGTGTGATCCGATACCAACTTTGAAGAGCTTTTTCCTAGCTGATATAGAGGTCGTTAGAAGTCCGCTTGTAAAGCTCATTTGGAATACGCTTAAACCTTTCATTAGGGCGAATTAGATCATTTTTGAGAGAGCGTTATTGATCTCCTTGGTTGAATTTAGAATGATTTCGTGTATTATTTTAAACTTTGAAAACCATAGTAATTATATCGGCGGTAGTCGTTGCCCTGAGCAAGCTGGCCTATACGGCTTCCATAACAATTGGAGGTGGCTCTTTTGCTAATGTTCTTAATGGATTAGGTGAGAATATTTCTGCTGGTTCACAGGTTCAAGTTGGCTCTTTTGTTGGAGTCGATCCTTCAAAAAGTGGTGCTGAATTCACCAGTGTGGATTGGGAATCTTTCGATCCATTTCTCGGAATAGGCTCATCAAATCCAGACGAGGTGATTGGAACCTTTAGTGCTGGAGAAGGATTCGAGTCAGTTTTCCAAATTAACTCTGAGCTTGATACTCAACTTGGTGATTTATTGCCTTCCGAATTTCCGGTTCGTTTGGGGTTCAGGATCTTCGATACCACAGGAAGCTCATTAGCAGGGGTGGCATATAATACGGTTGTTCGTGATGTTTCGACATGGGTTTTTAACGATCCTGAAATTCTAACTAATCAACCTCCAACGCCATCGATTGCCACGGTAGATGATGCCTTAATGTTTTGGGAAGATAGTGAAAATCCATTTCAAACTACGATCGAAGCGTCTGATGATGCCGCGCGAATCGAGGTGTTGGAGATTCAATTGGCTGCCGCGATCGCAGAAAGAGATGCTCGGCCAACTCAGGAGGCTTATAATGCCGTTATAGCTGAGCGCGATGCCCGCTTTATTGACGCTGATGGCGATGGCTTAACGGACGTGATTGAAGCCGAACTTCAAAGTAATGCCGCTGAGGTAACGAGCTTTTATCTTGCGGAAGATTATGATGAAGCTGTGCTATCAGCACTCGTGCAGGGGCGTAACGATGTTACTGAAAATCCTCAGGACTTTGATCTTATTTCCAGTGCAACCTACGAGGCTCTTGTTGCAGAGCGTGATGCGAACCTAGCGGGCTACACAGCCGCGCTTGCCACAAAGGATGGGGTGATAGCGACCTTGAATGATTCGATTACCCAGAAAGACGTGGACTATGAAGCTGTTGTCGCCGAGCGAGACGCACGTTTTATCGATACTGATGCTGATGGTATCACCGACGTTAAAGAGATCGAGCTGGAGACTGACCCGAATGTCGAAACCGTATTTTATCTTGATAATGCAGAATTTGAGATTGCGGTAGCTAGTGCTCGCGAAGCTGGTCGAAACGACGTCATTTTAGATCCTTTGAGCTATGGTCTTATTTCAGGTTTAACCTACGAGGGGGTTGTTGCAGAGAGGGATGCCCGCTTTGTTGACACTGATAAAGATGGTCTAACTGATGTAAAAGAAGCTGAATTAGAAAGTGATAAGGATAAATTAACTCCCTTCTATTTACAGGACGCTTACGACTTAGGGACTGAACTGGCGCGCTTTGAGGGCCGTACTGATGTTACTAATAATCCAAACGCATTCAGTCTGATTAGTGACGCTCAATATAATCTTGTCGTTGCCCAAAGAGATGCACGCCCAACGCAGGATGATTACGAAACTGTCGTGGAAGAGCGTGACGCTCGTCCCACCCTCGGCGAGGTAAAAGACGCTCGTTTAGGCTCGGTGGTGCTTCAGCCGGACAACGTCAATAATAGTGTGAAGATCCGCTTCTCAATTGAAGAGACCGATGACTTGAAGGTTTGGATAAAACGAGACGAGATCAACGAGGTTACCGTGCCGCTTGAGCTTGGTAGCAAGTTTTATCGCTTTGCTCTTACGGACGAGTGAGGAGAGGGAAGTTCTGATAATTCTCAAGCGTCATCGGTGAAAGCGCTAAGTTTGTAATGATTGCTTGCGTTTTTTAGTCTGGGCCTGGCAACCAAGTGAAACGTCCCCAGCTTCTCCGGTTTGGCACAATCGGCAATTCTTTTGCTCCAGATTTACTTTCGATCATGATTTTGGGTCCGCCCTTTTTTGGATCTGGGAAAGCCCGAGTAACGAAGCCATCAGGAGACCAGCTCGGATCGTCGCCACGACCTACCTTTCTACGATTTTTTCCATCACTGCTTACCATCCAGACGTGAAAGGTTTTTGAGATCAGCTGATCTCGTTTCGGGTTTGGAATACCAGTAAATTTACTCATATGAATCATCTCGACACCTTCCCAATGTGCGATCCACTTACCATCCGGAGACCAAGCAGGAACTTTTTGTTCTATTGGTGCTTTGATTACTTCGTGAAGATCTACTTTTGGTGTGGAAATCAATTTAGCATTACTTCCATCGAGCGAACTAATCCAAATTCTCATATGGCCACTTCGGTCGGAAACGAATGCGACTTGATCTCCTTTGGGCGAGACAACTGGCATCGAGTTGCTAAATTTTAACTGCTCTAAATTGGTGAAGAGTCTCCTTGATTCGCTCGTCTCGGTATTCATGAGATGGATTTGGCTTTTCTGCGAAGGATCTCTTCCCGGTTGAGTCTTCATCCAGACAATATGTAATGAGTCCGGCACCCAAGAGGGTATGAGATTTACCCCTTCATCTATAAGGACACGGGCGTTCTTGCCATCAATATCAGCAATGCAGAGCGAGAGGGCATGGCCAATCCGTTCTACATATAAAAGCTTTTTACCGTCAGGCGAGCACGATGGCATTTGGCAGCCGCGTTTTGAATTGGTGATTTGCTGAGACCCTGAACCATCTTCCTTCATGCGATATAGTTGCAGAATACCCTTTTCGTCTGTATGGCTGACGATAAGCTCACGCAATTTAGTTACGGTTCGAGTGGTAGGAATTTTCTCAGCAAGGGTGGGAGCGACAAACAAAATCCCGATTGCTACAATTCGAGGCAGGCGATTAATGATACGTTTCATAATGGGGGGCGAAAAAAAACCCCTTCACTAAGGGGTTTCAATTCTATAAAGTGTGGCAGGCCCGCAGGGAGTCGAA
>DIHU01000243.1 GCA_002420315.1 Akkermansiaceae bacterium UBA5688
CGAAATGGTCCTCCTGAGGCAGTTAAAATCAGACGCCGGACTTCATTGGAGCCACCTTTATGACCCTCAAGACATTGGAAAATCGCATTGTGTTCGCTATCAACGGGGAGAATATTGATGCCTTTTTTTCGGGCAGCATTCATAACGACCTCCCCAGCCATCACCAAAATCTCTTTACTCGCAACCGCGATATCACAACCCAATTCGATGGCCGCTAAGGTGGGCCGCAACCCTTCAATGCCCACGATTGCAACCAGCACCAGATCTGGTTTAGTAACTTCTAACAATTCCTCGAGTCCGTTCGCTCCAGTGTAAATAGAACGTCCAGATCTCTGAAGTTCCTTGTAGCGCGAGTCATCTGCTAAACAGAGATGATTTACTCCAAATTCCTTTGCCTGGTCTTCAAGATCTTCAACGCGGGTTCCAGCGGCAAGCCCAACAATCTCCATTCGATCGGGAATTTGCCGCGCTACAGTAAGCGCGCTTGTTCCAATTGATCCAGTAGAACCTAAAATTACGACTCGCTTTTTCATCAAATGAGACCTGTTCCAAGAAGATAAAAATAAGTCACGGGAGCAGCAAAACAAAGACTATCAATTAAATCTAGAACTCCTCCAATCCCAGGCATTAAACTCCCAGAATCCTTCACCTTGAGGCTTCGCTTCAAGATAGATTCAGCAAGATCACCCGCAACGGCCACCAGACCAATGAGAAGAGCGAGAACGCCTACATGCAAGGGTGGAATCCAAGACAAGATATCACCAGACAATACCCAGACTCCCCATGCCGCAAGCTGGGCAAAACCAAGAGCACCAAAAAAACCTTCCCAGGTTTTTGCAGGACTGAGGTGAGGAGCCATTTTATTTCTGCCGATCAAGGAACCAGTAATGTAAGCCCCCATGTCGGTAAACTTGGCTGCCGCAATCATGAACAAAAGCAACCAAGCTCCGGGAACCTCACCCTCACCTCCAGCCCCAGGGAGGAAAATGAGGCGATACACGAAACATCCAAAAAGGATAGGCACATATACAAATGCAAGCAAACCATCCCCCACCGCATCCACACTTTGGCGCTCTTCGATACCGTGCTTAAATCTGATAAAAAAACAAAAGACCGTGACGGCAGTCAGCCCTGCCAATTCGCTAAAATAATTATCGTGGCCTTGACACCCCATTGCAAGAAAGGCACCTGTCGAAAGAGCCACAACTAAACCGACTAATAAACCGAAAGTCCTACATCCTTGGCCGGGGAACTTACAAAACAAGCTCCGGAACTCCCAAGCGCCAGCTACCGTTAAAAAGGACACAAGTCCCAAAAAAGCCCATCCATTTTGAGAAATAAAGACTCCCGTCACAAGAGCCCATAATATGATGGTGCTTGTAAGACGGGCCCGGAAGACCTCAGCTTTACTTGGTTTATTAACCCCCTCCTGCATCCAAGGATCTTTGGGATATGCACTCGAACCGCAATGACAATTCGTTAAAAACTTTGCAACTCTCCTCCAACGAAGGGTTATATCGTCCGAATCCGGGATCACTTCAGACTCCCAAAAAATTAGAAAAACTATTATGAAGACAATACTAAGATCAATAATCGTCGCGATTGCCACCTGTGCCGTTGCAACTGCAGAGCCTGATAAGGGTGATGGCAAAAAAGGAGCTCGAGGCCCCGGAAAACGCCCCGTTCCTCAAGGTGACGGCAAACTCAGCCAAGAAGATCGCAAAGCAGCAATGGCTGCCCGTCGTGCCGAAATGATGAAGAAATTCGACAAAGACGGTGATGGCAAACTCAGCGAAGCTGAGCGCAAAGCCGCCGGAGAGGCTCGCAAGGCAGAGTTCCTCAAAAAGCATGACAAGGATGGTGACGGAAAGCTCAGCGAAGAGGAAAGAGCGGCAGCTCGCAAGTCCATGGGAGCTCGCCGCGGTGGCCTACGTGGAGCTGGCAAGGGCGAAGATGGTCGCAAAAAGGGCAAAGGCACCCCAAAAAAGGGTAAAAAACCAGCTGCTAAGTAGTTTTTAGCTCCCCCCATACCCAAACTATAAAGAAGCCCGGTCAGTATTGATCGGGCTTCTTTGCCTTTAAATTGGGAATCAGATGAATGATTGCACTACCTTAGCTTATCTAAGAACCTCTCCATGGGAATGTCGTGTATCAATACCCCCTCGGAAGCCGAAATCGCATCCTTCTACCCTTTTACTTTTTTTGAGAGGCTTATGAAACGATAAAGAAATGATCCTCAAATAATCAGGACTATCTTTCCCTCATTGCCAGCGGCAAGCTCCTAGGATATACCTAGGAAATGAAATGGAAGGTTGTTTTATCTCTTCTCGTAGCCAGCCTTGCGGCCGGTCAAACTTTACACTTCCCGGACCTAAAATGGAAGGAAAAGGACCTTGATCATTTCACGATCCGAACCAAGAGCACCGGGACCGATCCAGGTCGGAAATATTCAGAAAAAACCTATGAGGTAATGCTTGAGATTCTTCCTGGACTAGAGAGGGATTTCGAGAAAAACGAATTCCGAACACCCGGCGGACAGGAAGCGGGTAAAGAAGACAGGTTCCGATTCACCATCTATTTAGTCGAAAACGGTCATGATTTTCATAGTTGCGTCATGATCGATGCCAACCGTCACAATTGGCGCAGCGGCAATGTTCAGATCACGAAGCAGGTTGGAAATTACCTCGACTCAATGAACCGTTATCTTGTCATCTGCAAAAGCGATCCTGAGCAATCAGGCGGGGGACGTGAGAAAGATCGCAAGGAAATCCTAGTGCACAATCTTGGAACAGCATTAATGAAAAGTCGCACCCACCAGGCTAATCTCCCCTTTTGGATGACAGCAGGGATGGGCTACTACGCTGAGCACATGGTCTTTGACCGCTGTTCGATTTATTATCTCGATTTCGAAGCCTACTACCGGGAAAATCCTGACGCGAAAGTAGATGCCCGTAAGGGTGGAACACTAGGGCCCCAAGAATCATGGCCAAGAATCCTACGAAAACTTTGCAAAGACGATAAAAGGGTAAGTCTTGAAAAGACACTCGACGCCCAGATCATCACCCTTTCGCCGAACGAATCCGGATATATATTTGCACTGAACTACTTCATGGTTAGCACCGATGAACGCAGGAAAAAATATCAGGAATTTATTACTTCAATTCGTGGAAACGTAAAGCCGACAAAAGATCTTCTTTTAAAAACTATGGGTTACGGGGATGATGCTTCATTTGAAAAAGACTGGTATGACTGGATGATGAGTTCAAAATTCAAATAAGGTTCGATGAATAAGCACCGATTCATTCTTTTTATCGCTCTCCTCGGCGGCTCGGGTTTAGCAGCCTATTTTGCTGCTTCTCACAACCCAGTGAAGAAGGATGAAGTTCCTCAAGCAACTCCACCCCTAACGGTTCTCCAAAAACAAAAACCTTCTAAACGTAGCGAATTATCAGCACCACTCCCCCTCGACAAGCGGAAGGTCGAAGAAATGGATTCAACAAACTACGAAGTAACTGTTTCTAATATTGAGTTGGAAGAAGTTGGCCGGCGAATTGAGCGGGAATCTCAGGAACAACTCCGTAAACTCACCGACCGTTATCAGCTCACTGCAAACCAACGGCGAGAAGCATTCCCGCTTTTAGTCAGCTATCACGCTGATTACACCGATGGACTCATTGTTAATGGATTTAAAGCGCAGCCTCCGCGCACCAATAATCTTTCATCTGAACTTTATTTAATTTTTGATCTTACCCAACAAGAGATTTACCAAGAGGATGTCGAAGCTGATAATAAATGGTGGGGGGAGATAATCGGGCAACTTCGTTCTGATCTTGACCGGTCGCTCTATTCAACACGCGAGAAGAACATATTAAAGAAAAGCGATAAGAAAACTGAGGAGGAGAGTCTAAACGAAGGTGGCGAACTACGCACGATACCCCTGGACGATCTCTTTGGAAATTGATGGCCCCTTTAATGTAATTCCGAAATCATTCTAATAAAGCACTCACTTCCTTTTCCGGCGGCGAGCTTTATTAAGAGCTGACTTCCGAACGACCTTCCGTCGGGCTGGACTCTTTTGACTGCCCTTCAGTGATTTGCCCTTTTTACCACTTGTTTTATTTCTGGCAGAATCACGAACTGTCTTTTTTTGAATTGAACCACCAATCACCTCGATGATTTTGAAATCTGCCTTCATTCCAATTCGATCAACTTCGTCAACCACTACCTTCATGCGAGTTCCTGATTGTAGAATTTGCCCCCTGCTATTCGCGAAGCGGTCAGCATTATTTTCAAAAAACCAGCGCCCCTCAGGAAACCCTACCCTCTTTACAAGCCCGCGTTGAAGGATATCAGTGCACTCCATAAACAGGCCCATCGCCCGGACTTCGGTGATGATTGCATCAAATACCGGCGGCTTCTCCTGACGCGAAGACAGCTCAAGCCACTCGAGCATTTTCATACGACGACTTTCGGTCTCTGCATCCGAACTCGTTCGCTCTGTTCCAGAGATGTGCTCAGCTATTTCAATACAGCGCTTAGAATCCGGAGTTCGGTCGATTTCCTTTGGCCTATTTCTAAGCAAGGGTTGCAAGGAACGGTGCATCACAAGATCAGCATATCGACGGATGGGACTGGTGAAATGGCAGTAGTCAGTTTTTGCTAGGCCATAATGACCGTCGGGAGTAGCCATATAACAAGCTCTCTTTAGGCTCTTCAGAAGACCTACCTTGATAGCTGGTTCCTCCAGCGACCCTCTTGCCGCATTAATTAGCTTTTGAATATGACGACGATTGGTGAGGTCTCCTGGTTCATATCCATGGGAACGGGCAAGCTCAGCAAATTCCTCTAACCTATCTGGATCAGGGTCTTCATGAACCCGGTAAATAGTTGGTCGATTTGAATTTTTAACTATTCGCGCAACCGCCTCATTGGCGGAGAGCATAAATTCTTCAATTAACTGATGGCTCTCATTGTATTCTTCGCGCTGGTATCCGGTAGGCACACCTTCCTCATCTAGGATAATGCTGACTTCCGGCATATCTAAATCCAATCCTCCATTATCAAATCGGCGTCTACGAAGAAGCGATGCTAAATTCCAGGCTTCACGGATCCTATTACCCAGTTTTCCGCCTTTACCTGGATTCTCTATCACCTCCTGAGCCTCTTCATAGGCATACTTTCGAGGCGTGCAGATCACGGCATCACAAAAGTAACTTTTCACCATGCGGCCATCGGTATCGAAATCCATAACCACACATTTAGTAAGTCTATCTTCTTGTGGGACTAACGAACAAATTCCGTTACTCAGTTCCTCGGGTAACATTGGAATCACACGATCGACAAGATAAGTTGAGTTCCCGCGCTCACGAGCTTCAAGATCCATGACGCTCTCAGGCTTAATATAGTAGGAGACATCAGCGATATGCACCGCCAGCCGCCAGCCAGTTTCGGTTTTCTCGACCAAGATAGCATCGTCAAAGTCCTTTGCTGTTTTTGGATCGATTGTTATAACATCGCGCTTCCTCCAGTCTTCTCGACGAGCAATTTCTTCCTCTGATATTTCCATCGGGATATTCTTTGCGGCCTCGACAACATGAACAGGAAAGGTCGGATTAATCCCGTGTTGATGGACGATTGCCTCCACATCGACTCCAGGGTCCCCGGGCCATCCTAAAATCTCGATAAGGTGACCTTTAGGTATATCCTTAGCATGTTCCCATTCTGTGATTTCTGCGACCACGAGCTGCCCCGATCTCGCATTAAGGGTATTACCAATCTGAATAGATGGTGGTAAACGTTCGTCATTGGTTTGCACCGAGGAAAACTTGCCCTTTTTAACAAAAACGCCCGTCACCCTACTCGAACGTCGCTCTACAACCTCTATCACCCTCGCACGTAGATCATTGTGTTCCTTAGAGGTTGAATTATTTTTCACCAATCTCGCTCGAACGATATCACCGTCTAGGGCGATCCCCATCGAGCGGGGAGAAATATAAAAACGATCCTGCTCATCGAAATCGATCCCAGTGGCGAGATTCTCTTCGTCTGCTTTGTCGGGAAAAAACCACCCGTGTCCTCCCAGGGCCGCTTTAATTTGTCCAATTAAGCCCCCGCGACTTCGACCCGCACCACTTACGCTGAAACGCCCCTTCTTTCCATGAACGATTTCTCCAGCCTCTACTAACTCAGCAAGATTTTCACGAAGCTCCTTGCGCATACTTCCAGGCAATTCTAAAGCCCGAGTAAGTTCACTCTTATTACATGGTCGGCCACCCTCCTTACCCAAAAGCGCAATGATTCGCTTTTTCATCTCCTCTGGTTTTGGCATATCGATACTTTGGACTACCTCAACGATCTTAACAACTACCGTATCAGAACTTCCAAAAACAGGTATCGCTCTCTTGAGCCGGTAAGCCTTCACAAATCAGAATCAAAATTCTTCCCAGGCTTACTCCAGAAGTGCTATACTAGGACATCACGGTGCAGAAGCGGAAAGGCTTTGGTTGCCAAGCTCCTCAAAATCAACTATTTCTCTCTCCGAGATCTTCAAATCAACCAAATATCATGAAACACACACTTCCAACTTCGTTCACACGACGCGGATTTACCCTCGTTGAGCTACTCGTCGTTATTTCAATTATCGCCGTTCTGGCCTCCCTAGGGTTTGGAATGTATAACAAGGCACTAGAAACCACCAAAAAGACAGAAGCCACCCAGTGTCTTAGCAATTTGATCATGGCTTGTGATTCTTTTTTTGAGGAATACCAAGCCCTTCCAATGGCTACAACTTCGGCTATCGATGCTGAGCAAGTCACTGATAACCGATTAATGGGGCCACTTCTTGGTCAACAAGGTTCCCAAGACGAAAATCCGAAATTTCAAACTTTCTTCACCTGGAAACAAGCTAAGGGAAAAGGAGCCTCGGCAGTCGGCGGCCTCGAACGCACTGAGAACCGTGCCGAACTCGTTGGACCATGGTTTAACCCAAGCAAATCAGATCGATACTACCGTCTCATGTTTAACTATGATTACGATAACCAACTTCGTGAGCCGCAAGTCCTTGGAAACGAGATTGTCTGGGATGTCCGGGTCATCGGTTATCATATGGGTAAAGATGGAAAAGTTGGTGGCTCGAATGACTCAGACAACGTTTACAGCTGGCCCAAAAGCAATTAGTAACATCTCTTGAACTTCTTTAAAATCCGTTCGTCCTCGTGGGCGTTCGGATTTTTTCACATACAAGGGACAAGTATTCCGTCCCGCATTCCATGGATCTTTTTTTTATCTGGTGGAACAATTGTCGCTAGACAACCACCCAAGGAACTCTGCCCTTCTTGGCTAACAAAATAATACGGGCAAAGACGAACCCGCCCCTCCATCATGCGAATCTCACCCGTCTTTGGTTCGAAATAAGGGTGCTCAACCAGCTTTGTTTCCTTGAATTCCTGCATCACCCTAGGCTGGATCATAAATTGAGACTGGGCGTCATTCACCGCAGTTCTCCAGCGCTCCAATGGCTCATCATGACCAATCATTACACCCCGGGACCCCCACGCGAGATTGCTAAAACCACTGACTTTAAGAACAAGTCGGCGATCCTTTTGGCTGAACTCCCCGACTTCATCCCATGAACTCACTTCAAGCCTGGGAATTGCCGCGTGAGGAGGAATCTCGGAGGGATCAACAGGCCAGCCATAGGGGATAAGTTTCTTCAATATTTGCAGGTGACTCCCTCGAAGCTCTTTTTCCCAGATCTTGCGGAGCGATGGAGCCCAGAAAAGAGCAAGCCATAGCTTCTCCTCAAAGTGAGGTTTTAAGGGAGGCGTAATCTTACCACTTCTCGCCAATTCTCGAATCGCTGGAATAGATTTCCAATCGAACAACTCGAAGAAACGATAACACTCGCGTTTACTAGCCTTCCACTTTTCTGCCTGATGGACCGTGAATTTCTCACCTAATTCCGCTGCCAGCCAATCCATTTCCGGGCGATAATCGTTTGATTCCTCGGAAACAAGAATCTCAGCACCATCCTCAAAAAGAGAAGCAAATCCATCTAACATCCCCTTTGCCCCACCAAAAACCTCAAACCCTGCCTCTTCATAGGTTTGACTTAACCATGCCAAGGTCCCAATCCCACCAGGAACCCCGTCCAGCTCCGACGCAATAAAACCATTTTCCGTTAAAAGTAAATCAGGCCGAATCACCCTTGGGATAACATTGCGCTGCTCGCTTGACCGCTGATGCGCGATCATCCAGTCAGGTTTCCCAGCATCAAGTAACTTAGCAATCCACTCCGGACGCCTTCCTTCCGAACTCAGCCGATAAAGCTCGTCACTTGCACATTGGAACCGATGAAGAGGACGCCCCAAGCGACTGAGTATTTTCTTCTGATTCTTACTGAGCTGAAAAGGCTCAGGAGACCAAATCCATTCACGATCCGCGAAAAAACCCGTTTTTGGAACGGATTCTTTCAAATCAGCGAGAGTCAAAGTGGGCATCTACTCGAAAATCTATCAAGTCACAGCAGGAGAGCAACACCTTGAAAGTTCATCCTTTTTTTATCGTAGTTCATTTCCAGGTAAATTTTCCATTGTCCTTAGGAAAATCCCGCGTATGCAACTCCCCGTCGCATGTTTTTTCTCAATAAAATTTTCAAACTCCGAGATAAGGCTAATCCGGAGGAAGAAAAGCCCTTTCTCGACCACCTAGAGGATTTGAGAGTTATGGTCACGAGGGTTGTTCTTACGCTTCTCATCTCGACCCTAGCCTGTTTTTTTTATAAGGATGAACTTATGTCGGTGATCCGGCGCCCAGTAGAGCAAGTCTGGGTAGAACGGCATGAAGCCACCCTTCCCGAAAAAGAAGCAATTTCTCTCGATGATTGGGAAAATGCTCTCACGTTCGCAGAGGTTTCAGCCCCGCTAGGGCAATACGATTCAGGACTTGCCGATCGATGGTGGGAAAGAGCTACAGACAAGCGGACCCGTCGGCTCACCGAAGCCGCTATTCTTTACCGAGCTTCCCTGAAGCTCCCCGAAGATACTCGGGAGGATTTCATCAGTTCTATCTCGGACGATAAAAGCGAGGCACGTGAACTTGCTCTCAAGCTCCTAGTGAGCCAGCCAGCGGACAACTTAAATGCCGAGGGAAACCTCCGGCTCATGAGTTCGCTCAAGCCGACTGAAACTTTCATGCTCACGATGAAACTGGCTTTCTTCGCTGGTATTATCGTCTCCTTTCCGTTTCTCCTTTATTTCCTTCTCCAGTTTATAGTTCCGGGCCTAAAAGACAATGAACGAAAAGCTCTCTGGCCAGCCCTCACCATTGGTTTTGGCCTTTTTCTTGGGGGAGTTTTTTTTGCCTACTTCTTTGTTTTACCAAATGTCCTCACCTTCTTTTACGAGTGGGGCAAGAGCATGGGAATCTCCAACGATTGGCGGATCGGCTATTATATCTCGTTTGCAACCACTTTCGTCCTAATCTTCGGCCTCGCATTTGAACTCCCAGTGGTCGTTATGACTTTAGTCAAGATTGGTTTACTCAGCCACAGCATGATGCGTGAGACCCGATCTTACGCGATTCTCGCTATCTTCGTGATCGCTGCTCTAATCACTCCAACTCCAGACATGATGACCCTTTCGCTACTAGCAGTCCCAATGGTCATTTTATACGAGATTTGTATTTGGCTCTCTTACTTTCATGAGAAAAAAGTTCAAAAACTTGAAGAAGAGGAAGAAAAGGACCGGATGGCTCGCCTTCTTTCCTCTTCGAATGATGATTCTGATTTAGACCCTGATCCGGATCATGATCCATACCATCATGACGAGTATCATGATGATCATGATCCAAACTACCACGCTGACCACGAAAACATGGATCTTACTGGAGAGGGCGAAGATAAAGACGCCAGTGATGACTTCATGGAATACCCGGGCGAGCATCAGGCTCCGCAAGTCAACCCAAACCACGAACCTCTGCCTGAAGACGATCCTGACTACGATCCACTCCTCCCTGATGAGGATCTACCTGATGAGGAAAAAGACCGTAAGTGATTCTGGTAAAATCATCTCTGTTCCACTACTTATTGAAATATGCAATCGATGACCGGATTCGGTCGTGCTGAACACGCGGATGATGGACTCATTGCCCGGGTTGAAATCGCGACTGTCAACCGCAAGCAGGCTGACATTCATTTCAGTCTTCCACGTGAACTCACGGCTCTTGAAGCCGATCTTCGTAAATTGGTTCTCAGGTTTATTTCCCGCGGAAGGGCGAATATTTCAATTCATCTCGAACGCGTCTCTGGTTGCGACGATTCGTTCAGCGTGAATCCGGACCGGGCTCGAGCTCTTGAGACCGCGTTCAATAAGATCTCAGATCTCGTTGGTCGGCCTGTCGCCCTCGAAGCGTCTGACTTCATAAAAGCTCCAGGCGTCCTAACCTTCTCTAACTCCGTCTGGGATGTTAATGAGGCCGAAAAAGCAATTCATCCGGCACTTGAGACCTCTCTGAAAAATTTGGTTCAAATGAGAAAAGCTGAGGGGGCTGACCTCAAGACCGATTTGCTTAAGCGCCTCAACACCCTTGAAACCCATTCCTCCGTCATCTGCAAAGCCACTTCTAATGTCGTAGAACGCCAACGTGAGCTCCTACACAACCGCTTACGGGAAGCTGAGATTGAAATCGATCTCAATGACGAGCGCCTTCTTAAAGAAATCGCCCTCTTTGCAGATCGCTGCGATATCTCCGAGGAAACAACAAGACTCGCCTCTCACATCAATCGTTTCCGCGAGTATCTTGATTCCAGTGAACCCGTGGGTCGATCACTCGACTTCCTTTGCCAGGAAATTAATCGGGAGTTTAACACGATCGGCTCCAAAGCTAACGATGCTGGTATTGGCCAGAGTGTCGTGGGCGCCAAA
This sequence comes from Akkermansiaceae bacterium UBA5688, assembly GCA_002420315.1. GTDB lineage: Bacteria > Verrucomicrobiota > Verrucomicrobiia > Verrucomicrobiales > Akkermansiaceae > SW10. Next base: position 10,923 of record DIHU01000243.1, read on the forward strand.
ACCGAGTTAGAGAAAATACGCGAACAGGTTCAGAATATTGAATGAAGGAATCAGGCTGCTCTCTCCTTCTTTAAAAAAATCGGCTAAATCTGTCTACGGTATTTCATTGATAATGGGTGAGCTCTCGGCAAATCGTATCTCTCAGTCTACTCTTTTCTGAAGGCAATTGAATCCTCTTGCAGATCCTCTCGTGATTTGGGTTGGGACCTTTCTTCAATCAAAAGAACTAGGTCTTAATCGTAATATATTTGTATTTACTACGATGCACCCAAACACTTTGCACCAAACCTAGTAAAAACATGCAGATCACTACAAAAGTACCAGAATAACTTACCAAAGGCAGCGGAATCCCCGTAATAGGTGTAAGTAAGACACACATTCCAATACTCTCAAACATGTGTGCAAAAAAGAGACCTACAACGCCGCCAACGATAATTCTCCCCGCTAAGTCTCGGCTGTAAAAAGCAATGAAGAGGCATTGGATAAGAAGGAGGGCAAATGCTGTAATCAACAACAGAGCCCCCCTAAATCCTTGTTCCTCGGCAATAACAGCAAAGATAAAATCATTGTGAGCAGTCGTCCAAGGAATCAGTTTCTTAGCGTGAAGTGACTGTTGCTCCTCAGTAGCTCCAAATCCCGTCCCTTTCCACCCAGCTTTTCCTACCGCAGTTGAAACCCAGTAAGCGGCGTAAGTTTCATCGGTGTTTTCCACCACCCCAGTTTCGAGCGATTCCAGATAGGTTTCAACTCGCTCCGTTCCACGTTCTGATGCGGTCGGCATAACAGCGTAGTAGGCGATGGGAGCCATTCCAATCGCAATAGCAGCCAGAAAAATTAAATACCTCCATGGAATTCCACTGACGAGCATTATGACTACGGCAACCGGCAGCCAAACAAGTGCCGACCCCATATCACCCAATTTCACAACAAGGAGAAAAGGAATCCCTGTCAGGCTCCCAATAAGCAGAACCCTAAAAAAGGGCTCTCCAAAAAATCGATGTATTTTGGGTAAATCTTGAGAAAGAGTCGCAATCACCAAAATCCCAGCCGCGATAGCGCTTTGAGCAGGTTGAAAGGTAAGTGGTCCGATGCTTAAACGGTGAGAAACATCGTTAACTCCCATCGCCTTAACTGTGAGAGCAAGACCAATTATATAAATCGGAACCCCTAGCCAGCGAACCCAGCGGTAATCGACTAATGAGGCACCGAAATAAACGAGCGTCCCAAGACCGATCCAAAATTTCTGCCGTCCTGCAAAAAACTCACCACCCGAGATTCCGCTAGGCCCAGGCAAATGTCGTGCCGCGCTCTCTATCGCAAAAATCCCAAATACTAAGAGCCCATACATCGTAAGCACGAGGACCCAGTTCATTCCAAGAATTTTCCGGAAAAGAGGTGTCATAGAGAGTTCGAAAAAGATCTTACTCAGTTCCCGAATCCGATAACACATAAAAACATCAATCTCCTAAAGATTGTGACGTGAAATCGCTGTGAAAATTGAATTATCTAATAACCGGACACGATTAGAATCGAAACAAAGCCCAATTCATTTCAACTTCAAAAAGTGAAAAAAATAGCAATCAACCCTTAAAGAAATGAATAAAGATTCTTAAATTTTTTGAAGGTAGTCGGGCACGTCCTGCGTTTGACTTGATGGCGAGGCTGTCGCCGAAACAAAAAAAAGAACCCCTCCAACTCCAGCACCATGGGGAGCATCCAGCAGTCCCGAACCCTCGGCGACCGGAAAAACGTAAGTCTTACCTTTATTTCTACTTCGACGCACCCAAATCCCAAGCAAACAAGTGGGACCCAATAAAGAAAGTCCAACCAGAGTGTTCGAAAACCATTCATTTGAGGTAAGTTTGTCCCAGAGGTTTGTTCGATCTGGTAGCTGCCTACTTTTCCCGTCCATAACAAATTTTTCACCACCTAAAAGTGAGCCACCTTCCTTGGTCACAATTTCCTCAAGTTTCACCAAGCCCATTGAAAGCTTAATCGAGAAAATATCCAGCTGTGAGGCGGGATCAGATTTTTCCAGAGCATCCTCAATCGCAAGTCGAAGGACCTTTTCCCGCTCTTCTAATCTCACAACATCCAAGACTCTATTCGAAAAAACCAACTGAGAACGTCTCGGGTTTCCCATAAAATAAAAAACAACGGCCACTGGATTATCTTTCTCGAAATGAGATTTCACAAGGGCCTCTAGACTCTCTTCTTCGGGAATTTCCTGCAAGCCATCGAAGAGGTAAAAATAGCAATCGATAATGAAGTCTTTTGCATGACGATTGAGAAAAATCTCACGATCTCTGAATTCCTGGGTTACAAGTAACTCTTGAGGATCGACCAAATACCCATCCATCCCTCCTCTGAAATAAGCAGACAAATATTCTTCTCCAATCGCTTTTGACCATTCCAACGACTTTGGCTCTTCCTCCGGGAGCTCCTGAATCGCCGGATCTAAAACAATAACTTCCTGTGTTTCTGAATCGAGAATTTCACGCGCCAGTTTTCCCATTAAACTTGAGCCAGGAACATAATCACCAGCCTCCAATGCTTCCAACTCCTGATCATTCCACTCCGGAAGCCCATCGGAACCGTCCTTTTCTAAGAGAGAGTCCTCCCGTAGAGCTTGAGCACAAGCCGAAAAGGTCATGCCCGCAAAAACAAATATGAACACCCTTCTCATCCTTTAACCTCCCCTTCCTTTTCGCTGGAGAGCTCTAAAATCCCGGCCTCATTATGCTCAGTAATACTCCCTTTAAGGGTCTGCCCACCTCTAGCCAACACCTTAACGGGGTCCTTTCTTGCTCGCTTCCACCCTTTAACAAGAAGCACTTCCAATTTCTTAATCACTGCCTTCAGCGCCTTCAAATAATCCCCCTGTAGAAAAAAGGGATGTCCGGCGGATAAAGCCTCAAAAGTAGTTTCCTCACTAAGGTAAGGCATTAGAGCATAACCAAAAGTAATGGATGCACTTTTTGCATTTACGTCCACAAGAATCAAAATCCCAGTTGAATTGGGACGTTGAGGGTCAACATCAACGTAATGGGTTCGATTTAGCATCCAAAAACCATATTGCCGTATACTGCTTAAATCCTCAAATGCTCCCAAATATACCGAGACAAATAACTGGGGAAACTTCGATTCAAAATCCTCCAAAGTCTTCCGCATCGGCTCGCGGTCCTTCATTCTAAAAACACCAGCAACATCAGAAAACTTTTTTAGCTTTATATCTTGGGATCCAAAAACCCCGTCGGCGTGCACCATCGTAAACCCACAATGAGGACATGAGGATGCCTCTAGATGAATCTTCTGCACACAGCGCGGACACTTCATAAAACCTGACTGAAGTCAGGTAAGAGGAAACGAATCATTACACCAAGCATAATTAGAAGATTTAGTAAGTTTGCCACTAAATATTAATCCTCAGAATTTTTCATGATAGAAATTCGGGCCACACAGTCTACTCCACCTCTCTTATTATTAGCCCTATCATTCTAATCCTTCTTGCTTGCCCTGAAGTTCTCCAAGATTGATTTTGCAAAGAAGGTTCAACTCATGCTCTTCGAAAATTTCGACACCTACAACAATCCTCATCAAGACAGAATGGCACGAGATGTTAGACTGTAATCGAACTTGGCTTTGATCACGAAAATCTCACCACCCGCTTTCGAGATCATAACTTCCGTTCGTTCGATGTCACGGTCACATCACAAACCGAATTCTCCCTTAAGACTCTTTTATCGAATCCTTTAACGCTTTTAATTCAGCTTCATCCATCTCAATCAAATGACTTGAGTCAGGAAAGATACCGCATTCCACATCGGCAATATATTCTTTAAAGGCCGCAATCCGTTCTTCCTGCAAACGAAAAAACTCAGCTGAAAAATCACGGTAAGCTTTCGCATGCCTAGGAAGCCTCTCGTTATAATCGCCAAGAATATCATCCGAAAACAAGAACTGAGTGTCACAACCCGAACCAGAGCCTAGTGACATAAGAAGCATCGAAGTTTCACCACACAGCCAACTCGCCAGCTGATGAGGAACGCACTCAATTTCGGCAGCATAAGCCCCGGCAGACTCGAGCTCTTTCATTTTATCATAGAGAATCCTCGCCTCTTCTTCAGTTTTACCGATTGCTCGGTAATTGGTCCATGTCACATGCCGAGGCACAAGACCCAGATGTCCAACTACGGGAATCCCCTCCCTAGCCATCGCTTCGATTATCCTTGGGCTTGCTGAGCAGTAGACTGAGCTTGCTCCCAGCTCAAGCGCCTTAAAGCCAATCCGAATTGCCTCCTCGTTCGAAGCTATGCCATGCGGAGTTGCACCAGAAAAAAAACTATTAGGAGCTGCCTCCACCAATCTCGGAAGCTGAGCCTGGGACTCAAGCGAATCAAAACTGCAACTCATAAGATCAACTCCCGCCTTTTCCGCGGCGATAGCCTCTTCCGGCGACTTTACATGGATATGAGTAAGGCAGCGCTCTCCCTTTAGCTTTCTTAAATCGTAAATCGTTAACTTTTTTCGTGCCCGAATCATTAGGCACCGAGATTATCACCTTCATTGCTTTCTTACCAAGTAACACTTGCGCTAATCTTAAAATTAGAGAACTCAGACCTTCTTTAAAAGTCTCGTAGATCTAGCTTCGGACTTGCGAGAAAAATCTGACAAGAACCCGCAAATCAAAATAATAGGCATGATTCATCATACACAGCTCTCTGGGGAACAAATTTTCTAAAACTCTGAAATTATCCGAATCTTCCTGTAGCTAGTAAAATTGACAATGACAGGCAGAAACTCGCGCGATGAATCTTAACTAAGGCCTCCACGTCGACGAATCACCCATTCTGTGGTCAGAAGAATTGCCAACAAAAGAAATACTGGCCAGGTATCCCAAAGAGAAGTCTCTCGTAGTTCGGTCCGCGTCTCATCGCCTTTTAGGAAGAGGTCTGCAAGAGCACTTTCACCCTTTAAAACGCGCCCACCCGACATCTGCGCCACGGAATCAAGAAGCGGTTGGTTGAGAGTTGTCTCAGAAAGTTCGACTGCGCTTCGGGCACCAACTACACGAAAGCTCGTGACCACTTCGTCACGAACCTTTATCTCATATGTCCCGGGTTTTCGAAACGGACCCGCACGATTTTCGTGGATCCCATTTGAATCCTCGCGATATTTTAAAGCTACCTGAGTTACTTCACCTGATTCGTGAGTAACCTCTGCGATTAGGTTTTCATCTTCGATTGGGTTAAGCTCTCCATCTCGCAAACGTGTCATAATCTGAACTCGATCATCACCAGTGTAAGTCAATTGGTCTGTTCCAAGCCTAATTTTTTCGTTACCAGCGCGTAAATTTGGACCAGCCCCCCAACGAACTAATTGCCCCCAAAAACGATGATGATAAATATCGCCAACACCTTCACGGAGACGCCAACTTCGATCTGCAAGTAACATTGCGACCTTACCAGCGCCTGTTTGGCGGGTCACCAAAAGAGCATTCTCAGCCTCCAACTCACGACGACGAGCCACCTCAGAAAGTGCTGCATCAAGACTGGTAGCTGAATCGACTTTCTGTTTTTTTTGGTTAGTCGATTCGGCATAAAGCAAAACCTCAGCAGCAGGCTGCAAACCCTCTACCGGATGTCTCCAGCGAATCACCGGAAACTGTTTCCACAGACGTTCGTTACTCATCTGCCCTTCAACCTGCGCTGTGATGGGGTGATTTCGGCCAATATTAGTAAGCGAGAAACGGAATTCTTCGTCAGTTCCATAAAAGGTCCTGCGCGAAGCCTCATACCTTACCGGGATAAGATTGCGCGCAACTTCCGACCTAAAAGAATGCGGCATATATTCGGGGCCCGCCACCAAAACTAAAAGTGCGGCTCTCTCTTTAACGCAACCCTCCAAAATCCTCCACTGATCGTCACTTAAAGAGTCAGGACCAATGTCACCGACAATAATGACATCAAACTTTCGCCATTCTTCTTCCACTTCAGGTAAATGAGTTGCATTTGCTTCCCCAAACGGACGACTTGCCGATGCCACAACCTTTGGCGGAGTATGCCCCGAAATCCGATCCGGTTCGAGCAACACCGACTGGAGATGAATTGACTTGTCGCGCCCGTAAAAGAGGTTTCGCAAGTATCGGAACTCCCATCGCGGATGCCGATCGATTAAAAGAACATTTGTCCGGGCATCGCTCACCACGGTTTGAAACTCCCATTCGTTGTTATTTTCAAAGGTTTCGTCTACTAAGCCGCTCAGAACGATACGGTATTCACCAACACCTCCCTCTTCGGGCGCATGGCGAAATTTCACCTCTTCACGATAATTATCTTGGGGAACAGAAATTTCCTTCGCTTCAAGTTCTTTGTCGCCCGCAAACAGTTGCAGTTTGCCTTTTTTTCCACGAAATCCATCGAACTTCAAAAGGGCACCTACTCGGATTCGGTCGCCAAGATAGACCGAGTCTGGAGAGCGAACTGAAATGATCGCAGCATCTTTTGGAGGAACATCACTACCCGATGGAATTACGGCAATAGGAGCGTCTAAAATTCCGAATCGTCGAGAAACATCTTCAACGCTTCCTGACCGATTATGGCGACCATCACTGAGTAAAACCACGCCAGCCAACTGATCTGGCGGAACTTGATCAAGAACGGCTTCCAAACCTCCCGCTAAATCGGTCGCCTGATCCCAACCTTCCACTTCACTATTATCATCAAGAAGAGCCCTCCTTGCCGCACGCACTTCACGAACTGCAACCTTTCCATCGAGTTCAGCAAGCAAACCGCTTTTGTCCAATTTCTCGCGAGCGAGCTCAAGTCGTGACTTGTCTCGCCCTTTGTCAACCAGGTCCATAGAGGCCGAATCATCAACCATCACAATCACTTCGCGCTCGATCTCACGCTCAACATATCGGCTCCAAACCGGCTGAAGCAGAATCCACAAAAGCAAGGCAAGCTCTGCAAATCGGAGACCTATCAAAAGCCGCCCTCTTTGCGAACTAATTGCAGTAGACTCGTATCGATAGCACCATAAAATCAATTCAACCCCAACAGCTCCAATCAAAGGAAGTAGCCAGGCTGGCCAAAAAGGATTGATCTCTAACCAACGAGCTAAAAGTAGAACCAAACCCCAAAGTGCGAAGAACATTGAAATAGCACGAATTAGGATCTTCACGCTATTCCTCCTTTCGCTCCCTTGGTTTCAGCAGCTGACTTTAAAAAAGCATCGGAAACCTCATCCCTCTGATCGAAATCCACTTTGAGTTCCTCTCCCGCCTCCCGCGATTTCGAAACCCAGCGAGCTAAAAAACCTTCAAGTAAAAACAAGATGAGCGCTGCTATTGCTAAGATCTTCCAGATTTCCTGACCGAATCCTTCGCCCCGTAACACAGCCAATATATCATTGATTGATTTTAATTCAATGAGGCTAACCTCTCGCCTGATCAATCTCCGATCATCCTCATTCCAGAATTCGAGTCGACTTTCATCCCCCTCGCGCTCCACCACAAGAGGAACTTCTTTCTCACCCAACATTAGATCTTGAACCACATCAGGAATTCCCACCAAATATTCACCGGGGATAGCCGATCCATCAATCTCCAAAAGCTTGCCGCGCCGACCAAGAGATGCTGCAACATCCCGCTCCCCTCCCATTGGGTCTTTTGCAAAAGAGCCTCCCAAAATCACACGCGATTCATCCTGACTCACCGGGATAAAGACCGACGCCGGAACCACTTCTTTTACCCCATCCGGGCGTTCCCAAGAGAGAGTGACCCAAGCGCTACCCCACTCCTCTTCATAACTCGCTGAGAAAACAACCGGTTTACCAGCCACTAACTCGACCTTCGAGCTGCGCCCTTGTGCCGCTTCTTCGCCTTCGTAAACAATTTCACCATCAAGTTTTAGTTGGAATCCATCATCGACAGTAATCTCAAAAACATACTCACCGGTTGCTGGAGGCACCAGCGACCCCGTCCAAGTCACCCCGAATCGATCAGCCGGAAATCCCTCTTCAGGCGCACGATTCCCCCAATTAAAATCAATCGTCGGGTCAATACGATTCATGTTTTCACCCCGGTTTTCCAGCGAACGATACTCCGCTTTCAAACCACCTCCTCCTGGAAGAGAAAGAGACGGACTCCAACTTGCTCGCACATTTAAATCCACCGTCTGACCCCCGGCCAACCAGTTGGTCATCTCGTGAACAAAAGGGACAAAGCTTGGACGTGCTGGCAAGCTTCCCATTCTTGCGTCAAGAGGAGTTGTGGTTACAATCACACGACCGTTGCCGTAATTTCGAGTTGCCAGAAAAATTTCCCCATCACTGTATCGAGCCGCAGAAAGCGCGCCCTCTACAAGATTTGAGGAGTATCGATAACCATCTATCACGGCCTCGCCTAAATCCTGACCCACTTCATCTTTAAAGAGACGAAGCACTGGATGATCAAAAGTCCCAGGGGCAGCCTGTACTCCATTTTTTGGTAGCCTCATTTCTCCAAGCTTTAGAGGCATAAGCTTTCCATCACCCCCACTCCACGAATTATAATAACTTGGATCTAACTTGGGACCGGCGACTACCCATAGTCCGCCACCATTGATAACAAAGTCCGCTATCCGTGCAGCGGCCGATGCCGGAAGGCGGGTTACATCTGCCAGAATAATAACAGCGTCATTGTCGATCTTTTCACGAGTCAGTGCCGCTGCATCAATAACCCGAGGATCAACAAAGGTTTCTTCTCTCTCAGACACTGGCGCGAGCGCAAGCGAAATGTAACCACCTGCGCGCTGAAAGAAAGAAGCCCCAGCATTCCCTTCAACAATTAAAACAGGCAGGGTCTTTTTTACCCAAATGGCTTTCTCGGCCACATCATCACCGTCAAGATCATCATTCCCGTCGAGATCTACTTTAATCACTTGTGGCCCAGTCCTCGAAAATTGATAACGATAGTCTAGGATCGAGCTCTCACCCGAGGCCATTTGCCCCAATCCTTTAGGTTCTAATTCCTCCCCACCTATCGTAACTCTCATTAAGCCAGGTGTGACAACCTCGGTTCCAGTATTCTCAATCGAAATCCGAATTGCCATCTCACGATCAGTCCCAACTACATCACGGGAAAACTCGATCCCAGTGACCGAAACATTACGCAACTTCTCAGGCGGAGCAAACGAACGGAGCAAAAGCCGAGGCTTCGCACCATCGGGTAAACCTTCCCACGCATCTCCAAGATTAGCCCATGAAGTGGTACTGTCGAACTGCCAACCGATCCGTTGCAGATCGGTGAAAACGACGAGATCCTTATTACTACCTCTTCCCTCGGCAAGTGAAAGCGTAGCCACGCCAAGCGCATCGTGCGCCCGAAATGCTCCCCCCACCGGTTCAAGATTTTCTAAAACTTCTAAAACATCGGCGCGATGGGTCAGAGGAGTTCCAGTCTTTAGTTCAGGAGCCGGACCACCGAGAATGATTGAAAAAGCGGTGCCTTTCGGTGCATCCTTCACAAAATCCATTGCCTCCTTGACTGCACGCTCAAATGTCGTCTGTCCATTTTGACTCAATAGCATTGAAGTCGACCCATCGATTACAATCGCTACATCGCGGCGTTCGCTTGTCTGATACCGTTCCAAGTTAAGAGCTTTTTCTTTCCAAATTAAAAACCCTGCCCCAAGCAACATAAGAATAGCAGACACGCGCATCACCCATTTCCACCTGATCGAAGAGAGAACAAAAGAGCCACCAAATGCCGCAACACCGAGCAAAGCGAGCGGCAGAACAAATAACCATGGGATTCCCGAGTTAGGCGGCACAAATGGCCGAGCGACTGCCAAGACAATTAAGGCAATCAAAAGGCACCGGGCAATCATCAGCAAAAAATCTTCCCACTCCATCCGTCGACGGCGAGCGGCCACGGTATCAAAAAGGAAGCGCATCGCTCCCCAATCGTAAGGCTTCGCAGCCTGACGGCGAATCAGGTGCAAAATTATGGGGATCAGGACACCTACTAAACCTGCCAATAAAAGTGGATTGCGGAAGAGCATGCTACCTCTTCCTCCTTCCCAGATAACGGACCAGAGCTTCTGAGACCGGAGTCTTGGTCGTCACCGGCACGTAGTCTGCCCGGAGATTTCCGCACACCGACTCAATCGATGCTATAAATTCCTTTAACTTTTTAAGGTAAGCCGCCCGCACCGCCTGCGGATCAATCCGTAACATTTCCTCAACCCCCTCCAAATCGTGAAAGCGTTGAAAATTTTGAAATGGGAAACTTAACTCTTCTTCAGCCAGCAAATGAAAAACTACCAATTCATGCTGACGATAATCAAAATGATGAAGCGCTTCGACAATCTGCTCCGGTTCGTCAAAAAGATCACTAATGAGAATAACAAGTCCTCGTTTTGGAATTCGTTCCGCAACCTGATTGAGGACTTTCCCGACTCCGGTTTCTTTTCCCGGCTCAGTTCCATGAAGTTCCTCACAAATCCTCCGAACCTGGCTTGGCCTATTCTCAGCGCGCATTGAAGTGCGTATGGCATCATCAAAGGTGACCAACCCTGAAGCATCACCCTGCTTGATAAAAAGATAAGATAATGCAGCAGCAAGATACTGACCATACTCAAACTTTGAGAGCTCGGATTCACCCCCTTTGAAGGTCATGGAACCAGAGACATCCAAGACCATAGTCGCTCGCAAATTGGTCTCTTCAATATACTGCTTAATGACGTTGCGATCACTTTTTGCCATCACTCGCCAATCAAGATTTCGCAAATCATCACCGAGTGTATATTCTCGGTGTTCTGCAAACTCTACCGAAACCCCTTTATCCGGGCTAGAGTGACGCCCGGTCAAAGTTCCTTGCTTCCGCAACCTGGAAAGCCACTCGAGGCGGCGGAGCGAACCTACTACCTCGGGAGCAAGCAAACGCATGCACTCAGGCATTTTCAAACGATCAGCAGCTTCGGCCATTCAGGTCTTATAGTTAGAGACTAGATCTTAATATCGGCATCTTTCCCGCCGAGCTCCTCGATAAGACGCTTAATGATATCGTCGCTCTTTACCCCAGCAGCTTCCGCATTGAAGGTGGTAAGGACCCGGTGACGAAGCACCGGTAAAGCCACCGAAGCGACATCGACCGTCGTTGCATGAACCCGTCCCCTAAGGACCGCGTGGGCCTTGGCTGCTGAAATTAATGAGATCCCGGCACGAGGACCAGCACCCCAGCCAACCATCTCTTTTACAAAATCAGGCGCTTCGCTAGACCCCGGACGCGTTGCCCGCGCAAGCTTGGCTGCAAAGTCAATGACATGATCACCGACTGGAACTCTCTTTACAATATTCTGAAGTTCAATGATTTCAGGCCCAGTCATCAATGGAGAAACTGTTGCTGAGCTTGGACTAGTCACGCGACGAATTATCTCACGTTCTTCCTCGGCATTCGGGTAATCGACGACAATATTAAAGAGGAAACGATCGAGCTGGGCTTCCGGCAGAGGATATGTTCCTTCCTGTTCGATCGGATTTTGCGTCGCCAGAACAAAAAATGGGTCCGGTAGATTTAGTGTCCGCTCGCCCACTGTGACGTGACCTTCTTGCATTGCTTCTAGAAGAGCTGCCTGTGTCTTGGGGGGGGTCCGGTTTATCTCATCTGCCAGAACCATACTCGCAAAAAGGGGTCCATTCACAAAACGGAACCCACGATGACCAGTTTCAGGATCAACCTCAAGCACATCAGTCCCAGTAATATCCGCAGGCATGAGGTCGGGAGTGAATTGGATCCGCTTGTATTGCAATTCAAGTGCTTGGGAAACAGTGGAGACCAAAAGCGTCTTAGCCAACCCCGGCACCCCCACCAGCAGAGCGTGGCCGCGACAAAACATTGCCATTAAAACCTGCTCAACAACCTCATGTTGTCCCACAATGACTTGAGACAATTCATCCTTCATCCTCCCATAGCTTGCATGGAGCTTTTCAACGGCAGCTTTATCCTCACTCATAATAGAATTTTGTTACGGAAAAAGGGTCAACTCTCTTACTCATTTAACAAAAAACTCTCCCAGAAATCCTGACCCTTTCAAGCCGCGAAGAATTACGGATAATTCACCTTCCTAGCTGTCTTGCCGCCTCTTTCGCGAAATAAGTCAAAATCACATCAGCCCCCGCACGTTTTATTGCAATCAAACTCTCCATCATTATTGATTCTTCACTAATCCACCCCTGAACCGATGCACTCTTAATCATAAGATACTCTCCACTCACCTGATAAGCCGCTACGGGCAATGTTGTGTTCTCTCGCACATCACTGATCACATCAAGATAGGCGCCCGCTGGTTTCACCATCACAATGTCCGCGCCTTCATCCTCATCTAGCAAAAGCTCACGGAGCGCCTCTCGACGATTCGACGGATCCATTTGATAGCTCTTTTTGTCACCAGATTTCGGCGCTGATCCTAAGGCGCCCCGAAAGGGTCCATAAAAAGCCGATGCATATTTGGCAGTGTAGCTACAAATTGAAACTTTCTGGTAGCCGGCTGTGTCCAAGGCCGCCCGCAAAGCACCCACCCGTCCATCCATCATATCGCTTGGAGCAATAATATCTGCTCCCGCCTCTGCCTGACTCACGGCCTGCTTGCAAAGAATCTCCACGGTTTGATCGTTCAAAATCTCACCCTCTTCTACAATGCCATCATGGCCATCGATATTGTATGGGTCGAGAGCTACATCCGTCATCACTACAAGTTCGGGATGAGCGGACTTTAAAGCGCGAATCGCACGCTGCACTAATCCTTCCCGATTAAAGCATTCCTCGCCCCTTTTCGTTTTTAGTAAATCATCGATTGCTGGAAATAAAATAACTGCTGGAACTCCCACTGCGAGAGCCTCTCCCGCCTCTTTCACCATTCCCTTGAGTGACCAGCGCATACAACCAGGCATTGATTCGATAGCCTCGTCCACCTCAGCATCGTGCAAGAACAGTGGTAACACAAAGTCACCCGGGCACAGTAAAGTCTCACGAGTCAGCGCTCGTAATCCCGGGCCTTTACGGTTACGCCTTGGTCTGATTGGTAAATCCACTCTTGTAGTGTAATTTCTAAATTCCAAAATCCGAATCTTAAATTACCTTCTCTACGTGGCCCACACCCCTTTCACCGAACTCCACCAGGAAGATCTAGCAAGTTTAGAGACGAATCTTCGCGATCTTCTCGCGCCACACCTCTCGAAAAAGGACCATCTTTCCCTCCTTAATGTCGCTTGTGGTCGCGGCGACGAAACAGGCGTCCTAGCCAAGCTACTCTCCGAAAAATCAAAATCGTCCCACCTTCAAGGGCTCGATATCCGCGCCGCGGAGATTGATCAGGCAAATTCCCGCTGGAAAGACGAGCTTCAAAAAACAAAAGAACAAAACACTTCGGTTGACTTCATCACCCACCGCGGCGACCGACTCCTCGACCTAGCCGAAATTGGCACGCCCGATATAGCCTTTCTCCGACATCAAAATTACTGGAACGATAAACCTGTCTGGACCCAAATTTTCGACCAAGCCCTTGAAAGATTAAACGACGATGGTCTTCTCGTTATCACTTCCTACTTCGACAAAGAACACGAGCTTGCTATTGAAGCTCTAACGAACCTTGGCGCTGTCCAAGTCGGATCCATAATCAATCCTAATTCCAGAGCTCTTTCAGACGCACCCGGGAAGTCCGTCGATAAACACCTAGCGATCTTCCAAAAGAAATAGCGCCTAATGAAAATCGACTTTGAAGCTTAACTGCGATGATCTAGCCAGCAGAGAGAACAAGATCTAATCTTTCCTTATTTGGAAAAAGATTAGATTCAAAATGATTCATCACGAAGGCGTAACTCATCCCTGTTTCAACATTTGCAAACCCATAACTTCCTCCAGCCCCCGGGTGTCCGAAACAGTCTCTATTGGGACCCAGTCCAAGCATTACGCCAAAACCAAAGGAATTTTCGATTCTCTGAATTTCATCCAGTCCTTTTATCCTTGGCCTAATTAGTTCTTCTAAGAATTCTTGGTGAAGGACCCAGTCGTAAAACTTGGCCAACCCCAGGGCAGAGCCTACTCCTCCCATCGCTGGAAAACCTGCCTGCCAAGCCCTCGGCTGATTCATCTCACTCACTCCAGCGAGATCAGAAGGTGATGAAAAGGCACGCCTTGTCAGCGAATCTTTTGTGAGAAGAGCTTCATAAAACGGCTTTGGCTCTCCAGATTTTGAGAGCCGCGCTGGAACCAACTCGGCCACCCGAGAAAATTGCTCTTCCGGTAATCCAATCCAAAAATCAATCTCTTCCGTTTCCGCAATTTCCTCCCTCCAAAACTGACCCAATGGGCGCCCATCAATCCGACGCACAATCTCATCTGCTAAAAAACCGATTGTTCTTGGATGATAGCCATGCGTTCCCACTGCCCATAATGGGTCCTGATTTTCGAGAGAGGCTATAACCGCCTTCCGATCCCAAATCGAAACCTTCTCGTGTAATGCGGCATAGCCGCCTTGATGAGAAAACATCTCATCAAACGTCAGACACCCTGCTTTCAATTCTGGCCACACCCCCTCCACTAGCGACTTCCCATTCATCCCTATACGATGAAGAGCCATCAGCACACAAACCGACATTGGCCCCTTCGTTGCCGACCAAACCGGCGCAATCGTCTTCTCCGTCCAAACTTTCATTCGATGGCGGTCCGAAAAGCCTCCGTGCCTGGATACAACCTCCTTGCAACCTTTCATAGCAACGAAGGACCAACCAATTTCGTCCTTCATAATAGATCTAACTCTCTCTGATTTTCCTCCACGTTCACCTCGATCACTTCACCCAATGAAGTCGAAACAATCCGACACACCACCATGGAGGAATTAACTCCAAAAACTTGAGACATAGCACTCTGATAAGCACGCATCTGCCCCGTATAACGCACAAGCAAATCAGCAGGCGATTTCACCCTATCGGTCTTAAAATCAAAAATCGCTATTCGCATTATTTTTCCAGCGTTCCGATAAAGATGCAAGCGATCAACCACGCCACTCATCCACTCATTTTGATAAATCAACTCAAATGCCTGTTCGCGATAGAGTTCCCCCCCATCATTCTCAAAAATTTTATGAATTTCTTTCTTTTTTAGACAATCTTCCACGATCTTCCCGGCGGCAGAAAACGATTGCGCCGGGACTTCGCCAGGAGACAACCATCCAACTTTTTCGAACAAGCGATGAACCTCAATCCCTAGTCGTCTGCCAGTCCCGGCTTCCATCATATTTACCGTTTTCAGAGAAGACGGACTCGTTCGAGTTCTCTGAGCTTTGCCCTCAGGTAATCTCAAGGTCTTCCCCACTTCCACTTTCTCCGAGTTAGGGACACTCACGCTCCAATTTTGATCTGACTCAGAAAAGTTTAAATCCATTGACTGTCTAACCAAATTAGCCGGGGTCGCATGCCTCTCACCCGCCGGTTTTCCTCTCCGCGCAGCGGGCTCCTCGGGCAGAAATAAATAAAGACCACGCTTAGCCCTGGTCAAGGCAACATAGAGCAAACAGAGCGTCTCGTATTTTTGAGACTCGGCCCAACGATCATAGGCCAACTTTGTTTCTGGGTGTGCCAGGTAAGCCCATTTCCCAGGAACCTGCAGCAGCCAATCAGTTCCTCGCGCCACTTTGAAATCACCAGCATTGGGAACCTGTAAGCGATCTGGCAACTCTGGCAACATCACGACATCAAAACCTAGACCCTTTGACTTATGGATCGTCATTACCTGAATCGCAGCGACTCCGGGAGCTTGATTAACCTGTAATCCACGAATCCAATTTACAGCCGCTCGTGGACACGCTTCACCGGTCCGATCAAATTCCGCCAAGGCAGCGATCAAATCTTCTGCTCGGCGACGGCCATATAACTTCATCCGACCCCACTCTGGAGCCACTAATGCACTTACAAAACGAGCATAGCCTCTACCTTGAATTTCCCTCACCACACCATCCCAACGGCGGCCCCAGCCTTCTCCATACTTCTCTAGAGTCGCCATAACTGGTGACATTGCCAGCACTTCGCGACTGTAATTATTTGCGGGATTCGCTATCCATTCGATGAGATGTTTGATTACCACTCCCACAGCATGATCTGATCCCGGTGTTCTTTGTCCGGCCTCAATTACATCAAAACCTTCTCCTCGAAGCAATTCGGCATACTTTTTCACCTGGTCACCTTTTCGAACCAACACACCACAGCTTAACTCTTTTTGTCCAATTCCGAGCCTTCGCAGCTCCAAAAGCAAAGCCTCTTCCTCCTCATCTTTTGACACCTCAACGACCTTCGCTTCACCACTCACCTCTGGCTTAGCCGACTCATGATCCTTCCATTGCCATTTCTCACTAACAGCCCTACCAAAAAGATCTTTAATTAGTCCAAGATTACCACAAACGGCATTCACCAATTCCAAAACTGCCGGACACGATCGCCATGATACATCCATAGGTTCAATCTTTATACCCCCTTCATACTGCCGAAGAACGTCATCGAAGAGACTCACGTCGCCACCACGCCAGGCAAAAATACCCTGCTTACGATCCCCAACCACAAAGAAGCTACCCTCCGGATCAGCCACCGCTTCATCAATCAGAGGTTCAAGCCCATGCCACTCTGCTCGACTTGTATCCTGAAACTCATCGAGAAGCCAGTGGTCATACCGGCCGTCGAGGCGGTAGTCGATCAGCTCGCGACGCAACCGAGCATCTTCACTCTGACTCCATTCACCGAGAAGAATTTTCACATCGTCAAAACTGAGAAGCCCGCGCTTGCGCAACTGCTCCCTGTGCTCGCGATCGACTTGCTCCATTAGCTCTCCGATTGCCTCCGTCTTGCAAACCGCACTCGACAACTCACATCTGATTGCCAATCGAAACAACTGCTGCCAAATCTCCCACACGTCAAGAGAGATGGTCAGCATCTTACGGCCATCTTTCACCTCCACTGGACCGGGTTCATCAAGTACATCCAGTAAGCGCTTTCCGAACGTATTCATCACAAGCGATTTGCCCACAACGTGATCGCTGAAATTGTCCAGCATAGCTTCCCACGTCTTCCCCCTAGACTCATCACGTAAATCCGCGATCAATTCATCCTTCTGATCAAACCAATCTTCTATTTGAGGTAAATCCACAAAGACCCTGGAATTTCCAAAGGCATTTTTTCCTGAACCCGATTTCCAGATGCCATGCCAAGTCTCAATAAAATCTTCCAATGACCTCTGTACTCCTTGTTGACCTTGGCCTAAGCTTGCTTTTCTAAAAGCGTAAAAGAATTCCTGTCGCTGCCCAAAACCGTCTCGTAAAACACCTTGTAAAATTTTTTCTTGAGCCGTCTTTAATTGCTCACCTTCTAGCAAATCAAAGGTTCCTCCAGTTAAACCTAGCTCATACTGGAAACCTCTTACAATCCTTGAGAAGAACCCATCGAGTGTCGTAAACTGAATTTGAGGCAAGGCTCGAATTACCTTTTCGAGCACGGCTGGCAAATCGACCGTTGCACGAATATCCTTACACACTGACTTGGCCTCTACAGGATCTAAACTTCCCTTTGCCAATTTCGTGAGGACTGAGTCAGCAAACTCTCCCGCAGCTTTACGGGTAAAGGTTAATGCCACAATTCGCTCCGGCTCTACTCCTTCCTTTCCAATCTTTCCAATTACTCGGTTACCCAATTGATACGTCTTCCCTGATCCTGCAGAGGCTAGAATCAAAAGATTTTTTGCTAAGATCTCCTTCATACTAGACCGCCTTTCTCAACAAAGGCTTCAGCAAGTTCTCGACCATAACCAAGGTCTTCA